>JAKBLT010000023.1:6537-18159 GCA_021831925.1 Thermoplasmata archaeon
CGTATTTTCCAGAAAGTATTGCACTTGTATCAAGGATAACGGGTCTTGTTTTGTTGTCAATCATGTCAATTGTATCAACCATATCTTAGTTCCCATGGCAGAATGCATCAAGCCAGTTCATGACATCCGGGATTTTTTCCACCATATCCATGATTGTAAACCAGTACTTTCTGTCATCGAAGCACATTTCTCCCGTTTTCTTGTTGATGAAAGATGCCAGTTTGGCGGCCTCGAAAGGCGCGATTCCCTTTGAGAGCAAAGATGACGATATTCCCGCAAGCAGATCGCCAGTTCCGCCCATTGTCATCCTTGCGTTTCCACCACTTGATCGAGCAATCACATTTCCATCTGATATAAGATCCATTGGTCCCTTCAGGATCACAATATTTCTTGTCTTCCTGGAATAATCAAGGAGTGTACTCTCTGAAGCATCCAGGCCTGTAAGAGCCTTGAATTCAGCGGAGTGCGGCGTGATGAGAAGCGGCTTACTGCGCTTATAGCTCAAAAGCGGAAGGATCCTGATTGCATCTGCATCTATCACAGTTGGAATATCCATGGAAAGAAGATCCTGAAAGACATCCTTGAAATCAACAGAAAGACCCATGCCTGGCCCTATAAGGAGGGCTGTGCTCTTTTCAATTCCCCTAAGATCTTCTATATCCCTAGTTATTAGAAATGGCGAATATCCCTGGACCAGACCTGCATGGATATGCTTTGTATATATTCTGATCAGATCAACACCAATTTTCTCAGCCCCAAGTGCACTGACTATTGCTGCCCCTGGGAATTCGAAACCAGCAACTATACCAAGGACGCCATTCTGACCCTTGTGCGAGTTCTTATCAGGCAGAATATAACTAAGAAAATCGCCTGGTCCCACAACGTTTTCGAAGCCATTTTCGAAGCCTATGTCCTTTATGATGACCTCCCCGGGGTATTTGTAGCCTGGTATTGCCTTGATGGAATGCATCGCAACTGTAAATTCTGGTTTGACTGATATCTTGGACCCAGCCCCGCTTGGCACATCCACAGAAATAACAGGCTTACCTGAATCGTTTATCATCCGCATGATGTCAGAATATTCGGGGGATGGATCTCCTTTGAGACCTGTTCCAAGGAGACCGTCCATCAATATATCAGCATTCTTTATTTCATCAGATAATGCTTTTCCAGAGACTTTCTGGAACGTTATGGATCTTAGAACATTCCTGACATAATCGGAGTGGATACTTTCCTCCCCTTTCATGAAAAATATCCGGACATCCATTCTGGAACCGAGGGATTTCGCGGCGAAGATAGAATCTCCAGCCTTGTTGCCAGAACCGCAAAATATCAGCATAGTCTGGGCGTCCGGAAAATGCCGTATAATCTCCTCAGCAACGGCCCGTCCTGCATTAGCCATTAATGGTTCCACTGATCCATGCAGGTACCTGTAGTTAATGTCAAGTTTCCTGGAATCTTTGACCGTTATTGTCACTTTATGATGCTCCCTGTTGCTAGTTTCCACAGGTAAAGATCGAATATACCTGGCTCCATTGAATATTTTTCAGATATCTCTATCATTTTTTCCTCAATTTCTATGTATCTTTTGGATGTCATTGAGCCGATACGTATATTTAGCATTTCTGAAAGGATTGACTGTATGTGCTTATCCAGGATGGCAAACTTGAAAATACCGACGTTCCTCAAAAAATGGGATGCTTCTTTGTACCCTATTCCAGCTACATTCTGAACAAGATATTCTCTGGAACCTGTAAGATCACTCGATTGTACAATTTCAGGTAAATCATACATTATTGATCTTGCACTTACAATGAACTTACTTCTGACATTATAGAACCTGTATCTTACAAGATGCAGCAACCTGCTAAGATCATATTCTGACATGGAAATGAGCCGTCCGGTTCCAACTATTTTCTGTGTTCTCAGCCCCATCTCGGCTGATGTATTAGCAGCCAGTATACAGAAGCAAAGCTCGGAAAATAATTCTTCTGCAGTTGCTCTTCTCATCATAATAAATTCATCCCTCTTCTCCAGTATGTCTGAAGATGAGGGTGACAGGATAAGCGACGTTATCTCATCATGAAATTCCATAAAAAATTTTAAAATTATTTGAAGACTTCGTACATCTTCTTTGCTTTGTTGAGTCTCTCCTCAACATGCTTCCATGATACGTTTTTCATGAATGCATCAAGGTATGGGGCCCTCTTTGGACCATAGTCTGTGTAGTAAGCATGCTCATAGACGTCCAGGGCAAGAATCAGGATTGCATTCCATATTCCGTTTGTGTTGTGCGCGTCGGCGCCTATATTCCTGAGTTTTCCTGTGTTGAGATCAAAGACAAGAAGGGACCAGCCCCTGAATGCAATACCCGTGGCCTTGAAGTCCTCAACCCATTTTTCATAACTGCCGAAAGAGGCCTCAATCTCCTTCTTTACGCTTTCTGGAACCTTTGAATCCTCCTTGTGGAGGCCCTGAAAATAATACTCATGCAGAAGAGAGCCATCATAATTGAAAGTCTCCTCATTCTTGAGTTCCCTGAATTCGCTGTAGTTCTGGTTTGCCTTGCTTCTGTCCACGGATGGTAATTTCTCCCATATTTCGTTGAGTTTGTTCACGTAGCCCTTATAATGGGTCTCAAAGTGATACTCAATCTGCTGGTTGCTTATGCCATCGAGATCCTTTGGCTTGGCGTTTTCTTTTAAGTTCCATTTTTCTGCCATTTTTTCACCGTTTTGAAATTAAGACTTAATTAATAACGTTTATCTTCGCCGCAGGCAGGTTCAAAAATGTAAAGATCCATTGTCTTGGAATTATCTGTTTCCCGCCTTGGTATGTGTGTTTTCGCAATAGAGAGCCATTCCTCGAATGTGATATCATCGCTGGTCCTGAAACGGCGGATTTCAGCGTTGCAGCTAGAACAGTAAAGACCTGAAAAAATTAAGCTAGAGCATATCAGGCAGTGTCTGTTCTGTGGCATTCCATTACCCATCGTGAACATGATAAATAAGTTTCGAGCCTGAATTCAGTTTTTAACAGAAAAATAAAGGCGTATTAAAGCAAGTTGCGAAAGTTTTAGAATGCCAGATCTTAATCCCTTTTCTTAATTGATACAGAATAATAATTCAATCGTCCTTGAACATGGTATCAGTATCCTCCCCTCCCCTGAAATAAAGGGACATGGAGGCATAAACCTCTTCGAGGCCGAGCATTTCCTTTGAGGATACGGGAATAGTCTTGCCGATTGTGTTTATTTCATGAAATGCATGGATTATCTGGTTAAAGTAATTCTTGTCCATCTTCTGCCTTTCTTCCATGAATGCCTCCTGCAGCCTGTCCGTGTCCTCTTCCCATCCTGTTATCCGGGATATTTCCTCATCAGGGAGAAGATCTGATTTATTCAGCACGTTGACGGATGGCTTAAAGAATCTTGATATTACGGATCCATAGAGTAATTTCTGCGAAATGAATCCAGAGGGGCTCGAAGAAATCACGGAATCTGATATGAATGCAATTACTGCTTTTCCTCCCGTAATAGCATCAACAAGTACAGGGGAAGCCTGGCGGAAGGCAAAAAGCTCTATCTGACCGGGTGTATCGAATATTACATAATAATCCTCGAATTCTTCAAGGGGCTTAAGAATAGCCTGGTAATTCTCAAGCATAAGATCAGCCGCAACTATCTGGGCGCCGTTGGGCCCGAGTGAGTATTCAGACATGACCTCGCTCAAAGAGAGTATCTCCCTTATGTCAAAATCTGGTTCGTAAGGAAGAAATTCCGCCCCGGGATCGAGATTTACTATTGCTGAATCAAGACCCTGTGATATCATCCAGTCCTTCAGGGCGCCGGAAAAGGTTGATTTTCCTGTACCTGCTGGTCCGACAGAAAAGACAGATCCGATCAATTGTCATCACCAAAAGACTCCAGGCTGTCCGGAACATCTTCTTTCTCTTCTATGAAGGTGCCATTTATAGTTCTGGAAAGATTTTCTATCCTTGCGGTCAGATATTCCGGCATTTTATATTTCTGTGAAACCCTGATTGTTTCACCGAGGTATTTCACTATCGATGCCTTGTGTATCGTAAGATTGAGGGATGTGCTGTTGCATTTCCTGCACCGGCCGGATAGCGGAAGGCGCCTGTATTTGGTATTGCACTTTGTGCATCTGAATTCCTGCGAAAAAAATGCCCTGAAGTTTCCATATATGTCTGGCAGGAAATGAGCATTGAGTACCCTTGAAGCAACGTCGTTCTCATCAACCGCTCTTATGATCTCAGCCAGACCAAGCTGCTTTTCTATCTTCTCCTGCATGGATCCGATTGTTTTGTAGGATGATATCAAGACGCCAGAGTTGAAGTCTGCCGTCTTGTTTGTGTAACTTATACCCATCACTGAGCCCGTCTTGGAAACATGGTTTTTCATTGTCTGCATAATGTCCTCGATCTCGGAAGGCATCTTTTCCTGCATTGCGGCCTCGAAAAACTCTTCTGGATATTCCGGAAGTGTATCGAGATTCATTGCCTCCTTGTCGACTTCATCCGGTCTGAGATGGAGCGTGAGTACAAGAGGTGCATCCATCAGACCCCCGCGTGTGGATGGCAGGAAAAGTTTCGAAAAATTGAGCAAACCATCCATCAAAAGCATTATGCTGTCCTCATCCCCATCACAATTACGTCTCTTAGCGGCATGGAAAAGAGGATGTGCATAGCAGCCTGACACTTTTGTAATTCCCACTATCCGGCCGACAATCCCGCCGGATGTGTGTGGCGCCAGCCCGATTACAAGTTGCCCGATAAGGTCCTCTGGTTTGTGACACATGTAATAAGGTTCCATCTTGTAATATCCTGTTAAAAGATCGTCAATATATGCAGCTACCTTAAGGAGATAAGATGCTGCATCGGCAGGAATTATAATGTCCTGTGGAAATATCTCGAACTCCTCTCCATCCTTATAACCGAGATCAAGAAGTTTCTCTTTTGTGACGCTGGACTCTTCAGGATAGAAGTGCGTTAGTGGAATATCAGACATGTCATACCGGCAGGTCCCATCCTTGTTGATCGATACCCCATTTTTAGCTCTCAGTATCCCCTTTTCCAGTGGTTCGCATACCTTTCTTTCCGACATTAGTTTTTTAACGCCCTTAAATTCAGGCAGGCTTGATATTGTTAAATGGGCATTGCTTTCAGCCGCCTTTATCAGTTTGTTTAGATCTATCAGGCTCTGCTTCTTTTCATCAGATATGTATGTCGGTGAACCGCAGTCCTCGCATATTGGCACGGGTGTGAGATTTCCGCATTTTGGGCATGAACGCATCGCTATTTCGCTTTCGTATCCATCCTCTGCGTTGTCGTTCGCCATTTTAATTGAACGCCTGTTTTCACCGTGTGATTCAACCGGAAACAGGACATGAACCTTGGGCTTCATTTTTCGATCACCTGATTTCTCTGGTCTCCCAAGCCGGGCCCCTATCCTGGTTGGTGACTTTTCCATTATCTTTATGCCCGATAACCTGTTGATATTGATCATAACTGATTCTTTCTCTGATATTGACAAAAGGTCCGGCTTGTTCCTGTCTAGACCAAGTGAATAGATGAGTATTTCTGGTTTCAGAGGATGCACATAGCTGGCATCTGAGGAGAATTCAACCCCCAGCCTTATCAGTATATCCATGATGCGATCTGATTTCCTGAATTTCATGTCATCCCGGGGCGTGGAAGAGACCTCTGCATAAAGATCCTTCAGATCCTCAACCGTAATATCGTGCCAGAAGTAAGTGCAGCTGGGATGAAGTGGAACCGAATACTTTCTAGATAGAGCAAATGCAAGTGATGGAAGCATCTCTTCATTGTTGCCAGCAGAGATACCGGCTTTTCTGGCAAGAATATTCCAGTATTCATCCGTGAAAGATGGTTTCTCAAGCCTGTGGTTATTTTCTGCAAAATCACCGTATGACATGAGTATCTCTCCAACATCTGTTACCATGACTATCTTAGATTTGAGATCACGCGCCTGTTCTACCCTGTTTATTCTTACGTGATCACCATTCTCAAGAAGTACCATTGGACCGTCTATTGTGTCGCATGGGGTTACAGCAGCAGCCTTTCCGGGAAGCTCTACTTTTATCTGGCACCCAATGGCTATGAACCTTCCAAGTATCTCCATGGTTGCAGGATTGACCGAAGCAGCTGCCAGTCCGGAAGTTCTGGATCTACCGTAACGAAGACGGAATCCACCGGGTCTTCCAGGATGAGAAAAGACAGGCCTTCCTGCTATTATGTCTTTGAGGAACTTCTCTGATTTGTGTGATGTATCAGATACCTCATCTGTCTTGGTCGCAATTATCTCGGAGAGAAAATCCCATTCCGTCAATGAAAGAGATTTCGTATATTTCAGAATCTTTTTTGCCTTCTGTATAAGGCCCTCAGATATGACAAGGCACATACCTCCACGAATCCGGTTGCTCTTAATCCTTGCCATATCCCTGTGGCCAGAAACCTCTTCCTCCTCGCTCCCCTCACCATCTATCATCACAGGTGATCTTGATACCACGAGCTTGATCTCCTCGGGTGTGGGAAGATATTGAAGATGTTTTATCCTGTTATAGTGATCGATCTCCTCTATATACCTCTGAATTTCGTCATCTGTGGGCTCGAATGAGCCTATTCCGAGATCCCGCCTGACTATATCTGAAATAAGCACACTCATTGCCTGTGCAGTACCACCCGCACCCCTGATTGGACCTGAATAAACGACCGAAGCATAATCCGTTCCATCCGGGTTCTGCAATACCTCAACAGATGCAATCCCCTCAAGAGGGGCGACCAGGATCCCTTCAGTCAGGATCGCGAGACCGACCCTGACTGCCCTGTCAAGCGCCATCTTCTTGCCCTGATCGAGGAATTGCTTTGCAATTTCCCTTGCCACAGCAATTGATACCTCTTCACGGGACATTGATTCACTTGCTTTCCTGATCAATAACGAAAGACCCTTAATCTGGATCAATTCCTCAATCCTTTCTGCCATGTCTGATGCCAGCGGTATCTCGACATTATCTGTGACATCAAATCCCTTTTTTCTGGCCCTGTTTGCTATTTCGTAAGCATACCTGACCTCCTTTTCCAATCGCTGAGAATATGCGTCAATCTCAGAGGTCATTTCAGGAGCTCACTGATCAGAAGCTTGTCCATCAGGGAAGCCTTTATCTTTATTTTTTTCTCGAAATAGGCTGACATGGCATCTTCTTCACCGCTCAGAAGCTTGCTGAACAGATCTGATCCGACCTCGATCGATATGTCAGCATCCTTCTGGCCCGGCAATATTTCGGAAATTTTGCAGTCGTTCAGGCTGAAGTTATAATAATCCTTTCCGTCAAAATTCAACGAAAATGTCTTCTTCACCCCAGCCAGTTTTTTCTTCATTTTTTCATCTGTTGTTAATTTTGAGTTTATCTTTCCGGCGAGTTCATCAAGAACTTCTTTCATACTTTTCTCCCCCTCTTGAATTCCAGTGCTCTCTGAACCAGATATTTGTGGACCCTCGATGGGTTTAATGGCCTTGACTGGAATTCACTGTGATATTGGGTCGCAATAAAATTATTTTTCCCTCTTATCTCTGCAATCTCCATTCGTATTCCGGCGTCGTCCTTGCCTGAAAATATCATACCTTTCTCCTCCAGCCGGTCTATGTATTTAGGATTTACCTCATATCTGTGCCTGTGCCTTTCGCTGATTTCATTCGTACTATATAGGGAACTTGCGATGGTGCCACTTTCAATATGTACCTTCTGGCCCCCCAGCCTCATGGTTCCACCCAGATCAGATACGCCAATCTGCTCTGGGAGAAGATCGATTACAGGATCACTGGTTGACTGATCGAACTCGCTGCTGTTTGCATCTTTTATTCCAAGGACATTCCTTGCGTACTCAATCACAGCTGCCTGAAATCCCAGACAGATGCCCAGGAAAGGTACGTTGTTTTCCCTTGCATACTGTACTGCCTTTACCTTTCCCTCAACGCCACGGTATCCAAAGCCTCCTGGGACAAGAATTCCATCCGCTTCCGAGAGAATCGAGGGATTTTTCTTGACGTCATCTGAATCCAGCCAAGCGATGTCAACGCCTATACCGGTTGTTCCCGTAACATGAGTGAATGCTTCCTTATGGCTTATGTAGGCATCCATGAACTTAGTATATTTTCCAACCACCGCTATCTTCACTTTTTCCTTCGCGCTCTCCAGATTCCGTTTATATTCAACCCATGGATCCCTGAATTCTCCTGGTTTCAGTGAGAAATATTTTTCAATGTATTGCAGAATCCCCTGACTGTACATTATCTCCGGAATGTAATAGATGTTGTGCGCATCAGGAACCCCAATAATCCCTTCTTCCGGAACGTCAGTGAACGTTGATATTTTTTTCCTGGACTCTTCGGACAGACGACCCTTAAGCCTGCAGAATATAATATCAGGCTGAATTCCGATTCCCCGAAGCTCATTGACACTGTGCTGTGTCGGCTTGGTTTTCTGTTCCATGTTACCGCCAATTTCCGGTATTAGTGTTACATGACAGAACAGGAGGGAATTCTTGGGCTCTTCCCTGTTAAGCTCCCTGAGAGCTTCAAGGAATGGCATGGATTCAATGTCACCAACAGTGCCGCCAACCTCTATCAAAAGGACATCGCATTTCTCAGAATCAGCGACTTTCCGGATCCTGCTTTTTATCTCGTTTGTGATATGGGGTATTATCTGTACGGTTTCCCCAAGATACTTTCCCTCTCTTTCCTTCTCTATCACGCGGCTGTAAATCTTTCCGGTTGTGATGTTGTTTTCTTTTAACAGATTTCTATTCAGGAATCTTTCGTAATTACCCAGATCAAGATCGACCTCGCCGCCGTCGTTGAGGACAAAGACCTCGCCATGCTGATATGGGTTCATGGTACCGGCATCAAAGTTAAGATATGGATCGATCTTCATCGCAGAAACTTTGTGCCCTGAATTGGATAAAATATGTGACAGGCTCGAGGTAATTGTTCCCTTTCCCAGACCGGAAATCACACCACCTGTTATGGCTACGTAATGCATGTAGGGGAAGCGCAAGGTTTTAGATATATTCTTCTAATGATTCGATCGCAGACAGATAGCCGCGATCCCTAATTATAGGCCGAAGAGTTACATAGAATCTTGAAATGGAAGTCAAGTTTGTATATTACTGGGAAGACGATCCGAATAAATCAACTATGAGGAAATTGAAAAGACTTGGTCTTGCAAGGGAGATCAAGGAATGGCAGATAGGAAGATCCATGGTGCTCAGTGCCTTTGAGAAAAGTTTCCTCCTCTCATCAGACCGAATGATTTTGGAAAAGTATGGAATAGTCCTGCTTGATGGTACCTGGGGAGATTCAAAAAACATAAAGAAACATGGTTTTAAGGTCCAAAGAAGGCTTCCACCCCTGCTTGCTTCGAACCCCGTCAATTATGGAAAACTTGAGCTGTTATCTTCAGTGGAGGCAGCTGCCGCGGCTCTTTACATTACAGGATTCACGGAAGAATCAGTGAACCTGCTTTCAAAATTCAAGTGGGGACCAAATTTCATAGTGCTGAATGAAAAACCGCTGGAAGATTATAAAAATGCAAAAACACAGGATGACGTTGAACGGATATCTGAAGAATATTTCTAAGACTGAACCCATCTTGATTTTCTGTAATAATATTGGCCTTTGCAGTATTCACGAAATATACTGAGGACCTTTTCTCTTATGCCTGAGGCTATATGGCTGAGAGGCTCTCTTTCATCAGGCAGGACATGGATTCCTGTAACGTGGCTGTCTTCAGCGCTACCAGAATACAGGTATTTTATCTCGTCGGTATCCAGTCTAAGAGAGCCGGAGCTTCTTTTTGCCAGATCTATACTTGATTCGGTATAACCTACCTCCTCGGGTTTTCCACCTGCGGCAAGTATGAGCATGATTACGCCGAGGCACTTTGAGCATTTACCGCATGGGATTACTCTATTTTGAACAATGCTGCATGAATGACAGGAACGTTGAAGCAAGAAAATATCGTGGTATCTCCTCACCAGCATTCTTTCAACAATCGTTGCAGTTACCGGATAAAGGATTGATGATAGCGAGATATCATATCCCTTGCCCTTTATGTATTGCGAGATAGAATTAGTAAAATCAAGCGTCTGGTCATAAATTCCTGAATAATGGGATAGACCATGATATGAAGGCATATCAGATGGATCGTCAAATTCGTTTCCCATGAACACAAACGGAATTGACCTTTTGATCAGGATGGGCAGAATTGAGAAAACATAAACAGGGAAGGTAAACATCTGAACTGGGTAGGTATCCGTCCTTTTCCGGATAAGTGGATGGTTCAAGAATGGAAGCAAATTTATACAAAATCTGTAAAACCTGTCTGCATTCGACCATACCTTTGTTGTATTCCGGTTGTTTGAAGAAAAAGATTCAAATGATGGTTTAGCTGCCCTCCAGTGGGCTCCTGACTCATTGAAGAAGATTGGATGGACATCCATTCCTATCTCTTTTAGAATGGAGTATGTCAGCAGGCTCTCCTTTCCACCACTGGAAAGAACAGCGGTTTTTCTTTTATCTCCAGTGTTTACATTAATATGCTGTGTTTTTTGTGTGTCAGGAATTAATTGGGTTGCAATAATTTCAGTTATTCCATTTGCGTTTGATTCAGTTATTTCATCCTCACTGGGAATTGCAACTGGTTTGTAAAAATTGTACCTTCTCCTGCAAATGGCGTTGATGAAGACCTCCCTGTTGTTTATCGTCATTACATTTCTGATGTAATTCAGATCGATTTCTGTGACTGGAAAGTCAAGTTCAAGTTTTCTGCTAAAATAAGAGAAGTTGATGACTGGCATAGTAAGTATAAGACCGGCCATTTTTTGGTCCATTGCAACCTTCTCTCTATAAGAAAAGATGAGCTTAAAACTTTCTTCTGATTTTCCATGAAAAATCCGAATGACAGATGATATCCTTTTGTCGGAGATAACCGGCTTCGATATCCGGATTTTATCGAATACAACTATCCTGTCCAGATAGTTCTGTTCGTCACTGACCATTGACAGTATCCTTCACATATCCGGCAATTTCAGACAGATTCCCAAGAGGGTCAAAAACAGGTATTCCAAATTTTTTCTGTGTATCCTCAATGTATGATTGAAGCTCCTGAGAAGTCATATTTTCCTTGTTGACTGAAATTGCAATCACCTTTTTATCTGACATCAGTTCAAGAATCTTGATATATTTCTCAAGAGGAGGTATCCTGAACCGGTCAAATCCGTCATAAAATAAACGCTTTGGTGCATGCTGAAGTATTATTGCATCCGGATGAAGCGCACCGATTATCTCGTAACTGCCCGGATAAGCCGGGTGGATAACAGAACCCTGGCCTTCGAGGTACATGAATTCAGGGTGCAATTCGTCCCATGCCTGAAGTGCAACTGTTTCAAGAGCTCCGGATACAAAATCATTGACAATTGCATCCAGTACTATTGTATACTTGAAACCCTGCATCCATGATGTTTGGCCGGTTCCAATCATGACAGAATTTATCCCCCGCCTTTCCATGGTATCAGACAGGAATA
>JAKBLT010000096.1:0-3045 GCA_021831925.1 Thermoplasmata archaeon
ACGGAATGTTACTTTCTCTGCCCTGGATAAAACATAATCATCGAAATTTAGACCGCTAAGGGTAATCAGTTCCTTCATTCTCGAATGATTAGAAGCATAACCACACGGGATGTAATATCCTTCCTTTTTGGGGTCAAACCCCGATACGTCGAAACCATCCTTTGAGAGAAGGTTGATGAGAAAGGATCCGGATGAACCAAGTCCGGCTATGCCAATTTTCACCTGTCGGTATTTTAAAGGTGTGATTTATTCTTTTCAATGGGATTTCTCATTAAGTTTGGCTACGATGGCTCGTATTTCACTGGATTCCAGTCTGGAAACGGTGAAAACAGCGTGGAAGATTCTATCATGAAAACGCTGAGAAGCATTGGAATCAAGGAAAAAATCAGATCTGCGGCCAGAACAGACCGGGGTGTTTCATCATCCGGTAATGTCTTCATGATCCAGGCAGAAATCGATCCAAAAAAAATCCTGAAGATTTTAAACGCAAAATGCAGAAATATGGTTTTCTACTCTTATGCTCATGTCGAAAACGGTTTCAACCCGAGACACTGCAAATCAAAATCATATACTTACTTTATTCCTGGAAACTGGTTATTTCTCAGGCAAGCATTCTTAAAGTTTGAAGGTGAACATGATTTCTCATGTTTCTGCAGAAGGGACAGCAGGTCCTCCTACAGGCGAATTGAGAAGATTTCACTGATCTACAGGCATGGATACACTGAGGTAAAATTCACTGCGCAGAGTTTCGTATGGGAGCAGATAAGATCCATAGTGGGATATTGCATGGCTAACAGGGATAGAGTAAATCAGACAGATCCATTTTCTGAGAAAATAGGAAGAAGAATTGTGGCATCTCCACAGCCTCTTATCCTGAATGATATTCAATATAGAGGAATAAAATTCATTTATGAGGCGGTTGGAAAGAATGTTGCATATCTTCGCGGAATTTCAATCGATCTGAGAACAAGGAGCATGATCCTTGATCGCATGACTCGTATTGCAAAGATCATTGAACATTAATCTGTTCTGGCCGGCTTTAAATCAGTTTCGCCCTTTATAAGCATGATTATAAAAGTGAAGGCGATAGCACCCTATGCTATTCTCTGATGCTGTGAAAGTATTCGAGGAAATAGAAAAAACGACAAAGAGGAAACTCATTACCGATCTTCTGTCCAATCTCTTTTCCAAAGCAGGAGACGATCTGAAGAGCCTGGTTTATCTTATACAGGGGAAACTGGCGCCGGATTATGAAGGAATAGAAAGCGGGATGTCGGATAAATATATCTTAAAGGCAATTGCAGAGGTTTCAGGAAAAAGTGTCGAGGAGGTCACATCCATGTTTCACAAGATAGGTGATCTTGGTTCGCTTGCCGAGAACGTCCTTGTATCAAACGCAAATAAGATAGTTGAACCCGTTTCTCTGTCGATTAGGGAAATGCACGAAAAACTGTTGGAGATAGCTAAATCAAGCGGGAAAGGCAGCACTGGTGAGAGGATCAGGATATATGAGAGTGTGATTGTCAATTCAACGCCAGTTGAGGCAAAGTACGCGACAAGGATACTTACGGGAAAGCTAAGGTTGGGGGCTTCTGATATGACTATACTTGCAGCTCTTTCCACATGTTTCAATTATCAGGATGGAGAAGAAGTAGAGAATGCATTTAATCTCCACCCGGATCTTGGATATATTGCTGATCTGCTGAAAATTGGGGATAATGACAGGATACGAAATTCGAGCCCGGAGCTTGGAGTTCCAATAAAGGTGATGCTTGCCGAACGTCTCCCGACTATAGACAGCATACTTGAAAAAATGGATGGTTTGGCGACGGCATTTGAATTCAAATATGATGGAATAAGGTGTCAGTTACATAAGAGGTCCGGGACAATTTGGATATATTCAAGAGGTACAGAAAATCAGACAGAACAATTCCCAGACATCAAAAAGAACGCGCTTGAATCATTCAAGGATCATGATTGTATACTTGACGGTGAGGCGGTACCCATGAATCCAGAAACTGGAGAGATTTACCCATTCCAGGCCGTCTCCCAGCGAAGGGGCCGTAAATACAATTTAGATAACGCAGTGCTTGAGGTCCCTCTAACAGTTTTTTTGTTTGATATTCTTTACCTCGATGGAAAATCACTCGTGAATATACCATATCCTGAGAGGAGATCTATTCTTGAATCAATAGTCAATGATACACCAGGATTCAGCCTCGCAGAAAGGATAGTTTCATCCGATGCAAAGGAGATTGAAAAATTCTTCGATTTATCAATTGAAAGTGGATGCGAGGGGGTTGTGGCCAAGAATATGTCTGATAAGTCGATTTACAGAGCTGGTGCCAGGGGATGGCTGTGGATTAAGATGAAGCGCGATTATCAGTCAGAATTGGCCGATACGCTCGATCTTGTAGTGGTCGGTGCCTTTGCTGGCCATGGCAGGCGTAAAGGAACTTATGGGGCCCTATTGATGGCATCTTATAATAAGGAAAAGGATACTTTTGAGACCGTCTGCAAGCTCGGTACCGGGTTCACGGATGATGTACTTTTCTCCCTTCCTAAAAGATTTGCTGGCGATGTCTCCACTGGCAAACCATCAAACGTAGACAGCATAATGGTTCCAGATGTCTGGATAAACCCGGTTCAAGTTCTTGAGGTGTCAGGTGCTGAGATAACGTTGAGCCCAGTGCACACAGCTGCGATTGGAGCAGTAAGCAATGTGGCAGGCCTTGCAGTCAGGTTTCCGCGTTTTACCGGGAGGTTCAGGGATGACAAGACAGCATTTGACAGCACATCAACTCAGGAAATAGTCAATATGTATAACACACAGGTGAAAAAAACAAAGACATCAGCATAAAAACTGATGCCTTAAAAATAAAATGTTTAAAAATTAATCGTCTCTGTTTCTTCTATCGTTACCGCCGCGGTTGTAGTCATTCCCGCCGCGTCTGAAACCGCCGCGTGATCCTCCACCGCCACCGCCGCCATATCTTCTGAATTCATTCTCGTACTCTTTCTCGCTCATGTCCAGAGATTCATTTA
>JAKBLT010000097.1:0-3014 GCA_021831925.1 Thermoplasmata archaeon
TTCATAACAGCATATTCCCATTATTATTCATTCAGGTCAACGATTTTCAGGTTTGCTAACATTGTTGGAAAAAATTCTACCCATGGTGTGATCTATGACTTCATAAACAAGTTGAGGAAGGATAGGAAGAATCTAGAAATATTGGGAGACGGCACACAGAGAAAGTCTTACATGCATGTTTCAGACTGCGTAAAATCGATCGCATATGTGCACGAGAAACTTGGTAAAACTGACATCGTGAACCTTGGAAATTTTGGTACCACTTCAGTGAGGAAGATAGCTGATTATGTAACTGAGGGACTTGGACTAAAGGGTGTCAACTACGTTTTCACGGGTGGAGAAGGTGGTAGGGGATGGAAAGGAGATGTTAAGGTCGCTGAGCTGTCGATAGAAAAGCTAAGTTCGCTTGGCTGGAAAAATACTTTCGGTAGCGATGGGGCGATTATACAGGCTGTGAAGGAATCGATTGAACAGATAGCAGTCGGCAACTGACTGAAAAGGGATCAGAAAAAATTTTAGATCCAAGAATGATTATGAGAGTGTAAAGTTTCGACGAACTACATAACTGTTTTAATATGACAGCACATCCCAGTATAGGGGGAATGGAATATGGTTGATGGTTCTTCATTGCTGGACCTTAAGGCTGTTGAGGGAGAAAAGAGCCGTATCGTCAATGGTTCCAGTGATCCAGTTTACGAAAAAAGAATTTATTTTTCAGTTTTTCCGTCTGTTATTGGAAACCTGCTTGTTGCGTATACTGAACATGCTATCCGTATGATTGACATTTCTGATGATGTTGATTTCCTCAGGGATCGAATAAAATCAGAATTTCCTAATTCAGAAAAAGTCGAGATCGCTGGGAATTCGAAACTGAAGAAAGAAATTGATGCATTTATTTCCGGTGAAGATATTAAATTCAACCTTGAAGTTAAAGGAACTCCATTTGAACTGGATGTCTGGTCTGCCCTGCTTGATGTACCATACGGCCAGACTGTCAGTTATAGCGAAATAGCCAAAAGGATTGGCAGACCGCGGGCAGTAAGGGCAGTTGCAAATGCATGCGCAAAGAATCCGATCCCGTTGATTATTCCCTGTCACAGGATAATCAGAAAATCTGGAGGTCTTGGGGGCTATGGTCCGGGCATAGAAAAGAAAATAGCGCTTCTGGAGATTGAGGGCACTTATACTCCTAAAATTTTAAAATGAAAATTTGTGCGGAAAAGGATCAATTAGGGAAGTTATTCGTATTTAAAGTGCATTAAGGATAGTTGATTGTGTCTGGAAATAGTATTACATTTACCTTTATACTCACGATCTCAATTATTATTGCTTCTGTGCATATGATTGCACCAGATCACTGGGCTCCTCTTGCGGCACTTTCAGTGTCAAGGAAATACAGCCGATCCAGGACCTCTAGAATTGCTTTTTTACTGGGCGCCAGCCATGCAGGGATTTCGGTCGCTGTCGGTGCCCTCGTTGTTCTTTTAGGCCTGATACTATCATCTTTCTATAGTGATGCTTTATTTATTGCGACTGAAGCCACCCTCATTGTGGTAGCTGCATATTTTTTACTGAATGGATATTCAGAGAGGAAAGAAACAGGAAAAAGTGAATTATATGAGAATTCAGTTCTTCTTGTCAGTATTTTCCCTGACTTTGCCATAATTCCTTTAATGGTCTATGCATTTGCAATGGGATCGCTTAAATTCTCGCTTATAATCATAGTATTTATTCTATCGAGCGCACTTTCCCTTATGATCGTGACTATTTTAAGCAAAAGGGCGCTTGGCAGGATCATCTCGGGAATAAAACCAAATATCATGGATTATATAATATCCCTAATACTAGTCCTGACCGCGATATTCATATATTTTACATCGATCTGATAACTATATTCGAAAGGTCTCAATTTTATGAAGAGTGAAGATCATAGCTGAATTTACATTTGCTCACTTGAAATCCAAAAATCTTGCCAAAATTAAATATGTTTTTTTGATTACCCGTCCAAGAGCAGGGGTTGTCGAGATTGGTCAAAGGCGCCAGATTGAGGGTCTGGTTCCGTAGGGATACGTGGGTTCAAATCCCATCCCCTGCATTCCTCTTCTTCTTGAAAATAAGGCAACAATACCATAATTGCCTTGAAAATTAGACGTTCACTGGAATCTGATTTCAATATTACTTTTAAACGAAAATTAGACTATTTTTTTGGAATTTTGGGCTCAAAAGAAAATCATTATTATTATATATTGTTTTGTATTCAATGGCAGTATGGTTAGAGAGTGCAAGAGATGCGGTGCATTGAATGAAGATGTGCTGGAAAACTGCGTAATATGCGCCGCAATCCTGCCACGTTCAGTTACAGCTGAATCAAGAATCAGGATTGACAGAAGAGGAATATTCAGCAGAGGGATAGATTTTATCAGGTATGCAATGCCGCTATTCATTGTAGAGGAAATTCTTTACATTGTTGTTTCGCCGTTTCAGGTCAACCTTCTTTTTAACAAGTTTTCACCTTATTACAGCTCAGGCGTTGTTGACTCCTCAAAGCTTGCATCGTCGATACCGCTTCTTTCTTACACATTAATTGCAATGATTGCGATTTCAATCGTTGCATTCATTCTTATGCGGAAAGGTTTCTCTATGATGAGGATCATAGATTCTGAATACAAGACGGGTGTAACCGGCACGTATCTCCTGTTTGTTGGCCTTATCATCCTGATACCGGGCACATTGGAGACTCTTGGTGTGATCCATGGCTATTCGGCGTCCGGTTTTGCACTGTCATACCTATCCTCGAATTACCTTACGCTCATAGGTGGAGCAGCGCTCCTGATTCTCGGAGGCATATTTGCTTTTATAGGATATGTAATGGTTTGCCTCGCTATATACAAACTTGGAGCCAGATTTAATTATGGACCGGTTAAAATTGGTGGCGTCTTGCTGTTTCTATTATCATTCCTTGGAGGGATAGTACTGCTTTTCTCACTGAGGACATTAAGATCAAAAATACTTGG
>JAKBLT010000098.1:0-3008 GCA_021831925.1 Thermoplasmata archaeon
CAGAGATGACGGCTAAACTGGAGGAGGACATGGATCGCATCACGAAAAAGGAGATTACGAAACAGTCTGTTGTCCAGGAGAGTCAGGAAATGCTTGATTCTGCGCTTAAAGAATTCATAAATAACAGGGAAAAGATCGTTGAGGTCATTAACACATCAGCCAAGATGGGGGATGTTGTAGGAAAATGCCCGATCCATTCCACTGATCTTGTCCTGATGAAGAGCCGTGACTCGGCTAAGATAAAATGCGTAACACCAGGCTGCAAGATAGATTTTTATGTTCCTGCAAACGCGCTTGTGAAGGTGGAGGAAAAGAAATGCCCTGATTGTTCCCTCCCGTTAATAAGGATAATAAGAAGAGGGCAGGCGCCTGAAACAAGGTGCATAGATCCGGGGTGCACATACAATACGAAGAATTCCTCACTTGGTAAATGCCCGTTAGACGGCGGAGATCTCATAATTAGGCAGTCCAGGAGCGGAAAGAGGTTTCTTGGGTGCTCCAATTATCCAAAATGCACAAACACTTACTCGCTTCCGCAGATGGGTTTTATATCTGCGACGGGTGAAATCTGCCCGGAATGCGGAGCTCCCCTCCTGGTATCGATAAGAAAGGGCTACAGATGGAAATTCTGCCCAAAGATTGACTGCAAGTATAACGGCAGGAAGAATGACAGAAAAAGCACAGCTCAGGTCAAATCCTGAGCTCTGGACAATAATCATATTCGTAGTGGCATCGATACTAGCGACGCTGTTCACGTATGCTTTGACAGATAGCGGTTACCAGGGTAGTACCAGTACAACAGAGAGCGCATCATACTTCATAATATACATACTTGCGACACTTGGAATAACAGGGATTATCCTTCTTCTCGCAAGAAAAAACAAGGGCCGTTATGTGAGAACGATCTTTCTTGTGGTTATGATATATGTCATTTTTTTCGTCTCTCTTGTAATATCTGATGTTGTAGTAACAGCTCTTTTCAATTATCAGTATCTTTCGCTTTACCTGCCTTTTCCGGATGAATATCTGACCCTTGAACTGTTATCTTACCTGATATGGCTGGTGCCACCTGCTGCTTTCGGTTATCTCTTATTCAGCAAACCAAACTGGATTGTCGTAAATATAACAGGGCTGATCCTTTCAATTGGCATTGCATCGATATGGAGTCTTGTCCTTGGAATATGGTTCGCGCTTGCTCTTCTTGTATTAATGGCAGTCTATGATTACATTTCAGTTTTCAAGACAAAGCATATGGTCACACTTGCGAATGTAGCAATAAATGAAAAAATACCCATGTTATTCGTTATACCCGAATCAAACGATTTTGACATGGATTCAATATCTATAGAGCACCGCGAAGGAAACAAGGCATTGCTATTGGGATTCGGTGATATTGCCATACCCACAGTTCTCGTGGTTTCCTCCTCTGTTTATGGAATTCACAGATCATTGCTCTTCTTTATCCTGCCGCTTCTTGGGGGAATTGTTGGGATGACTTACCTGATGTTTTTCATGAAGAGAAGGCCGGCTCCAGGCCTGCCTGCCATAAACTCAGGTGTGATAGCGGGTTTTGCGCTTGCGCTTCTACTTACAGCGATTTGATTCCGTGGGGATCCAGACTGGTGTGTGGGTGTCCATTTTCAACCCGGTTATAATTAGTGGAGAAATGTCCTCTTGTTTGTGAAATAAAGGGGGATTTGCAGTTCCTCGCATCTCTTTATGACCTCTTCATCCCTTATTGAACCGCCCGGTTGAATTATAGCGCTTACTCCAAGTCTGTGGGCTTCCTCGACACTATCGGAAAACGGGAAGAATGCGTCTGATGCCAGAACCGATCCCTTTCCGTTTGCCCCTGCCATTTCACCTGCAATCTTTAGAGCCCTGATTCTCGAGGTCTGTCCTGCACCAATGCCTACTGTGGAAAGATTTTTCGCCAAAACTATTGCGTTGCTCCTTGCATGTGCAACGACCTTCCATGCAAAAATTAGATCCTCCATTCCCTTGGGGTCAACCGCAATCGTTGTTTTTTTCTCTAAACTTGCAGGCATGACCGTCATAGGTGACTGGAGGAGCAGACCGTTGGAGACCGACCTGATCCGGTTACCTGCATCCCTTTCGAATACCGCTTTCAGTATCCTTAGATTTTTCTTCTTTTTGAGGATCTGAAGGGCCTCGGGTTCATAATCCGGCGCTATCACTATCTCTGCAAAATGTTTGGACATTGCGCTGGCCGTTGGAACATCAAATTTGGCATTTGTGGCCATTACAAATCCATAAGCTGATTCCGGGTCTGCCTCAAATGCCTTTTCGTATGAATCGACAAGGGTATTCGCTGATGAGACACCGCAGGGGGTAAGATGCTTGACAATAACTGTTGTTTTCAGATCAAACTCAAGTACTGTCTCATAGGCAGAATTTGCATCAAGAATGTTGTTATAGGATAGTTCTTTTCCATTCAACTGGGTTGCGTTCGCAATACCTCTCTGCGTGCCGTCTGTATAGAACCATGCACTCTGGTCGGGGTTTTCGCCGTATCTGAGCTTCTTTCCATTTCTGTAGGAAAGGTATAAATCACGCGGACTTTCCATGCCGATCAAGGACCTGTTAAGAGCATTGTAAATTAAGATGTCGTAATCGGCAGCGGTCGAAAATGCCTTGAGTGCAAGGTACCTTCTTGTGCTCTCTGATACGGTTCCGCTGTCTGTGATTTCCCTGGACACCTTCTGGTAATCTGCGATATCACATACCACTGTCACATAACGGTAATTCTTGCCTGCGGATCTGATGAGAGTTATCCCGCCTATGTCTATATTCTCTATCATACTTTCAAGGTTGTTTTCCTTTGCAGCTTCAGCAAATGGATAGAGGTTGCATATGACCATGTCAAATTCAGGGAAATGAAGGTCTGAAAGCTGTTTCCTGCTTAGTTCATCCCGCGGTGAAAGGATCCCGGCCATTACCCCAGGAGTAAGTGTCTTTACCCTTCCACCTGCGAGTTCCTGAAAACC
>JAKBLT010000024.1:0-17112 GCA_021831925.1 Thermoplasmata archaeon
GCATAATATTTCTGTGGTTTATCCTTGGCGAAAAGGATACTGAATCTCTACTTCTATTCTTTTTCACTGTAGTTCTTTCTTTTATAATTGTCATAACTGGAGATGTATATGCAGCACTTTCAGCGGACCTGATCGTTGCCTTGATGGATAATTTTTATAAAAAGAAATTCTACTTCATCTTCCCTCTTCTGCTTATAGATTTCTTGATTGTGATTCTCTTCTATCAGGTATATCTTTCTGATATTCTTCTTTCTATCTCGGTATCGGCAATAATCGCAGTTGCTTTCTCGTCAAACCTCAAATCTGGTGTATTGCAGAATGAAAAAGCGAAGGGAAAGGATTCAAAGATAGAGAGAAAAAGGGATTTCTTCCAGGTATCGTCGGGTGTTATCCTCCTCCTTATCCTGTATTTCTTTCCTGTCAACATATCATTTTCGCTTATTCTTATCATTCTACTTCTGCTGTTGCTACTTGGCAATACCGCATCAATTGGAACCTGGACATCAGCAAGCAGGTTTCTTTACAAAATGGAAAGGGAACATACCACGCTTGGAATTGGTTCCATTATGATAGCTGCGGGAACACTCTTTGCTGTAGCGTTGATTTCGAACAGGCAGTGGCTGTTGATAACTGTCTTTATCGTGCTCATTGGCGATTCTGTATCAAGCCTGGTTGGAATGAGGCTTCCAGTTAGAAAACTTCCATACAGCAGAAAGAAGAGTTTTGGTGGGTTTATCTCCATGCTCATTGTGACAATAATATTCGCAATAGTTGTTTCAGGAGGCATATTCCTCTATCCCCTGCTATTTCCTGTAGTGGGAACTATCGTCGAATCATTCACTGCCAGGCCGCTTGACGATAATCTCACTGTTCCTTTTTCGCTTGTACTCCTCAACCTTATTCTAATCTGAAAAAATAGATAACCTCATCTTTACCGGTTTGAGAAAACGAGTTCTTTTTGTAGAAAGAGAAGGCATGAGAATTTCTATCAACCCATAGGGATACCTCCTCAAATGCCACCTTAAGGTTCTCCCTTATATGATCGAGAAGATATTTTCCAATTCCTTCCCCCTGGTATTCTGGCAGAACAAAAAGATCGCTGATAAGTGGTATACCCTCTTTAAATGTTGAGATAGCCATGGCAACTATTCTTCCCCCTGATACAAGAACCGGGGAGGCGCTGGTGATGATTTTTCCTGATGCCTTTCCCTCCAGTAATTCATGCCACTTGGTTATCCTGTCCTTTTTGTTTCTAGATATCAGGATGTATTCCCTTTCCTCCCTGAATGCTTCAATAAGCGATCTATCCATTTCTTCGATGTCAGCCATCTCGATTGAGATGAGGCTAATATGATCAGGAAGCCTGCTTCTAATACCTGATGGTTTTGTACTCCCCTTCATTTCAACCCGTTCAATAACGTCTATTCCTCTTTCCTTTGCATAGTCAGTGAAGCACTTTCCGCCGTTGAATGGCGCATTGAACAGAAGGAGTAATCCCGAGGAACGTGCTTCATTCCTGGCCCACGTGATAAGTGTATCCAGCCTCGTCGTATTGACGGCTATGTCAGTCTCAAAACCAAAGTGAGCATACATTCGGTCTGAGAAGTCATTCGGTCGAATCAGGAAAGCATAGGCAACCACTACATTACCTGATATTATCACCCTGGATTTCAGGTTATTTTGGTCAAGCATGGCAATAATGCCTGAATACATTTCCCTGATGTTTGAGGAATCCAGAACATTTTCGTAATAGGATATCTCATTTTCAAGGATTGCAGACCAGTCGAGTTTCACGTTGTTGACTTCCATAATATCTTATATGTGATTGCCTCTTTTTATTAATACGATACTGATATACAGAATATATGATAAGCGACGAGCAGAGAACCAGTGATCTGGGACGTATCGCGCTGAAGTTCTCTGAATATTACAGAGGCAAGATCAGGGTTCTTCCAAAAGTACCGATCAATTCACTGAAAGATTTTTCTTACTGGTACACCCCTGGAGTTGCAGCTGTCTCAACATCGATCAACAAAAACACAGACGAAGCCTATAATCTGACAGGAAAATGGAATTCCGTCGGTATCATAACGGACGGGACGCGGGTTCTTGGACTCGGAAACGTTGGACCAGAGGCCTCCCTTCCCGTGATGGAAGGAAAGGCAATGATATTCAATTATCTTGGTGGTGTCAATGCAATTCCAGTTCCAATCAGAGTACCGGATAAGGATACATTAGTTAAGGTTGCATCGGCGCTGGAACCATCTTTTGGTGCATATAACCTTGAGGATATTGAATCACCGAAATGTTTCTTTGTTCTAGAAGAGCTGCAGAAAAGTATGAACATACCGGTATGGCATGATGATCAGCTTGGAACTGCGTGCATAACTCTGGCAGGTCTGATCAATTCGCTCAAGATCGTTGGAAAGAAGAAAGAGGATGCAAGTGTCGTTCTTTTTGGATCCGGAGCAGCTAATATAGCAACTGCATATCTCCTGGAAGCAGCAGGATTCGATATGAAGAAAATAGTGATAGCGGACAGCAAGGGAGTCCTGAATCCTGACAGGTCGGATATTGACTCGTTGATGTTCACAAATCCATGGAAGTACAGGCTTGCCATGGCAACAAACGGAGAACGGATATCTGGCGAGGCTTCAAGGTCATTCAAAAGTGCAGATATCGTCGTTTCGGCAGCCAAATCTGAACCGGGAACAATACACAGGGACTGGATCTCAACGATGAATAAAGATGCAATAGTATTTGCACTTGCCAATCCATCTCCAGAAATTTGGCCGGGTGATGCGAAGGAATCTGGGGCCAGAATAGTTGCAACCGGGAGGAGTGATTTTCCCAACCAGATAAATAACAGCCTGGTTTTTCCAGGTGTGTTCAGGGGTGTCCTTGACGCAAGGGCAAGGAAAGTTGATTTTGATATTATGGTAACAGCTGCAGAATCTATTTCCGGAAGGATACAGGAACCCGATGAGGATCACATAGTTCCATCAATGGACGACTGGCACCTTTACCCTGAACTTGCATCTGCGGTGGCATACAGCTGTGTCACAAAGGGATACGCACGCAGATCGGCGTCAAAAGAGAAGTTTCTTGAAATTGCGACTGATATCATAGAGGAAAACAGGAAAGCATACGCTGCTCTCCTTGACAGCGGGTCGATTAAGCCAAAACCGGAGGCGTAATAAATGGCAGTGGAAATAAAAATAAGGAAAGCAAAGAAAGAGGATATAGGCGAGATGGCAGTTTTGATTTACAGGCTAAAGAAGCTCAATGAGGAATTCGATACCCATTTCAAGGTGTCCAGCGATGCTGAGAAGCGGATACCTGAATACCTTGAGAGAATATTGAATGAACCTGATAGATTTTTTGTTATTGTTGCAACAATTGGATCAAAGGTTGTTGCAGTCCTGAAGGCAGATGTCAGGGAAAGGATATCATATGAGCCGCCCCAGGATATCAGAATTACAGATTTCTACATTGCACCGGAACATCGCAGAAGCGGCCTCGGGAAGAGGATGATCTCTGAACTTAAAAGCCAGATGAGATCTTCAGGATACAAGCTCCTGACAGTCGAATTCCCGACGTTCAATGTGATTGCAAAGAATTTCTACATGAAGGAGAAGTTTGTTGAGAATATAACCGTTCTCAGATATATCGAATGATTCCTGAAAAGATGAGCAACAAACATTATTAGGTGCGATCGGAATAACATGATGATATTATGGTAACGCACGAAAGTTTTGTATCAAAGGTTATAAATTATAAGAACGTTGAATTTTCGAGGCCCTATGTATTTGTGTCATTCATGGACAATTCAGCTGTTGGCGTGATGACGTTGAAATACATAATTGAAAACCTGGATCTGCATGAGTTTGCAAGGATTTCCTCGCCTTATGTTCCGCCGGTTACGGTTTTTGCAGCCGGGAAACTCAGGCATCCTTTCAGGCTTTATGCCAATAATTCAGGAACCATAGTCTGCATCCTGAGTGACATACCTGTTGACCCTGATGGGTATTATGAAGTCACATCAACACTTCTTGACTGGATTACGTCTGTGAATCCGAAGGTCGTTGTGAACCTTGATGGTGTCGCTTCAAAGGAAGTCCCGGAAGGACCGAGAACATTTGCTGTCGGTGATAAAGAGAATCTGGCCCTTCTTGCCAAAAAGAAGATACCACTTGCAGGTTCAGCACTGATTACAGGTCTTGGCGGAAGCATAATCAGTGAGTCGATTGTCAGGCAGGTGCCGGTTATGAGCTTTTTAACCGTTACTATGGAGGATGTCCCTGATCCAGATGCGGTCATATCAAACATAGATGCGCTGAATTCTCTCTTTTCCCTGGACATAAAAAAGGAGCCCCTCCTTGATGCTGCAAAGAAATATCATGAGGAGTTAACTAAGATAATGGAAGAATACAATAAGGTAAAATCACCTGGCGGGAAAACGCCGGAAAGCATGTACGGTTAACATTGCTTAATAATCATTTTCCAGATTGAATTTTTTTTCCGAACAAGAGAAACTGGTTTACATCAAATCATAACAGGGTTGAGATTGCCAGACCTGCGACAATTGCCAGTATGCCAATAATCTCCAAACGTGTATATCTCTCATGAAGAAAAACTATGATCAAAAATAGTCCGACAGGCACTGAAAGCAAAGTTATTACACCTGTGAGCGTGGATCCATACATCGTGATAAATATCCCGTAGGAACCGTTTGCTATACCCGAAAACAGGCCGCCGATGAATGCTAAGACTCTGAGCCTGACCGGGCTGATAAGCGGCGGTTTTGTGATTGCATTGATGAATACCAGGACTATTAAAATAGAGAGATACAGAAGAAAAGTGAGGAAAATCGGGGCAGGGCTGGATACTGAATCAAAGGAAATCCACTCGAGTGCCCAGAGCAACGGCGAGAAGGCGAGAAAAATGAAGGGAATAGTCACCTTTATCTTTCCTGAATCGTTTCTTTTGTAACCCATAAGGAAAAGCCCAAATATTGCTACGAATAACCCTAAGATTACGTAGTTTCCGGGATATATTGCAAATACTATCGCACCAATGAATGTTATCAGTGGACCCTGCAGGTCAAAAATTGTGCTTGATATTCCTGCATGAACACTCCTCAGTCCTATGTAACCAAAGAGATATGCGAAGGCACCGAATATGCCACCCAATACTATTACAAGGGTAATCCTATCTGTCAGGAATACAGGAGCATCTCCAGCAAGATGAAAAATTACAAATTCAATAAAGATAACAAGTGTTGCACCTGAAATATAGATCATTGAGAATCTTTCAGGTCTTATACTGTTCAGCGAAACCTTTGCAAACACAACCGCTATTGAAAAGCCCAAGGTAATGAGAAGTATCAACAGATACTCTTCTATGATCATCTGGCAGGAAGTCTCCACCGGAGAAATCACAAATCACTATTAAACGATCATTGACCACAATCGTTTTGCGGAATTACAAACAAGATAATGTTTTTAAGAAGAATTACAAAATTGCTTTATAGGTTTCATTATTTACCTCCTTAGTATCATGGTCAAATATAAATGGGTGGCGCTTTCAAACACCACAATTGGCGTCTTGATGGCCGCAATAAACGGTACTATCATACTAATATCTCTTCCCGTCATATTCGGGCCCAAAGGAATAAATATTAACCCTTTGGCGCCCGGAACCTTCATCTATCTTATCTGGCTGATAATGGGTTATAATATAATAACCGCCGTGATCCTGCTCACAATTGGCCGGCTTTCAGATATATACGGCAGGACAAGACTGTTCAATCTTGGATTTGTGATCTTTACAGCTGGCTCGATTCTTCTATTCCTGACCCCCAATAAAGGAGACCTTGGGGCAATTGAACTCATTGCTTTTCGTCTGATTCAGGGTTTAGGTGGAGCATTTCTCTTCGCCAATAGCACCGCTATACTGACGGATGCTTTCCCCGTAAACGAGCGTGGGAAGGCACTGGGGCTCAATCAGGTAGCGGCTCTTGGCGGATCCTTTGTTGGACTGATTTTGGGAGGTGTTCTTGCAGTTTTTAACTGGAGATACGTCTTTCTTGTAAGCATACCTATCGGTTTACTTGGAACCGTATGGTCTTTGCTTAAACTTAAAGATAATTCTGTGCGGGATAAATCACAGAAGATTGACTATGCGGGAAACATAGTGTTTGGCGTCGGATTGACTATCTTTCTTCTTGGATTGACATATGGTCTACTGCCGCCGTCATCCGGTTCAGGCGTAATGGACTGGACAAGCCCATGGGTCTTGAGTGGACTGATCGTTGGTGCCGGCCTGTTAATCGCTTTTCCCTTTGTGGAAAGAAAAGTTAAGATGCCGATGTTCAAGCTTTCGCTCTTCAAAATCAGGGCATTCGCGTTCGGAAATCTTGCATCCCTTTTGGGTTCCCTGGGGAGGGGTGGCGTAATGTTCATGTTAATTATACTCCTGCAGGGGATATGGCTGCCACTCCATGGTTATTCCTTTGCTTCGACGCCGTTCTGGGCAGGAATTTACATGATACCGATGACACTTGGTTTCCTGACGATGGGACCGCTCGGTGGTGCACTTTCCGACAAATACGGGGCAAGGGGCATCGCAACAATTGGCATGTCAATCGTCGCAGTTACTTTCATAGTGCTGACGTTCTTCTCATATAATTTCTCATACATACCCTTTGGCCTCACACTGTATTTCATGGGCTTTGGAAGCGGAATGTTCGCTGCACCCAACACAGCAGCTATCATGAATTCAGTCTCTCCGGATAATAGGGGGATTGCCTCAGGCATGGTCGCTACAGTCAGGAATGTTGCCCAGACAGCCAGCCTGGGAATATTTTTCACTATCGTAATATTTGCACTTTCAAATAACCTTCCGCATTACTTCTCCATCGCTCTTACCCAGATTAATGCCTCTCAGATAGCGCCGATTCTGTCCCAGATTCCACCAACAGAGGCAATATTCTCAGCATTTTTGGGATATAACCCCATGGGTACGATTCTTTCTTTCATTCAAACGCAGTTTCCATCGATCTACTCAACGCTTTCTTCTTCAACAATTGCGACCATGGAATCTCACACGTGGTTTCCTCTGGCACTTGCCCCAGCAGTTATGCATGCACTCGATGATTCATTCTATATAGGTGCAATACTTTCCGCAGCAGCTGCTGTTCTTTCTGTTCTGAGAGGCAAGAGGTATTTCCACCATCTCAACATGAGCGATGAGGATCCATCCAGGCGGGATTTGAATGAATCTGTCAACAAATCAGATAAGAAGCAGATTCCCCAGGACATCAAGGCAGAAACAGGAGGCAAAAAATGAGGGATGACAATTCCATAAAGATATGGAGGGCATTTGTTGAAACCTGGAAATTATGGAAAAGATCAGTGGATTCTAACTTTACTTCAGTTAACCTGGACAGCACGAGTTACAGTGTTCTCAGAAATCTTGCGGAAAATGGACCCACAACAATGGTAAGAATGGCATCACTGACTAATGTCACACAAGGATGGATTACAGGGATAATTGATAATCTTGAGAAACAGGGCCTTGTTGTCAGGAGAAGAAGCAGCGAGGATCGAAGGAAGATCGATCTTATCATCACTGATTCCGGTATGAGGAGGTTCAGGGAGGCAAAAAAGATTCACCTTGAGTTTATTGAGCGCTGTCTTTCTGGAATCGATGATCTATCTGCAGAAACTCTTCTGAAAAGTTTAGAGACATTGAAAAATTCAATCGCAGAGAAGAACGCACCATTTGGAAAATCCAGTAAGTGAAAAACTTTTATTTGAGTGATGAAACAGATTCGTGTGCAGGATTAATCTACAGATCGAAATGTTTGGTCAGGAAATATTAATGCGACAAAATTCAGTAACCCATCTGTGAAAAGGGCAAGATTGATTAAAATAATTGCAGTTTTAACAATCCTGATATTTATTGCCGTATTACTTGCTTATACTCAGGAATACCCGCCCATCAGTGTCGTTGCGTCTGATAGCATGACGCATTCAGATTACTGGACACCTGGTACCATCAATGTTGGAGACATAGTATTTGTGAAGAAGGTATCACAGGTACCGGATAACATAATTACTTATGTTGTGGGCCGTGAAATGGGCTATAAGAGTTATAGTGAATATGGAAATGTGATTCTTTACAAGAGCTCCAACGGTTTGACTATAATTCACCGCGCAATGTTTTATCTTTCCTGGAATAATTCCTCTCCTGTAGTTCAGGGTTATCATAATCAGAGCTGGATGAAGGTGACAAGGGATTATGTTTTAATTGACAATGCAGGTTACAGCCATAGAAACCTTGTCGTATATATTTCGAGTTTTGTAAACGAAAGTGGTTTCATAACAATGGGGGATCATAACCTTGCAGTTTCGGATGAATTCAATTCAACCTTGTCCGCATATATTGCTGCGGATCAGAATGTGGGGATTACAAGCGCACCTGTCAATTCTGCTAACATACTGGGAGTTGCTTTCTGGGATATTCCATGGTTCGGTCTCATAAAATTAAACCTGTTGCGGCTGTACGGCCAGTGGCCAGAATATAACGAGGTTGCAAAGGACTCATATTATTTTCTATTCGCTTCATTGTTCATAATATTTGGAGCAATACTGTTCCCGTACAAAAAGGTTGGAAATAGGCTGAAGCACTATAGGAGGCAAAATAAATAGGAAAAAGCTGAATTGCCTTCTAGAAATGAATACTTTTATGATAGATCGAGCAGAAAAAATAACCCGATAAAACTTAAAACAGATGAAACAATTTCATTTTATCTAAGGATTGATAAATTTGTATGGTGATGAATTAATTAATTTTGAACATGGGAGACCTTTCAATTTATTGGGAACATTCAGACAGAAAGACAATTTTCTAGTAAGAGTGTTTATCCCTGAGGCAACTGATGTTTCAATTGAGGTATCGGGATCGAGAAAATTGGCATCTGACAAAGGCAATCAGGTCTTCGAGGCTGTATTTGATGATATTCCAGAAAGCGAGCATTATCGAGTATATTATAAGGGAAAGGATAACCAGGAACACAGTGAGATATATCCATATTCATTCAAGCCTGAAATCAGTCCAGATGACATCTATCTCTTTAAGGAAGGTCAGCTGAAATATGCATACAGAACCTTTGGTGCACATGTCGAGAAGAGGGATGGAATTAGCGGTGTAAGATTCATTGTCTGGGCACCGAATGCAAAGGCTGTCTCGGTAGTGGGTGATTTCAATTTCTGGGATTACCGAAGGTATCCCATGGAAAACGTCAATGATTCTGGAATCTGGGAGATATTCATACCTGATCTGAAACACAATGCGTTTTACAAGTATGCCATTAAATTTCAAAGTGGACAGGTTGAAATGAAATCCGATCCTTTTTCCTTCTATATGGAGAAAAGGCCACGGACAGCATCCATCGTCACTGATCTAAATTATGAATGGACGGATTCCGGGTGGATACAGACAAGAAACAACCATCAATCCAGGAAGTCACCTATATCTATCTATGAGATCCACCTTGGTTCATGGAAGCGTCCATGGGATAACAGAGATTTCATGAACATAAGGGATTTTGGGAATGATCTGATTAACTATGTGAAAGATCTGGGTTTCACGCATATAGAGATGATGCCTGTAATGGAACATCCTCTCGATGAATCATGGGGATACCAGGTTGTCAACTATTACGCACCGACTTCCAGATATGGTACCCCGGAGGATTACATGTGGTTCATTAACGAATGTCATAAAAACAACATTGGCGTCATTCTCGACTGGGTTCCAGCTCATTTTCCAGAGGATGAATACGGCCTCTACAACTTTGATGGCACACACCTTTATGATCACGCAGACCCGAGACTGGGAAAGCATCCTGACTGGGGGACAAGAATTTTCAATCTCGCAAGATACGAGGTGAGGAATTACGTTCTTTCCAATGCGGTATACTGGATCGATGTTTTCCATGCTGATGGTATCAGGATAGATGCAGTAAGCTCCATGCTCTATCTGGATTATTCAAGAAAGGAGGGCGAATGGGTACCGAATATCTACGGTGGGAGGGAGAACCTTGACTCAATATCTTTCTTCAGGGAATTGAATTCATTCCTGCACAGCACCTATCCATATGTAATAACAATAGCGGAAGAATCAACAGCATGGCCCGGAGTTACAAATTCCCTTGAGGCAGGCGGGCTTGGCTTTGATTTCAAATGGAATATGGGATGGATGCATGACACGCTTGAATATTTCACATTAGATCCTGTATACAGAAAATATCACCAGAACCTTATCACGTTCACAATATGGTATGCTTTCAGCGAGTCATTCATACTTCCACTTTCTCATGATGAGGTGGTCCACATGAAGGGCAGCCTCTTCACCAAAATGCCAGGAGATGAATGGCAGAAGATGGCCAATCTGAGGTGCCTGTATGCATTCATGTTCCTCAGCCCCGGAAAGAAACTGGTATTCATGGGATCTGAATGGGGCCAGCATGAAGAGTGGAACGTAAAGGAAGGGTTGAGATGGGAACAGGCATCCTATTTCTACAATGCCCGGCTTATAAGGTTCTTCAGGGATGCTCTTACCATTTACACAAACAACAATCTTTCGGTATCAGACCAGGATCCATCAGGGTTCGAGTGGATAGATTTCTCCGACTATAACCAATCAGTATTCAGCTTCATAAGGAAAACAGGAAATGATGGTTTCATACTCGCAGTTTTCAATCTAACCCCCGTTCCAAGGTTGAATTACAGGATTGGCGTACCAATGGAAGGTTTTTATAAAGAAATACTTAACAGCGACTCAGAAATCTACGGTGGAAGCAACATGGGTAACTTCGGTGGTGTTCATTCTGATACTGTGGTATCACATGGCAAAAACAACAGCATAAATCTGACTCTTCCGCCATTATCGTCTGTTGTATTCAGATTTACTAGTGATGAAGATGAAAGGTGAAATCTGGGTAGAGAACGTAAAACCTTCTGTCGATAACGGAAAGAGGTATGCAAAGGTCACTGCAGGAGAGAATGTGATAGTTAAATGTGACATAATTTCGCATGGTACCTCAAGGATAGATGCCGCTATTATGTTCCGTCATGATTCAGAAAAGAAATGGCGTTCCTCGTTCCTTGAATTTGTGGATAATGATTCCTGGTCAGGTATTTTCACAGCCGAAAGGATAGGTATCTATAGATACAAGATAGTTGCATGGCATGATCAGGTTTCCACGCTTATGGCGGACTGCAAGAAGTGGCTTGATGCAGGCGAAGATATAAAGGAGGATCTTAACCTTATAAAGAAAATACTACAAGGAAACAGCAACGTAAGACGTTTCCTTGAAGACCTGGAAAAGGACCCTGTTACATCAATCAACAAATTTGTCTTGCCTGATAACATATATTCCGATCTTAGAAAATATTTTCCCCGGCTTGATCTGTCAGAATCTGATGAATACCAGGTTTCCTCTGATCCTGTATACGGTGGGTTCGCATCGTGGTATGAGATATTTCCAAGATCACAGGGATCAGACCCAAAAATATCTGGGACTTTCAAGGACTGCATAAACAGGCTTGATGACATCAAGGAGATGGGTTTTGATGTCGTTTATCTTACGCCCATTCACCCTATCGGCATTACCAACAGGGTCGGAAAGAATGGTTCACGTGTTGTAACCCCCAATGATCCCGGGAGTCCGTGGGCCATAGGTAACAAGGATGGCGGTCATAAATCGATTAACCGTGATCTTGGTACGGTGGAGGACTTTGCCCGATTCCTGGAAGAAGCAAGAAAAAGGGGTATGGAGGTGGCGCTTGACATTGCATTCCAGTGTTCTCCTGATCATCCTTATGTAAAAGAACATCCGGAATGGTTCAGGCACAGGGAAGATGGTTCGATCAGGTATGCAGAGAATCCTCCAAAAAAGTATTATGATATATATCCGCTCAATTTTGAGATACCGAATGAAAAAGATCTCTGGGAAGAGCTGAAAAGTATTTTTGAATTCTGGATTGATCATGGGATCAAGATATTCAGGGTTGACAATCCTCATACCAAGCCACTAGATTTCTGGGAATGGTGCTTGAATTCAATTAAGAAGGATCATCCTGAAGTTGTCTTTCTGTCAGAAGCATTCACCAGGCCAAAGCTGATGTATGCTCTTTCCAAGGCTGGTTTTACAGAATCATATACATATTACACATGGAGAAATTATGATTTCGAGATAAAGGAATATTTCACAGAATTATCCGGTCAGGATCTATCCAGCTATTTCAGACCCATGCTCTTCACAAACACACCGGATATTCTGCCTGTTGTTCTGCAGACTGGCGGAAGAAACGCCTTCATAATGAGGGCAGTGCTTGCAGGTTTTCTATCACCGCTATGGGGAATTTACAGCGGCTATGAACTCTGCGAGAACGCAGCTATACCCGGTAAAGAAGAATACATGAATTCAGAGAAATACGAGATAAAGAAGAGGGACTGGTTTGCGCCGGGAAACATAAGATCCATCATATCAAGGATCAATCAGGTCAGGAAGCAGGAGAGTGCTTTTCAAGGCAAGATAAATGTCACATTTCTCACATCATCCAACCCAAACATAATATTTTTCAGGAGGTTAAATGAAACAACAGGCGAATCTGCATATGTTGCAGTTAACATCAACCCGTTCGAATCGCATACCTCAAATCTTGTCCTGCCAATAGAGCTGGAAAATATAAAAGAAGGCGAAAGATACCAACTGGAGGATATTTATATTGGCGGATCATTCTACCTCACAGGCAGGAATCTTGCGGTGTCACTGGCACCTGGCGTGAAACCTGCTGTTGTATATAAAGTGAGGCGGTAGATATTGCCTGATGATGTCAACAATCTTTGGTACCGGGATGCTATATTTTACGAGGTCCATGTAAAATGCTTCTATGATTCAAACAATGATGGAATCGGAGATTTTGAGGGGATGCGGCAGAAACTGGATTATCTGAAGACCCTCGGGGTTGACTGCATCTGGCTTCTTCCGTTCTATAAATCGCCCCTAAAAGATGATGGATATGACATATCCGACTATTATTCGATCCAGCCTGAGTACGGTACTATGGATGATTTCCAGAGATTCCTGGATGATGCACATGCATCAGGAATCCGCGTTATAGCAGATCTTGTATTGAACCATGTATCTGACCAGAATCAGTGGTTCCAGGAGGCAAGGAAAGATCGTAACTCACCAAAGAGAAACTGGTTTGTCTGGAGTGATACAGACAAGAAATACAAGGATGCCCGCATCATCTTCATCGATACCGAAATATCAAACTGGGCATGGGAGCCCAACAGCAGGCAGTATTACTGGCACAGGTTCTACTCATCACAGCCGGATCTGAACTATGACAACCCTGAGGTGAGGGAGGAGATGAAAAATGTTATAAGGTTCTGGCTGAAAAAAGGGCTTGACGGATTCAGGTGCGATGCTGTTCCATATCTTTTCGAGCGTGAGGGCACAAGCTGCGAAAACCTGCCTGAAACACATGCCTATTTCAAGGAGATAAGGAAAATGATTGATTTTGAATATCCTGGAACCATCCTGCTGGCTGAAGCGAACCAGTGGCCATCCGACGCCAAGGCTTATTTTGGAAACGAGGACGAATTCCACATGTGTTTCAATTTTCCCCTTATGCCAAGGATATTTATTTCGCTTGCAAGACAGTCTGGAAATCCCATCATTGACATAATTAAACAGACTCTTCCAATTCCGGCAACATGTGACTGGGGTATATTTCTCAGAAACCATGATGAATTGACGCTTGAAATGGTAACGGACGAGGAACGGGATATCATGTATTCAGAATACGCGAAGCTGCCGAAAATGCGCCTTAACCTTGGTATAAGAAGGAGACTCGCGCCTCTCGTGGACAATGAGAGATCATCACTGGAACTCCTTAATGCGCTTCTGCTTTCAATCCCAGGATCACCAATCCTGTATTATGGCGATGAACTGGGTATGGGCGACAATATATACCTTGGTGATAGGAATGGTGTCAGGACGCCCATGCAGTGGTCCTTCGACAGGAATGCCGGCTTTTCAAGAGCTGATACCGAGGCCCTGTATTCTCCAGTCATAATAAATCCAAATTATCACTATGAATCTGTCAATGTGGAATCAGAGTCCCGGATATCCAGCTCAATGTTGAACTGGGTAAGGAAGATGCTGCGGGTGAGGAAAAAATACAACACCGTCTTCGGCCGCGGAGGCATAGATTTCATACCACATGAGAACAGGAAGGCTCTTGTTTATATCAGGGAATATGAAGGTGATCAGATTCTCTGTGTTTTCAATATGTCCAGGAAACACACGTTCGTTGAGCTTGATCTAAAGAAATATAAGGGATACAGGCCAACTGAGGTCATAACTGAGGCGAGGTTTCCTGCGATCGGGGATCTTCCTTACTTCTTCACATTACCACCACATGGTTTCTTCTGGCTTAGACTGGTGCCCCCGGACGTCAAGGATGATATAGTTGATGATTGATCAGAAAGCAAAAAAAACACTTGAGGATTCGATTCCTTCCTTTATTCAAGGAAAGAGATGGTTTGGTTCCAAGGGAAAAAGTATCAGGTATGCTTTACTTGATAAATTCGGCGAGTACTCGAGAGGGAAATACGTTGCAATCTTCAGGCTTGTCTTCACTGACGATTCAACCGAAAGTTATTTCATACCTCTTTCCGAGAATGGAAATGGTGAGTCCATATCTGATCCGGAGATAAATGGAAGGAGAACGAGACTGTTCGATGCAACCGATGATCCTGAGTTTCTTCTTTCAATTGTCGACCAGATTAAAAATGCAAAATCTGTTGACTGCGGAAATCTTATCCTGGAAGGAAGTAATACAGGCATTTCTGATATTGAAGTAAAGCCAAAACCGGATATACAGAAAATAAAGACTGAACAGAGCAATACATCCATAATAATAGATAACTACATACTGAAAATATACCGTAAAATAATGGATCTGGATAATCCTGATTTTATACTACCAACAATGCTGTGGAAAGAGACCGATTTCAGGAATACACCACTGCCATATGGCAGGATCGAGATTCAGGGTGAAAGGAAAATAATGGTTGGAAGCTTGATGCGTCTAGTTGAACATGCTGTTGATGGCTGGTCTCGTTTCACATCGACCCTGTCCAGCCTGATGCAATCATCACGATCTCACAGAGATATTCTCCTGCTGGAGGACGCAGAGAAACTTGGTACACTGACTGGAAATCTCCATACTGCGATGAGGTATCTTTCCAGGAACGAGGAAGGGACATTTCTGGATTATGCAGAAAATGTAATATTGCCTGGTATCAGGAGAAATTCAGATAACATCGCCCGAACTTTCTCTGAACGGGGTAATATTTTTACAGGTAATATAAGAAAAATGCTTGAAGTCTTCAACTCCCGCAGGGATTCTTTCATGCAGATAGTTGAAAATATAACCAGGAGGATGGCAGAAAGAAGACTAATGATAGTTCATGGTGATTATCACCTTGGCCAGGTATTGTATCATAATGGAAAATATGAAGTAATAGACTTCGAGGGGGAACCCATGAGATATTCAAGCAGTAATTTCGTCAAATCGCTGCCGATGAAAGACGTTGCCGGCATGATCAGATCGTTTGATTATTCGTTTGCGTTTTCTTCAATCAGGCAAAATAAACACTTTACCGATGATGTAAGGTCAAAATGGCTTTCTGAAATGAAAGATAGTTTTCTGCGAGCATACCGGGATTCGTTTGACTATGATTTCGATGATGAAATCCTTGAGATCTTCCTTATTGAGAAGGCAGTTTATGAACTCAATTACGAGATTAACAACAGGCCTGACTGGGTTGAGATCCCATTGTCCTTTCTGGATACAGGAAAGATATGAAATATATACCTCATTACAATGCATAAAAAGAGCATTTGCTAAAGCTTATAATAAAGATAAGAGATATAGTATTACATGGATATTAGAGACATAGTTAGGATGGCTGTTGAACAGTTGGCAGCGAGACTTGATATTGATCCATCTGAGATTACACCTTCTGATCTCGAAAAGGATGCCATAGACTGGAGAGTATATCTCTATGTAACAAGGGGCGGGATAAAGACCAAATATGTTGCAATAGCCGATCCGGTGACTGGTCTTATATCAAGAATAGAGAAAGCCGAGGATCTGCTTGTCAAGCCACCAGGTGAAAGATCAGAGACCGACCTGAATAGAATTAAGAGAACGTTCACGCCAGCACAGCTCGAAACGCTCAAGGAAGATTACCTGAATGACATAAAGTCATATGACGATATAATGAGGAATGACGATGAGTCGCAGCAGGAAAAGATAAATGCAGCTTATGTGATGGGCAAGATGTACCGTGAGCTTGGTGTCATTTTCGGATCACCGCTTTATTTACAGAAATGCATCGAGTCTCTGAAGATCATACTTGATTATCCTGACAGCATGATCGCAGGAATAAAAGGTAAGGTGCTGAATTATCTTGGTCTTTCTCATTTCAAGCTTGGAGAAATAATGTTCAACGAAGAGGAAATGAATCTTGGCGTTGAATTTTTTGAAAAGTCAGCGACCTTCTTCAAGGCGCACAATCTTATGCCCGAATATGCTGCCATCGAGGAAAATTTAGAGATGGCCACAAAGAAATTATATGGTAAGGATTACAAGAAGGTTCTGAACCAGATAGTTAAAAGCATCAAATCAGCCTGAGACCGCGATTTATTCTTTCCTGAAGACTGTCCTCTTTATCCTCTTCCATGCGGAGCCCTTGAAGCGCTCTTCTTCCCATACATTACCGCGATCATGGTAGCCGTATGCTTCCCAGTATCCGTCCTCGTATCCTTTTATGAATTCTATCCCACTCAACCACTTCGCGCTCTTCCATCCGTAGAGATGTGGTATGAAGGACCTCACCGGAAAACCATTCTCCTCCGGAATTGGCTTACCGTTCATCCTGATCGCAACTATAGATTTTTCATCCATTGCATCCTCGATCGGGACTGGCGTGTCATAGCCGTCGAGGCAGTGAAACATT
>JAKBLT010000025.1:0-16932 GCA_021831925.1 Thermoplasmata archaeon
TTGCCGATAACGTTCACATTGTTTATGGTACCCCCGGGGCATATGGTGTCATCACTGAAGTGAGGACATCAAGCAGGGCGATCAATTCCTTTCTTTCAGGATACCTCAAGGAGGAGAATATCAGGATCAGGCCTGACGAGATTGTGTTTGAGTCCAGGACCAGTCACAGATACGAAAGCGGCTCTGAAATAACAAGATGGAGTGAGCTTGAAAAGGAACTTGGATCATTCAGGTTGCATGTCAAACCGGGCAGCATAAATTCCGGACAGATAGTAGGTTGTCTGGGAAGAAATTCTCTTGGAAAGACAACATTTGCGAAGATCCTGGCGGGTGAAATCAGCCCTGATTTAGGTTCAATCGACAAGAATATCACCATTGCATATAAGCCGCAATACATATCAACCACCTTTGATGGATCGGTATCAGATCTTCTTGCAGTGACCTTAAGGGATAGTATCACAGACAGCTTTGTGAAGGGAGAGATATTCAGGCCGCTCGGGGTGGATGAATTAATGCAGCTTAACGTTGCGGACCTGTCAGGAGGCGAACTTCAGAGGCTCTCAGTTTCAATGAATCTCGCTCGCGATGCAGATCTATACCTACTGGATGAACCATCGGCGCATCTGGATTCATCATACAGGATAGAGGCGGCAAGGACAATCAAGAAAGTTATGGAAAGAAACCGCAAGAGTGCTATAATAATCGATCACGACATATATTTCATAGATCTCGTATCCGACAGGCTTATTGTTTTTGACGGCTTACCCGGTGTTGAGGGAAACTCATACGGGCCAATGTCCATGAAGGAAGGAATGAACAGGTTCCTTAAAACAGTAAATATAACATTCAGAAGGGACAATGCGACAAACAGGCCAAGGATCAACAAGGTTGGAAGCGCTCTGGACAAGGAGCAGAAGACATCAGGTAATTATTATTATGAAAACTGACGGGAGGATCCATGGCGGAAAATGGCGAGTTTGAAATTATAGCCAGGGATGGCCTGTCGAGAATCGGAAGATTCACCACACCGCATGGAATTATCGAGACACCAACGGTGATGCCAGTCATCAACCCGAATCTCATCGCAATAAAACCGGGTGACATGAAAAGACTCGGTGTTAGCAGCGTCATAACAAACAGCTACATAATCCGGCGGAACCACTCATTAAAGGAGAAGGCGGAGAAAAATGGCGTTCATGCCCTAATAGGATTCGATGGTCCGGTTATGACAGACTCAGGGACATTCCAGAGTTATGTATATGGAGACATTGAGTACGGAAACTCCGATATGGTCGACTTTCAGAAGAAAATCGGAAGCGATATAATCACCCTTCTGGACATATTTTCCACTCCGCAGGATAGTTTTGAAAAGGCACTGGAGGGTGTAAAGGAAACCTACAGGAGATCCCTTGAGGTTACAGAGGACGGCAGCATCTATGCAGGCACGATCCAGGGATCCATCTATCCGGAACTCAGGAAAAAATCTGCCAGGCTGATGAGCAAAAGCATTGCCGGATATCTGCCTATCGGTGGCGTTGTCCCCCTGCTTGAATCCTATTCTTACAGGAATCTAGCGGAGATAATTTACAGTTCCAAAACAAATTCAGATTTTTCCAAGCCGGTGCATCTTTTCGGTGGCGGGCATCCCATGTTCCTCGCTCTCGCCGTCTATCTGGGGGTTGATATGTTTGATTCGGCTTCCTATGTGAAATATGCGAGGGACGGCAGACTGCTTTTCCCTGACAGGACTGTTTCCATTGAAGATCTGAATGAAATACCTCCATGGAGCCCCCTTCATGATAAATATACTGTTAATGAGATCAAATCTCTTGATCCTGATACCAGGATGATTGCATTTTCAGAGCATAATCTCAGTGCAATCTTTAACGAAATATCTGAGATAAGACAGAGGATCTCGGATCAGTCACTGAGGCGGTATGTGCAGCAGAAAGTCCGGGCTCATCCAGCTCTTTATGACGCTTTCCTTCTTATTTCACGAAAGAAATTTCATGACAGGTATGAACCGCTTTCCAAGAAATCTCCATACTATTTCACCGGTGAAGAGGACACGAGGACTGCTATATTCAGGAAGCTCAGGACATTCTGCATGCAGTCAATCCGGAACGACAGAAAGGATGTTATTCTCGTTGAGGGGAGCGATTCACTTTTTAACCATGGCGACAATGCAGATCTCATCAGTATATACGAAAAATACAACGTGATGATTGTCAGGGATTGGAATGGTATACCCGTTCCAATAGAGATGTGGGAAACGTATCCTGTCCAGCAGAGTATTTCCGTCCAGAAAAAAGGGAAATCATCAATAAATGCAATTCAGGAAAAGATCGGGCGCAAAGTATTGTTTTCTGGAAGTGACGACCTGCATGGAAAACTTGTTCCTTCAGCCAGCAAGAGGTATTTTGATATAGAAAAGATCAGGATGATTTCCAGGTACCAGTTTCCAGGGGTTAACTCAGAATTGCTATTTCCAGATTCAGCAAGCATCAGGAGATCCAGAAAGACTGGAAGAATAAGAACAGTCAGCCTTGGTAGTGACCTGATTGCAACATTGCGGGCAGGGGACGGTCTCCTCACTTTCACCATGAAGGGTGCCGTTAGGCTTTATCAATCAGTGAACGGGTATCGTGTCTCTGTAAACGAAGAGAGCGCAGCATTCAATGCAGATGGAAAGAATGTATTCTACAAATTCATCACGGATTGTGATCCAAATATAATTCCGGGAAATGAGACGCTCGTTGTTGATAAAGATAACACGCTTCTTGCCATCGGGAAGTCAATGGCATCCGGTCGTGAAATGAGGGTTCTCAGGCGCGGTGTTGCCATAGATGTGCGGGCCGGCATCAATCACGAATGAGGGATCACCTGATTATGCCTTTCAGTGATATATTTCGATCCAGTCACTATTAAAATTGCTATGACCATAATAGTGCCGCCCGTGATTGTATAAACGGAAAGTTTCTCTCCTATGAAGAGGACTGATGAGATAGCAGCAAATATGGGCTCTCCGACGAAAATTATGCCTGCAAACGCCGGTTCCACGTAAGAGAGGGCCCTTGTCATGATGAAAATAGCCAGTGTGCTTGCAAATATAGCTGTGAATACAATAGAGAAAATTACGATCGAATTGAATCTTATCATCTCATCCGGCATAAAGGGTATGAGCGCAAATGAGAAAATGCCTACTATGAGAAGCTGATAAAAGCTGAACACATATGTATCTATCTTGTAAGAATGCTTTGAAAGATATGCCAGCTGGAAAGCATATGCAAGTGCACAGAGGAATGTGAGAAGATCACCGACCCAGGCAAGCTTTCCACTGAAAGAACCCACAGACATTATGATTAGACCTGAAAAAGCAAGTATAGATGAGAAAACAACAAGCCTTCCCACCCTGACCTTCAGGTATACAACGGAAAGCAGTGGCAGTATGACAACGTATAATCCTGTGATGAGACCGGAGGCGGCAGCGCTTGTATAGTCCAGGCCAATCGTCTGCAATACATAGCCTATCATGAGATAGAAACCAGCCCAGAAACCGTAAATGATATTTCCTTTTTTGATCAGATCACTTTTTTTTCTGATCACAATGGGAATAAGTATTGCTGCTGCGACCGAAAAACGGAATGCAAGGAAGGGGAGAGGGCTGATGTACTCAAGCGAAACCTTGATCAGCGGAAATGTAACCCCCCAGAAGAATGTTGTAACAAGAAGAAGCATGGAATAGAGCAGCTTGTTGTTCATGACCCCGAGATCATCTCATAAAAAGAAGCTTTGCAGGTATGGATGGCTTTCGCAGAAAAAGCGAGAACACAACCCTGGACGGGAAGTCAATATCCCCAGTTTTGTTTATCAGGTCTATGCTTGATTCTGTGGACAGATCATCATATATGGAATTGAATTTTCTGTCGCTTATGCCTCCGAAGAACCTGTGCACTATGCCATCGATCCATAACTCCATGCCGAGTTCTCTCTTCCAGTCCTTCTGATAACCAGACAGTGCGTTTTCTGAAAAATCCTCTCTTTCAAGTGCAGCAGATATCGAATTTGATGCATGTTTCGCAGAAACCATGCCGGTGAATATGCCACCACCGCTAAGTGGTTTCACTATCCCTGCTGCATCTCCAACAAGGAGGGATCTCCTTGAATAAGTCTTCTTCAGATACCTGACCGGAATGCTTCCACCATTTATGCCGACTATCCTGTTTTCGCCATAACGGCTGTTTATCTTCAGGAAATGCTTGTAGGCCGGTGACCTGTAACTCCCCACGCCAATCCTTGTCAGATGACCGCTCGGGGTAGCCCATCCAAAAAAGCCCCTGGATGATTCTGAACCGATGAAAACATTGACACTGTCCTGATCCTCCATCTCATAGGCTGAATCTACCTGATAGCAGGATATTACCCTTCCAGGTCGTGAATTGAAAAGTTCCTTCCTCACTATGCTGTTTATGCCATCCGCTCCTACCACTATCCTGGCGCTTTCCTCAACCTTGTTACCATCGTGCCTGTAAGTAACTTTAGCCGATTCATCATTGACCGATGCGGAAATAGCCCTGGAATTTATCGAAAGATCAGCTCCAGAACCAATTGCCATAGCCGACACATCCTTGTCGAACCTGTCTCTATCCATGACTATTGTCTTTTCACCCTTTGCCACATGAATGCTTTTGCCATTAGGGAAGAAAACGTTGGCGCCACTAACCTCGTTGACCTTTGATCTGGATCTGGCCATCTTGAAAACCCTTTCTGAGACCAGACCAGTGCATTCAACAGGTCTCCCGACCTCTTTATGCTCTTCAAGTATCCTCACTGAATATCCCTTCTGTGAAAGGAGATGGCCAAGGTATGAACCAGAAGGGCCGGCACCAACGATCAGGACATCAATCACGCATCAACATTGAATCTCAGGATAAAACTTTATTCAAAACACCAAATCTTAACTTATATCATAGGAAAATTCCTGTCCGGTCAAAAGAGGCCAGTATGTGATCAAATAATATGTCCGGGATGAGATCCATGATTATAAAAAATAAATGTAATGGTTTCAACTGGATTTATAATCTTCCCGCTCAGTCTGGATTCAAAAATTAATTAAGTGATATTTTAATTCCCTACTTGCTGGTTACGGTCTTGTCATAAAATATCCGTTCAAAGATATGTTTATGAACAGACATGCCTTAACCTGCAGTAAGCCTGATTACGTATGCCTGTCTCAATCACGTTCAATGTTGATCCGGATCTCCTGAAGAGGTGTGCTGATATAATAGGTGAACCCGTAGTTATCGACAGGGACGGGAGGAATGACATAGAAATAGTGGCTACCAAGTATTCCATCAACCCGAATACCAAATTGATACAGGGGATTTATGGAAGCCTGGATGCACTCAACCTCAAGGATATACCGGCCAACGTGACTGTTTGCAGCAACCCAGGTGCTTTTACGGATTCGGCGGCAGAACAGGCATTTGCACTTATACTTTCAACAATGAAGAAGATATCCTACCATAACCAGAGAACACACAAGAGAATTTTCAAGAAAGAACCAGCGGTTGCATTAAAGGGCAAGACCATCGGAATAATCGGTTATGGCATACTTGGATCAAAGATAGCGAGAATCGCAAAGGCATTTCAGATGAATGTAATTGGCTACGGCAGGAAACAGCCTGATGATCTCATTGTGGATCAGTATGCTGCGTCAGTTGCCAGATTGCTTGGGATGTCAGATATAGCTGTGATATGCCTGCCCCTGACCCAATCAACGCGGAATCTTATCAATGGGGATGCACTGAATATGTTCAGCGGAAGCATTCTTGTCAACGTTGCAAGGGCTGAAATTGTGAACAAGGCCGATCTCTTCTGGTACCTTAAAAGATTCCCTGAAAAATATTACCTTGCTGATGTCTGGTGGAATGAACCAGCAATAACCGATGATCTACCTGAGAACTGCGTCCTGACGCCGCATGAAGGGAGTGAGGTCCCAGCCGATTTTGCAGATGCAGTCGTGAGCGCTGCCCGCAATGTAAGGAATTTTCTCGATGGAAAGGTTGAGCACGCAGTGGACCCGTTGGAATACTACCGGTGAAACCGGACCATTATTTCCTTCTTCCTGCAGGTGATATAAAATCAAATATAAGGTGCCTGATAATATCCTTGTTGGGGTCAAACCTGTCCGTGTGTATCTCATACCTGTTTTCGAACTCAACAAGGTGAACTCCAAGCTTGGAGCCATCGACGGATGATCTCCAGTCGGCTGACTGTCCCCTTGGAGCGCCAATGGAATTCGAGAAAAGTCCGCTCATGGACGGATCTTCAAGGTTTGCAATCATATTCTTGCTGATTTCTATTTTACCGTAAAATACAGCAAGACCTACAAGCGTATTCCATGAGTCAATGATCTCAGCGGTCACAGATCAGAAATTATCCAGTGTTCTTAACTTTGGCGCTTCCTGTGTGTCCTTGATTTTAGCTTCTCCCTTTGCTGTTGCATGCACCTGGATCGATAATCCTTCGAGAACCCTGTTCAATGTCTCCTCAACCCTTCTGGCATAATAAGCATAGTCAGGAACGTAATCAAACTTCTGCCCCTCTATGTAAGGCTCAACTTCTTGCGGGCTCTTCTTGCTGTTTGTCACTATCCATGAGACCTTCATTCCTGTTACAAAGGTTTCCCCCATCTCCTTTATCTTTCTTGCAATCCTCACATTTGCAAGAGAATCTGAATTCGCATATTCCTTTTCGTCTCTTACTGACCTTGATATAACAAGTTTCGATATCGGTATGCTGCTGTCCCCTGCTGAAATTTTTGAGACTATGTCTTTTGCATAATCTATAGCGCCCTGCGGATTCCGGTTCATTATGAATTCGAACACTTTTGTCAGGGCCTCACTCTGGAGATCGAATGAATCGGTTCTCCTGACCTCGTATCCTCTTACCAGCATCTTTCCGCTCTGGGATTCAGGATACACTATCCTTCCGACGTACCTTTTCTTCGCACCATGCGAAAAGAATGGATCCATGATCTTCTCGAATTCAAGAGCAATCCCCTCTTCTTCTGAAAGCACCTTGCTCAGTTCCTCTCCATATTCAATTGTTTCCTTCAATGTTGGCTTACCGGATTCAATGAACACAGAATCTGTATCTCCATAGATAACCTTGGTATCTCTTTTCTCAAGTTTATCCATAAGATTTTGAATCGTGTTTCTCGCATAGTGCGTAACTGAGGATCCGATGTCAAGATTTGTGAACCTGTAGAACGACGACGCCAGAACACCGTAGAATGTATTCATCAATATCTTTATCGCGCCCTGCACTCCATCGTAATATTCTGCGTCGGCCGGATCAGATGAGGATCGCATCATCGATTTCACACGGTCCCTCTCCTTCATCAAATTCTGCAGTATTTTTGGGACAAGACCCTCCTTCTGGTTTCTGTCAAGATACCTTACACCATTTGGCGCTATGATGTTTCCTTCGGGCGAAAGGGTCGTGAAGCATATGTTATACTTGATGATCATAGAAGGATACATGCTCTTGAAATCAAGCACTACAACATTTGAATAAAGACCGGCCCCTATGGATCTAACATAACCCCCCTCGATTGGACTCATCTTCTCCTTTACGGATGTCATCCTGACCCCGATTCCCTGCCTGTCAGCCGCCCTGATAAGTATGGAATCAACATAGCTGCTTGTGCCTCCATTGGTGACATCATCAAGCGGCAGCTTTGTCACAGTTGACATGAACATGTTTCTGTCTACTACCCTTAATTTCTGGTATATCCGGAGCGTGAGATCGGCGTCCTTGATGCAGTATTTTATGACCTCATTCGGGCGGGCTTCCCATTCCTCCTTTATTTTGAGCCTGTTGATGTTATCCTTTCCTTCATTCAGCAGCTCCCTTGAGACTGCATTAAGCGTTTCAGATTTTGGATGCAGTATTTTCTTGACGTTCCACCAGACATCGCTCACAATCCTGCCATGCATTCTCCAGTATCTTTCCTGAACCCTGTGGGGGGTGGTGAAATCCCTGGCAAAATCCGGGCTTATCCCGTGTTTCTTCATTCTTTCTATAAGAAGAGGCAAATCGTACCCGTCAACATTGTAACCAATAACAATGTCAGGATCCTCCCGGTTCACAAAATCTATAAAATCCTTCAATAGCTGAGGTTCCGGGCCTGTAAAACTGCCAGTTCTATGATCTTCCCCTATTTGCAATGCCCATCCAATGACTATTATCTCCCTGGTTTCAATTATATTCTCTATATCAAAACTGAAGACCTTTAATGAGAGATTATAGTCTTCGACGGTTTCTATTTTATCGATCCAAAGTACAATATCTGTGGTGAATTTTCTGCTTTCGATGGGATCCTCGTAACCATCGACCTCAACGCAAGCTCCGAGATCGAGATCGTAAACAAAACGGTGATGAAACGGTATGTCCGCTGCGAGTACCTCAACTGGGGAAGTCGACCTTAGATCTGGGACTTTCCACGGTGACCGGATGAATATCCTCTTTACGGGCCTATTTTTTCCATTCACCCATAAAATCTTGTCCTCCATCCTGACAAATTCCTCATTTCGCGTAATTTCGTTCAGATAAGACGAGGGTGGATCCACAAGATCAAAATACGGGCTGAAATTAGGATAAAGTGCTGTGACAGATTTTCCCTCTTTTGTCCTTCCAAACAACTCGACAGCAACATCAGATCTCCTGTATGACGCTGCGACTATCCTAAATGATACACGCATCCTTCATGATATTGCAATCAGCTTATATGGTTATTTCCCGTCGGGAGCTTCAGATGCTTTTTAAATGCAAGGTTTTTAATTATGGATTGTTCAAAGTGAATATTTCAACGCAAAAAAAGCGGATTTAGATACAATGTTTATAAATCCAGTTCATTTATGCGGGGCATGGTAAACAAGGCAGGCAGGATTGATAATTCGGCAAAGGGTAGGGCAGCCTATTCAGACAGGATTCACTGGCTCGTTGATAGTTATAACAAGATGAATGAAACTGGGGAACCCTTTGGAACCGGTGTTATCGCAGACATGGGGAAAGAGCTGGCTGCTGAGGGAGAAGACATTATTTTCTGTGCAGAGAGTGTACTGACGTCGGCTGCTCCAGTGGAGATAGTCAGGAATACAGTTGATCTCCTCCCTGAATATGCCTCAAAGCAGGAGGCTCCATTCCTCGGTCTTCCAGAACTCAGAAAGGCAATTTCCAGAAGATTTGACTTGCTCTACAATGTCCATTTTAACTGGGAGGATGAGATAATAGTAACATCTGGAAGCATGCAGGCTGAGTACTTTGTGATGGGCGCGTTCCTTAATGCAGGTGATGAAGTTATTATACCAACGCCTGCCTATTTCTTCGATATACCTGCCCGAATGTTTGGGGGAAAACCTGTTTTTGTAGATATGAAGAAAGAAAATGGTTTCAGGATAAACAGACAGATGCTTGAGGATTCTGTTTCAGGCAGGACGAAGATGCTGGTAATCTGCAACCCGCATAACCCGACCGGCCATGTGCTGGACCAGGAAGAAATCAATGAAATCGTGGAATTTGTAGCAAAAAATGAGATATACCTGCTATACGACCAGGTATATGACAGGATAGTTTATGGTGACAAGCCGTTTATAGCAATATCTCAGTATAAGGAAATCAAGGATTTCGTTATTACAACAGGTTCATTTTCAAAAATTTATAACATGATAAACTACAGGCTTGGATATGCACTGGGAAACCGCGCCCTGATCAAGGGACTTGAGGTCCAGATGGCATTTTCAAGTATGGGCATTCCAAATTTTGTCCAGGCAGGAGCTGCAAGAGCGCTGGAATCGGATTTCGAGGAGATGCATGTCAGGAAGGTTAATTCAGATCTTAAAAGATATGTTGATTATGCTGCTCTAAAATTTTCCGATTTAATGGATTACAGCATCATAAAGCCAGAAGGGGCCAATCTTGTTCTGCTTGATATAAGGAAATCCGGTCTTGGATCAATGGATTTCTGCAAGGATTTGCTTAAGGTGGCAAAGGTTGCTGTGGCTCCTGGAGTCGCCTATCACGCAGAAGGATATATTAGAATATCGCTTGGGGGGAAGAGATCCATTGAAGCAATCGATCGGATTCACGATTACATCTCATCTAAATACAATTAGATGTGCTTAAAAAAAATAGTGATTATAGTTAAAAAAACGCAATGATAAATATTGTTGTGCTATCAAAGTCACATAGAGGCAGAGAAAATGAGCGGAAAAACTAATGTCGTAATCCAGGACGTGAAGGAAATCCACAAAAGAAACTATGTCGGCGCCAGGATCAAAAAGAAACACGCATACGAACTCGTTCAGGGCAGGGGAAATTTTGCTGATGACGTCGAACAGCAATCGAAAACTTACTATGTTCATTTCGTAAGGTCACCTTATGCCAGGGCCAGGATATTAAAAATAGACTATGAGAAGGCGCTTAATCTTGAGGGTGTGGTCAGGGTTTTTACCGGACCTGATTTTGAAAAGATAAACCTCGGGTACTGGATGCACCTTCCAACCATGATGGAGCCAGCCAGGCATCCGCTTGCCGTAAGGGAGGCAACATATAACGGTGAACCTGTGGCAGCTGTGCTTGCAGTTGATCCATACACCGCTGAGGATGCAGCGGAACTTGTAGACGTTGATTATGAGGTCCTCGAGCCAGTCCTTGATCCAATAAAGGCACTTGACAATCCAGATAACAAGGTAATGGAGGACATGAAGGACAACGTACTCTTTGAGGATCATTACAGGAGCGTTGAGGAACTTGAAAAAATCATAGAGGAATGCCCTCTAAAAATCGAAGAGAAGATAGTCAACGGGAGAAGCACGACCATAACGCTTGAGCCAAGGGTGCAGGTGGTTTCCTACAACGGTGACATTATGGAAGTCTGGAGCAGCACTCAGTACCCGCATGTTCTGAGGACATTCATTGCTGAATCGCTTGGCATTCCGGAAAATCACGTCAGGGTTTACGCACAGGATGTTGGTGGTGGCTTTGGTCCCAAAACATCTGTCTTTAACGACGATATGACTGTTTATGCCATTTCATACATGATGAAGATAACAGTGAAATGGGTTGAGACAAGAACAGAGGATGTTATGCTGACGGGGCACGAACGTGACCAGATCCACTTTGTGAAGGCCGGTTTCGAAAAGAATGGTAAACTCGTGGCTGTTTACGACAGGATAATTGCCGATGTTGGGGCAGGCACAACTTTCTGGGCTGAAGTGCAGCCAGCAATGGTAGCTTCAGTGACTGTTCCAGGGCCCTATCTTTTCAGGAACTACGGCTTCGATATGTATTGCGTGACAACAAACAAAACACCATGGTCCCCAAACATCGGATTCGGAAGACCGGTTGCCGCACTTGTCATGGAGAGGCTGATGGATATAGCCGCATCGAAACTGAAAATGGACCCTGTGAGCATAAGGGAGCTGAATCTCGTGCACAAGGAGCAGTTTCCATATAAAAATCCGGCCGGCGTTGTCTATGACAGCGGGGACTACAGGCTCGGACTGAAGAAACTGACAAAAATGATGGAATATGAAAAGTTGCCCGATCTGCGCGAAAAAATGAGAAAGAAAGGTAAGTTGCTGGGTGTCGGGATATCCGTGTATTCTGAATATACTGCACCGCCATCATCCAGGCTGCAGGGTATTCTAGGCTGGCATGTAGGTGGCTATGAAAAGGCAACTATCCGTATGAATCCTACGGGAAAAGTCAATATTTATCTTGGTGTAAAGGACAGCGGACAGGGCCATGAGACAATATTTGCGCAGATAGCCGCTGATGAACTCGGTATCAGCATTGATGATATTTATGTGAATGAGGGTGACACCGATAGGGACCCATATGGTTTCGGCAGCTGGGCGTCCAGATCCACTGTTACTGCGGGAAATGCAGTTCTACTTGCATCCAGGAAGATGAGAGATCGTCTGTTGAAGATCGCAGCTCATTTCCTGAAGGCGGATGAGGAAGATCTTGAAATATCAAACGGTGAAGTCAAAGTCAGGTCTGATCCAGACAGGAGAATGGGTATGACCCAGCTTGCAAGCATGGTTTATAGACAATCTATGAAGCTTCCCAGCGGTATCGAACCAGATCTCGAGGTATCGGCAATATATGATCCACCACAGGACAGCACAATGGTTAGCTATGCCTGGCATGGAGTCTTGCTGGAAATAGATCCTGAAACCGGTCAGATCAAACTGCTAAAATACTATGTAGTAGACGATGCAGGCGTCATAATCAACCCCCTCAGTGCGGAGGGACAGGTTCATGGCAGCACCATAGCGCATGGCCTGCAGCAAACATTTGCCGAGATAAAATATGATGATAACGGCATCTTGCTAACAACATCATTCTGGGATTACATACCAATTTCATCCCTTGATTTACCGCAGTCATTCCAGATTGAAAATATTGAGAGCCCATCTCCGACCCCCGGTGGTTACAAAGGAATGGGAGAAGGCGGGGCAATTGGATGCCCGCCTGCGATAGCGAATGCCATCTCGAACGCAGTGGCTGAATTCGGCTCTCAGGTCAGGAAGATACCAATATCAATGGAAGAGGTATTCAACCTGATAAAGAAATAATTAATCCAATTATTTCAATATTTTTTCTGCTATTTTCCTGAATTCATCATCAGGTATTGGTCTTTTTTCCTTTTGCGAGATATCCTTCACGGCTTCCACTATCTTCTCGAGTTTTTCGTCTGGGACGTCTCCTTTTGCCATGTGAAGCTCCAGTAACTTATACCTTATTGAACCCTTTCCGCTCTTCTTGCCGATTACAACCTCATGCCGGTTTCCAACAAGATCCGGAAGCACAGGCTCTGATCCGAGATTATAATTTGCCCAGCCTGCTACAGATATACCACTTTCCCTGCCAAATGCCCTTCTTCCAACAAATGGTTTGTTATCTGGTGTCCTGAACTTGCTGCGTTCCTCCACGAGCCTGGAAAGCTCAACAAGTTTTTCCTCCTTCAGCCCAGAATCAAGATGATAAAGGTACTTCAAACCCATGTGGATCTCGTCCAAAGATGCGTTTCCAGTTCTTTCGCCTATACCGTTGACTGCAACATGAACTGTTGATGCACCATGAACGACAGCAGCAAAAGAAACTGCCACAGCAAGCCCAAAGTCATTGTGTGTATGGACCTCAAGCGGCCTTTTGAAGACAGACCTGATCTTGTCAACCAGATATCCCATGCCCTCATAGCTGATGCATCCAAACGTGTCAACGATCGAAAGCGAATCAACCTTTGAGTTCTGTGCAAGGGATGCAAAGTCCATGACATCCTTGATATCAGCTCTGGTCGTATCAACGCCGAAGGAAGAAACAAAGAGACCGTAGGATTTAGCGTGGTCAATCATTTCCTGTGTAAGATTCAGTGCTTTCTCCATATCCCAGCCCAGCTGCTTTCTCTTTGGAACACCGAGAGGTGTTTCCAGTACGATGCCGTTAACTCCAACGGACGCGGATTCATCGATATCCTTCTTGATAAGACGGCACAGCGTGAATATTTTCGACTTCAGCCCCATCGATGTTATTGTCTTGATTGCGTCTTTTTCCTCATGTGATATGACGGGCATTCCAACCTCAATTCTCTGGACTCCGGCATCGCTCAGTTTTTGTGAAATATCGATTTTGTCCTGCTTGTTGAAAACTATTCCAGGTGTCTGCTCGCCATCGCGCAATGTCACATCGTGAATGGAAATTTTCTCCGGCAGCCTTATCCTGCGATCCAAAATGGATTCATCATTATACGGGCTGACCCAGAACTTCTCCCCGATATATTTTTTTCCGGTTGATTCTTGCATATTATTCGTATTAGTAAGGGATCTGAAGTTTATAATTTTTCAGTTATTTATAGGTTTTTTACCATTTAAGCAAGAGCGATTGGCCTCACAAGCGATGCCTCCGCTCCTTTTATTTTGAGTGGAGATACCATAAGGAGGGAAGAATATGCTCTGTCCTTTGAAAGATCCTCAAGCTTAAGGCTTTTCATCAGAAATATACCATTATCGGTGAGTATGATGTTGTGTACCTCGAATGGTATTGGTACCCCAGCAGCAAGGTTGTCAATTCCGACAAGCCTCGGTTTCTTGCCAGCCAGCCACTTTGCGGATTCAGGTCCGAGACCGGCAAATTTGTGCAGGTATGCGTCGCTGTCGGTTTCAAAGAACCTCGAATAGCCAGTTCTGACAAGAATGGCGTCACCTTCTTCAATGCTTAAGCCGGCAAACTCCATTGCTTTCTGTAGATCATCTGGTGTGATCTGGTACCTTTCGGGAAGGATATCAAGCCCTTTTGAGGCAGGAACATCGAGCAATTTCGCGTTGACTACAATGGGTGGAACATTTTCGGCGCTGAAAAGTGGTTCCGGGAGGTCATGATAACCGTCATCCCTCTCATATTTCGTTATATCCACACCTCTCACCTTGAGCGATCGGGACATGTGGATGGGAAGGTCAAAGTGAGTACCTGCGTGCATGCTTGTTGTCACATAGCCGATTGAGTCTGCAAATTCAGGTGCGACATTCTTGAAAAGTTCCTTTGTGTGCTCATGGTAACGATAGAGGAAATATGAAAATGGCGGGTCTGCAGGGTGTACTGGCATAGTTTTCCAGTATGGCTGGCCCAAGTCATATACCTTACATTTCTTTACGGAACTTAACAGTTCCTTTGTCGTTTCTTTCATCTGCATGGTTCTTGATAATTCTGTGAATTATAATTCTTTGCACACTGAATCCAGTCCGTTGTTATCAAGGAATAATTAGAATAAATCTATCAAAAATGATATTAATTTATAAAAAATTAAAAAAAATTAGGAAAGATCTGGATATATCATCAAACGCTGATCTCTTCCAGCTCCTTCTTCGGTGGTGTGTTCTTCATTGCGAAGAAGAAAATCACTATTGCAATGAATTCAGGTATGATCTCAAGATAAAGCCAGGCTGCATTGAATGATATCGAGGAAAGCGCCTGACCAAATATAAGTGTCCATACCGCCTGTCCTAAACTCCAGAAGGCTGCTCCCCAGATTGCTCCTGTCGCTCTCGTTCTGGTTGGGAAGGATTCTGTATTCATCCGGATAAGTCCAGCAAACTGCCCGTTTTCTGTGAAGAAAAACATAACGTAAAATACAGCCAGAGCGGTGAAACTATGCCCGGAATCAAAGGTCACAAGATAAAGGCTGATTGCTTCAAGCGTTGCGAATATTATGATAGAATGCTTTGCGCCTATTATGTCATTCAAAATTCCGTTTGCTATGTATCCAATTATGCCTGCAAAAGATACAAGGGTAAAGAGCGTTACAACCTGAGTTACAGGGAAATTCCTGACGAACTCAAAATATGTCGGCTGGAATGAGTTGCTTGTGATCGCAATGCCGGTTGTTATGAAATTCCAGAAGGCAAGGACAACAGTTACTCTTATAAGGTCCTTGCTGAAAAGCTGTTTATATGTTGGCTTGTCCGCTTTTTCGGCATCGACTGGATATATTTTTTCGAGTTCCTGGACCTCTTTATGCTTGCCCTCTTTCTTTGCCTTCCTTAATTTCTGGACATGCTCGAATCTGTCAGGGTTCTTGACGTAGTACCTGAAAACAAGAACAAGTATTGCCGGAAGGAAGGCAAACAGGAACGCAACCCTCCATCCCTCAGCAGTACCATAAACAGTGAGAACCACGAGTGCTATCAGACTTGCCAGACCATAACCAAACACCCATCCAGACTGCATTATTGAAAGAACAATACCCCTGAACCTTTTTCCTATTGTTTCCGTAAGGACAGTGCCGCCTGCGCCCCATTCTCCCCCAGTGAATGCACCAGCACCTATCCTGATGCCAAACCAGGACGCGAAATTGTATATGAAATACTGGAAAACGGAAAAGAAAGCTGTTCCAAGCATTGTGAACTGCAGTACAAACCTTCTTCCAAGACGATCAGCTATCGGCCCCAGTACAAGACTCAGAAAGAAACTTGCAAAGAAACCAATCGACACGATATATCCATATTCAGTATCGGTCAAATGCAGAGCCGCGTTTATCTGTGGAGACAGGATAAGAATAAGATTCCCGTCTGTATTAATCAATCCCCAGCCAAGATAAATTATTATGGCCAGAAATACAAGGTATTTCTTGGAGAATCCAGTTTTCTTCTTTCCTGGTTCTTCATTCTTCACCGGTGTAGAGCTGTTCTCTTCAGTCATTTTTACCTGTCAGCTATATGAAGTAGGATGCTTAAGAATTTTGCGTTTTTAAACCTCCAAAAACCGCTTCAAACAAAGGTTGGAACAAGAATTTAATGAAGAAGAAATTATAATAAATATAAATATAAATAAAGAATTTTCACGCGCTCAGCTTGCTTGCCATGCAACCAAATGCCTTCTCAATGATATTGTCCGAAACCTTCGAAATATATCTCTGACCAATGCTTGCCAGCCTGCCTGCCATTATTGCATCAACGTTCCATTTCAGTGAGGTCTTCGAAGAATCGCCATTGACAGAAACATCTATTTTCACATTCGCACTGTTGCTTTTTGTTTTTGCATCCATAGCGATAAGTATCTTCTTGTTGTCCCTGTCAGGGGTAAACTTCACAACGCTGTCAAACGTTTCCTTGATGAAGCCCACTCCGACCTTGATCTTTGCCTCAATTGTTGTGGGATCAACTATCTTGTACTCCTTTACATCTGGCATGCATTCAGCCATGTTTTTTGCATCTGTGACAAAAGCCCAGACAGACTCGAAATCCTTCGCTATTTCCTTAGAACCTTCCAGTTTCATTTTTTGACCTCCTTTCTTTTTTCATACATTTCGCTTGGTGATATGTGGGATTTATTTAACCTAATACCCAGATGGTAAACGGCATC
>JAKBLT010000099.1:0-2820 GCA_021831925.1 Thermoplasmata archaeon
ATTTTGAATGGTGCTTCAATATTCTGAAATACTGGGTAGATTCGGTCTCATTATCTCTTCTGCTCTTGATATATTCGATTGCCGGAGGTAATTCCATCATTCCTGTATTTGTAAGGAGATATAAGGTATCCAGTTCTCAACATGTTATACCATGAATAAATGTTGTGCTTACAAGGCACGCTCAGAATGCGGCGTTTTTAGAAATCCTCAATTACCTATCCAGTACAAAACTTAAAATCAATGATCTAATGAAGAAAGCGTAATGCAAACTGCCAATCTCAATATCAAAAATACCAGCGAAATTCTCAAACTATATTTGAGAACAAGGGAAAGGACTTTGGATATAGCTGATCCACTTGAAATTGAGGACATGGTGATACAGGCGAATTCTGACTGTAGTCCGGTCAAATGGCATCTAGCGCACACAACTTGGTTCTTTGAGAAATTCATCGCTTCAAAATTTATAACAAATTATGAAACATTTGATAGATCGTTTGATTACCTCTTTAATTCTTATTATGAAGGAATTGGAAGATATTTTCCCAAAGAAAGGAGAGGTACGGTCTCAAGGCCTACTGTCTCTGAGGTGCTAAAATATAGGAAATATATCGACAGTGTAATTGAAAATTTATTGAAAAATGGAAAGGCCAGTTCTGAGGTTTTGGATCTAATTGAGCTTGGGATAAATCATGAAGAACAGCACCAGGAGCTTATGCTTATGGATATTAAAATGGCGTTTTTCAATCATCCTGATTATCCCGCTTATAGAAATGATCTGAAAACACAGCATTCTAAGAAGAAGGTAAAACAAAGCTGGCACTCGTTTGATGAGGGTCTCTTTAACGTGGGTTTTGATGGATCGGGTTTTTGTTTTGATAACGAGACGCCTTCCCACAAAGAATGGCTTAATTCGTTCAGTATATCTTCTAGGCTAGTTACAAACGAAGAATTTTTGAATTTTATCATGGATGAAGGGTATCAAAGGCCAGAGTTATGGCTGTCAGATGGCTGGAGCTGGGTGAAATCAAATAATATAAGACACCCATTATACTGGGTCAAAGAGCGCGATGATTACAGCATATTTACCTTATCTGGTTTACAGAAAATGATTCTGAGTGAACCAGTTAGTCATATTAGTTTCTTTGAGGCTGACGCTTTTGCTAGGTGGTCTGGAAACCGTCTGCCGAGCGAACCGGAATGGGAAAGGGCATTTTATAATTACAAGAAGACAGGCAGGGAGAACTTCATGGAATCAGATTATCTGAAACCAACATCATGCTCAAATGCTGGTTTATCTCAGGGTTTTGGTGATCTCTGGGAATGGACACAGAGTCCATATTTGCCATATCCTGGAAGTAAGCCAGCCGAGGGGGAAATAGGTGAATATAATCACAAGTTTATGTCTGGTCAGATGGTACTGAAGGGTGGAAGTTATGGTACTCCGAGAGATCACATCCGTTTAAGTTACCGAAATTACTTTCAACCAGAGAAGCGATGGGCGTTCACCGGAATAAGACTTGCGAGGGACAGATGATTAATTCTAATAATATCCATGATCAGAGTCCTCAACCACAGGATTTCAGGAAAGAAGTTCTGGTTGGACTCGGTTCGGAGAAAAAATGGCTTAACCCTAAACTGTTTTATGATGCAGCTGGTTCAAAGTTATTCGAGGAAATAACTAAGTTGGAGGAATACTACCCGTCAAGAACCGAGAAATGGATACTTGAAAATTATTGGAAGGAAATTTGCAGTTTATTTGAAGAGGATTCGATGCTCGTTGAACTCGGCGCGGGAGATTCGTCCAAAACAGAACATCTGATAACCAGATGCAATAAAATAAGCTGCTATATGCCAATAGATATATCGAAAGTCAGTCTTGCGGATTCCTCCTATAAGTATAGAAAAAAATTTCCCAATCTGGAAATAATCCCTGTATGTGCTGATTACACTAAGAATCTTGTTCTTCCATATTACAAACATCGTGGTAATCTTGTGCTATTCTTTCTGGGTTCGACAATTGGAAATTTTGAACCAAATGAGGCAGCAGATTTCCTGAAGAAATGTTCCGAAATTCTTGGCAATAAGGATTTCTTCATAATAGGTGTTGATTTGAAGAAGGATAAAGAAACACTGGAGAAAGCTTACAATGATTCGAAAGGCGTCACCGCAAAATTCAACCTCAATCTTATAACACGAATTAGAAAGGAATTGAATTCCGACATAAAGGAGGATGATTTCTATCACAAAGCTGTCTATAATGAGCGAGAAGGAAGAATAGAAATGTACCTGATAGCAAGGAGATCGTTCGTCGTGGACATTTCAGGACACCGGATAGAGTTTTACCAAGGGGAAAAGATCCATACCGAGAATTCATATAAATACTCGGTAGATCAATTCACAAATATTTGCAGGTTATCTGGGTTAAAGACAGAAAAAGTTTTTACTGATAATGAGAGAAAATTTGCATTATTTGTTCTTAAAACTGAGAAATCTGCATGAAAATTCTAAATCTCTTAATGGGAGAAGTGTTTTGTTTTTTAGACCTCAGGAATCTCATGAATGGATTTACTTTGAAACAATATTGAAATTATGAATCATCCTGCATTCATCTTGTTTTTAACTGAATTTATAATTATCTGAATAACCAGGATTAAATTAGGGATGCCTAAATTAACAGAAAAATTATTAAAGGAGTGAATATTGGATCATTGCTATGAAAATACTGTTAGCGTTCGACGGTTCGGAAGGTGCGAAACTGGCCCTTAAATTTGCCCTTAAATTTAAGGACGTGATAGAAAAGATGACTGTTCTATATGTTAC
>JAKBLT010000100.1:0-2820 GCA_021831925.1 Thermoplasmata archaeon
GCTGGCCCTTGCCATCGATATATTAAACTCTTCTGCCAGATCACGAATTATATCTGTCGCAGGCTCGCCACTCTTCTTCAGCTCCTCATACCTTTCCAGAATGGGTTCAGCATGGGTAACTCTGGCATTGCTCACAAGATCGCCCCTATCTTTCCCGTTAAGCTGTGCGTTATTCGGAATTTTACTGAATCTTGATCAGAGCTCAAAAAATAAAATTCAAGTGACAGGACCAAACACTTCCTATCAGATAACTGCCTTCAGACGCTTAAGAGGTAGTACTGATATGTTTGGCATTTTCGTAACTGTACCTTTATCGGCACCATGACATGAGAAACAACAATTTTCTGTCAAGATAGAGGATAAACACAGAATGTTCAAAGCGTATACCAGTTGAAAGATGCACCAGACACACAAAATCAGGTCAATAAGCCCTGAAAGAACAAGATCATTCTGGCGAGGTCTAGACTTGCGTCTATCATGTAGTTTAATAGTTCATTCTAAATCAGCGCCTGTGTCAAAAAACGAGTTGCTTAAAGAAGTTCAGGGGATAATGCAATACAGTGCAGAAAAGCTTCCAGGACAGTTCAGTGCTTTTGGAGGATTTAACCAGTCTGTACTGGCTGACGGAAAGGTTTCGCACAAGGTCAAGGAGCTTATAGCAGTAGCATTGTCATTGGCGAGTCCCTGTGAATGGTGCATCACATACCATACGGCCGAGGCAAAAAAGAGCGGCGCAAGCGATGAAGAAATTCTCGAGGCTGGTTTTGTGGCGGTGCTGATGGCAGGTTCACCCGCACTGATGCACATGAACATACTCAAGGATGCCTTGGAAGAAAAGAAATAATCCAGATAATGCTATAACCATACCTGAGGCGAAAATATTGAACGGGGTTCCGGGTGACTACAAATACGAGAGAATTCTGCCAGACAGTGTTGATAAGGTTTTTTCGAAGCTTTCCCAGAAATTGAAGGAATCAGGCTATGTGATCCTGTCCATAGTTGACATCAAGGAGACGCTGAAGAATTCGGGTCTGGATCCAGATTTCAAGCCTTTCTACATACTTGACGTGTGCAAACCAAAAGCGGCGCAGGCAATGATAGGGTCAAATGACGAATATGGGCTGCTCCTCCCGTGCAGGATAATGATCACTGAAAAGGGCGATAAGACCCTCATTGAAATGCTGAGAGTATCAGAAATAGCATCCAAATATCTTCGAGAGGATAGGGGAAAGGCACTTCAGTTTGAAAGAGAGTTGATTGCTTCGATGGATTCCATCTGATAACTTGCTCTAGAGAAGAATTTCTTATTTTGTTGCATGAACTTAGTGCGTTTAACAAAAACCGGCTATTTTTGAGCCTTTCTTGGCACAAGATAACAAAGTATTTCCAAACCTCAAGTCTGATGATTTAATACAAGAAAGGCTCGCCTTCGTATCATGCAATAATAGCATTATTTATTTGCAAATAGTGTTTTTTTGGAATGTCGCATGGTAAATGAGAAGCTATCTAGAGTAAGGGGGAAATGATAATCAATCCATTTCTTTACGCCCTTGCGGGAGTGATTGCATTTTATGCTGCTGCACTCATTGTATTGGTTGATGCTTTCAAGAGATATAAGAAACCGAGAAACATGAACATCGTCAGGAAAAGATTGGAGGCTGTTTCTCTTCTTGTTTCTCTCGATGTGGCAGCTTACATGATTGGGATCGTGTTTCTGATTAGTATTGACCTGCAAAGCAGTTCATTGTCCATTTCAAACATATATCTGTATGTAGGAATATTTTTAGCCAGCTGGATTCCACTCTTCATTCTTGCTGCAAAACTTAAGCACTCCGGCAGATATAGGGAGGATTGAGTCGAAATCCTCCTTTCAGGAAAGTCAATTAAGGAAAGGCTGGCTTTAGTTGTCTTTATAGTCATATCGCTGGCATTAGCAATATTATCTTTTGCATACTACGCTTATTTGAATGACAGCCGGGCTTCATTGCTTCCATTTTTTCTGATCTATTTCCCAGCCCTGATTAATGGTTTGGCAAGGATCCTTAAGGCTTGCTTTGAAATATGTAGGTGAAGACATTGTTAAAGATAATGGTGGAACAGATGTTGGTGATAACCCTGGATCAGGAGTGAAGTTCTTGATGCCGACTTGATAGTACTTCGAAACCAAATATTGAAAACAGTTTAGGACCTCAGAAAATGGATCAAAATAAATTGATAGAATTAAAGTCATTTATAATCAATAATCTATTGCCTAATATGTCGCAGAATGGCTTAAAAACTGAATATTCGGAGGAAGTGCTATACTTTATGGCCCCTGAAATGGTAGATCTTGAGTTGGAATATACGGATAACTGTCCACTTTATGCTGTTTTCCTGCATGACTTGCGGGAAGTTTGTGAGTTGCGATGGGATCAAAGACCTCCAAATAACGAGCTGAGCATTGAACTTTACGGAATATAGCGGTAATGAAAACATTGCTATCTGAAATTAGGTAGCAAATTGGCATCTTACCTAAGGAGAATTGCCCCGGCTCTTATGGTACGTTAAGATGAAATTGAAGAAATTTATCGAAAACAATATGGATTGGATGGCTGACACTTTGGATAAACTTGGATTGATACGGTTCCTTTAATTCATATGATCTGTAAATTAAAACCTCAGTGGCATTTCTTGTTTAGATTTTGCTGGTCACGTTTAAAAATGGTAGTATAAGGCGAGAAATATTAATATGGCTGCAGGCAACAATAACATAAAAAGAACTATTATGAAGTTGCGCAATTTATGAACATTGTGTTGCAAATCCTTACTAGGCATTTTATT
>JAKBLT010000026.1:0-15656 GCA_021831925.1 Thermoplasmata archaeon
TGGGAAAAATAGTTCAGGACATTCTGGATCTTATAACGGTCTATCCTGTTTACGATGAAACTACATGGTCTGACAGGAACGGAAACATCCTGCCGGATGCATTCCTCTTAAAAAAGGGATCAACGCCATTGGATCTTGCATTCATGGTGCATTCAGAAATAGGCGAAGGATTCATCAGGGCTATCGACTGCAAAACAAAGATGGTCATCGGGAAAGATCATGAGCTGAAGGAAGGGGATGTTATCCGGATAGTCTCAAAGACAAAATGATGATCAGGACTGAAAGGATTCTCCCCAGGTCCTGAGAGCATCGAGAACAGGCTTCAATGCCTCGCCCTTCTCAGTCAGTGAATACTGCACAAGGAAAGGCTGTGTGTTGATTATCTTTCTTATGATGATATCATTCGCCTGCAGATTCTTGAGCACCCTTGACAATGTCTTCGAGTTCAGTCCATCAACAGTTTTGAGAAGTTCGTTAAAACCCATTGGCTTCTCCGAAAGATACCGGATGATAATCAGGTTCCAGAGACCACCAATATTCTTTATCGCTGAAACTATCGGGCAGTTCACATGCTCTTTTAATGCCTCAAAAGACATCGCATTAGATTGCATCAATGACACCTCATATCATGTAAGTAGCAGAAGGTATTTTAATGTATCTATTATACCTGATTGCAAAAAGTAATTTTGTATGGTGAAATAAATATGCAGGTAGAAGAGACTTGGAAAATGGATCAGGTTCACTCCAGCGTGGAGTTCAGCGTGCGGCACATGATGATATCGAACGTCAAGGGACATTTCAAGAAATTTGATGTTGTCTTTACAGGTTCCCCGGATAATCTGGAGGCGTCCAAGGTGAGAGTTGAGATCGATCCTCTCAGTATAACAACAGACGAGGAAAAGAGGGATGCGCATCTGAGGTCCCCGGATTTCTTTGAGGCTGACAAATACAGATCACTAACATTTGAATCCACAAAGATAAAACATCTATCCGATGAGGACTATGAAATATCCGGGAATCTCTCGATAAGGGGAATAAACAAGGAGGTAAAACTCCGGGGAACGTTTGAGGGGAAGATCAAGGATCCATATGGAAACGAGAGATTCGGAGCAACTGTTACCGGCGAAATAATAAGGGAAGAGTTTGGATTGAAATGGAACAGTGTTCTTGAGACCGGCGGTGTCATGGTCGGTTCAAAGGTCAAATTCGAGGTACATGTGGAAATGGTATTATCAGAGGACAAACAGGATCAATAAAAGTAAGAATATTTTTTATAAGCATTGATTCCCCTTAATATTTCTATCAATCTTTTTTGAATGGAATGGATATCTTAAATAGTTATGAAAATATCCCGAAGGCACTAACAATTTCATGATTTAGTAGGGTGATATATTGGCAAATGGTCAAAATGCTGGAGACAAGCTCGCGAAGGGAAGAAGCAGGTTCAGGTGGTCAGATCGGGACTACAAAAGAAGAGTCTTACAGCTCAAGAAAAAGAGTGATCCTCTAGAGGGTGCACCCCAGGCGAAGGGCATAGTTATTGAAAAAGTCGGCATAGAGGCTAAACAGCCAAATTCCGCAATCAGAAAATGCGTGAAGCTGCAGTTGATTAAGAATGGAAGGCAGATCACTGCCTTTGCACCAGGTGACGGCGCAATTAACTACATTGATGAACATGATGAGGTAGTCGTCGAAGGAATCGGGGGAAGAATGGGGAGGAGTAAAGGCGATATCCCCGGTGTAAGATACAAGGTTGTCAAGGTTAACGGCATATCCCTCCGGGAGCTTGTAAAAGGCAGAAAGGAGAAGACGGTGAGATAATGGAAACAAAGGTTTTCGGTCTTTATTCAGTTAATGACGTTGCTGTCCATGATCAAAGTTTGACAAAATACATCAATCTATCCTCAGGTCTGAACCTTCATGGCGGAGGAAAATACAGTAAGTCACCTACTGGAAAAAATATCAGTACGCTGGAGAGACTTCTCAACAATCTTATGAGAAGCGAGAAGTGGACTGGAAAGAAGTACAGCGCTTACAGGGTCATGAGGGAGGCTTTTGAGATCATTGCCGCAAAGACAAAGGAAAACCCGATCCAGGTTATGGTCAACGCGATCGAAAACGCTGCTCCAAGAGAGGAGGTCACAAGACTGAGATATGGTGGTGTTGCAGTTCCAAAGGCTGTGGACGTATCACCTGCGAGGCGGGTCAGCGTCGCGATCCGGAATATTGCTATTGGGGCTACAAATGCATCATTCAAGAGCAAGAAACCCATAGCCCAGTGCCTTGCTGACGAGTTGATGCTTGCCTCGAGGAACGAGAGTGGATCTTTCTCGGTGAACAAGAAAGAGGAAATTGAAAGAATTTCGGCATCCGCCCGTTAAATTTATCATTCAACCCATACCATTTTCAACTTCAATATCTTGAATCTCACATTGAAGTACATATTCAGGTTCCAGAAATTGTACTTCATTTCATTGAATCTAAATTTTTCTTAAACGGTCTTTAACTTTACTCCTGAGATTCATATTTTTTCGCCATTACGTAATCGTCTTCTTCGATTCTCTTTACATTAAAGCCTTGCTTGATATAAAATGAAATACCTATCTCATTCCTTCTGTGTACAGATAGAGTGCATTCAGCAACACCCATCTTTTTCATAATTTTCTCCGCTTCCATTAGAAGTGATTTTCCAATACCTCTGCGTGTATATTCTGGTTTCAGATATAAGCGAAGTAGCACTGCTTTTCTATTCTCTACTTTCAGTTCGATGAAACCAGTTAACTTCGAATCTATAAATGCTACCAAGAAAATTACTTCAGGATCGGTTTTAGATTTTGTTATTTCTCCTAGAAGGCTTTCTCTTGAATAATTTTCCCTTATCCAGTTATCAATGAAATCTTTGCTATAAATTTCCCGATATGTCCAGTTCCAGGAATCTCTTGCGACATCAATCAGTGCATCAACATCTTCCGTTGATATTTGCCTTACAAAAGTCTTCATTTATAGATCGGCTCCGTAGATTTCTAACGCTCTCAAATAATGGAAGAGATCAAATCATATCAAAACCATTTTGTTTTATAACATTGCATTCTATTTTCAAACAAAAGTGTTTAGCTTATTCAAGTATTCAAAAGCTCCCGCTACTTCGAGCGATAAATGTGAAATAAATTCATTGGATAATCTATTATCCAGACAGATGGGTTATTTTTTCATGCCCTCAACGATCTTTGGAACAATCTGGAACAGATCTCCAACTATACCATAATCGCACTCTTCAAAAATGGGGGCTGATTTATCCTTGTTGACTGCAATGACTATTTTAGAGCCTCGCATTCCGGCAATATGCTGAATCTGGCCGGATATACCCAGTGCAATGTATACCTTTGGTCTCACCTTCTTTCCTGACAAACCTACCTGCCTATCCTCACTGAGCCAGTGATAATCCAAACAGACGGGTCTGGAGCCAGCTACAACTCCATTCAGCACTGCTGCAAGTGGTTCAACTACGGATAATCCTTCCTTGTTCCCTATCCCCCTGCCAACGCTTACTATGGCCTGGGATTTTTCTATGTCAACCCCACCCGTGTTCTTCTCCTCAACCGAAACCATGTTTATCCTCGAAGGCTTAAGAGAAAGTTTCTCGGCCTGTGAAGCATTTTCGGCTGGAGAAAATTCGGAAATGCTTGGAACAAACGTGAATATCCTGGCATCCGACTCCTCCTCAACTATAGATTTACCTCCATAGAAGAATCTTTTTGTCCTCACACTGTTTCCATCTAAAACGAGTGAATTTATTTCTGCCACTGCTTTTATTCCTGTCTTACCGGAAACAAGACCTGCAACATCTCTTCCATTAACTGTCGATGCAAAGAATGCATGGGTATACTCACCAGATTTCATTTTCTCCGATATAAGATCAGAAATGGAATCTGTCCTGTTAGAATCGTCAAGAAGAAAAATCTTTCTCGCACCGCTGTTTTCCAATGATTTTGCTGAATCGCCCTGTGTGATAACGTCAACGGTTCCATTTTTTCTCAAAAGTGAAATAATCGGAAGCAACAGCTGCTGTTCATCAGAGAAAGCAATAAAATTCATCTTATCTCCTCCTTTAGTACCCTAACTACCTCTGCCACTCCCTCGTCAGGTTTTTCGAAAATTTTCCTCTTTCTTTCACTCTTCGGGGCTGTATTTGATATGATCTTGGTATATTCGCCCGCGTCCAAACCCACTGCTTCGACAGGTATCTGTTTTCTGCCTGCCGCCATTATCTGCATAACTGGTGGTAGTCTGGGCTCGTTTATCTCCTGTGCTACAGAAACAATCGCCGGGAGATCACCCTCAACAAGAACATTCTTGCTTTCAAGTAATTTCTTAACCTTTATCCTTCTATCCGCAAGCTCAATTTTTACTGCGTTGCCTATTACATTGTAACCCAGAAGAGCCGCAAGGTTTCCAGGGAGAAGACCGGTGTATGAATCTGCTGATTGATTACCAAGAATAATTATATCATGCGGTAATTTTTTTATTTTTTCTGATAATACTTTTGCAGTGAACATCGGGTTGTTGCCTTTGTACCCTGTTATTACCAGCCCATCGTCGACCCCCATGGCATAAGCTTTTTTCATAACTGGAACTGATTCCTGGGTTCCAAATATTAGTGCTGTTACCTTTCCACCATATTTTTCCTTAAGCCGGACCGCTTCCTCAACCGAATTCTCACTCAAGGTCTCAATACGCAGCGGTATGTTCTTGGTATCGATCAACCCATTTGCGTCGGCTCTTATCTGTTCTATATCCGGGATCACTTTCACACAAACAATAATGTTATAAGGCATATACTACCAATTCCTGCAACTAACTTGCACATCTGTAATTTCTTCATCAGGTTAAATTATTTGCATTTAACATATCAGGTTGATAAAGTTCTTTTGAATGTATTTCATTTGCTGGAATCTGCCATGTTTATTTCCTGAATTGCGTTAAAGTACTGTGTTAAATCTTTCAGAAAAAGATATGATCTTCCGATATTATAGCGAGATGAGAGATAAGGGAGGCACAGTTTTTGACAAGGCAGAAGGGGTATGGAAATCATTTTCATATGAACATGTAAAATACATCCTTTCTCATGACGAATTGTTCTCATCCGATCCCAGAAGCATTCACAATCAAGAATCATATTCAGCCGGAGGGATAAGTTTCATCACCATGGATAATCCAGACCACAAGGAAATGCGGAATATAACTGCTCATCATTTTCTGCCTTCGACGATTTCAAGAATGAAGGATTCAATCAATGCGACCTCATCAAGCCTGCTTTCCAGGATGGACTCGAATTCAGATTTGATATCGGAATATGCTGTCAACCTTCCAGTGACTGTAATATCAGAAATGCTTGGTATTCCTGAGGACAAGAGATCTGGGTTCAAGGAATGGTCAGATTTCATCATAGGCAACAGGACCGGTCCTGGTTTCATGGAACTGAACCAAAAAATGATCTCGGTGCTCGCCACGCTCCTTCAAAAAAGCGATGGAGACAGTCTGCTGTCACTCATTAACAGAGGCATTTTCCATGGAAACCCACTCAACATGAAGGAGAAGATAGAATACGTAATGCTTCTGATAATAGGCGGCAATGAGACAACTACAAATCTCATTGGAAACATGCTCCGGATATTAAGCGATTATCCTGACATGCAGAATGAGTTAAGGGAAAACAGAAGAGGAATCGGTGAGTTTGTTGAGGAAGCCCTGAGATTCTATTCCCCAATACAGTTCCTGCCGCACAGGTTTGTCAGTGAGGATACCGAAATTGATCATATCAGGCTAAAAAGAGGTGACCAGATATTTGTATATCTTGGAGCTGCAAACAGGGATGGATCTTTTTTTGAGAACCCTGACTCATTCATACCCCACAGAAAGGATAACAGACATCTGGCATTTGGAAACGGTATCCACATGTGCATAGGCGCTCCCCTTGCGAGACTGGAAGCAGGCATAGCACTCGAAGGCCTCTTAGATAAATTTCAAAAGATTCAGATAGATCATTCCAGGACAATACCGATTGAAAACCCAATGGTTTATGGATTCGAATCTATGCATCTTAAAAGTTAGCTTTATAATTTACAAATTTCAAAGAAATGATATTTATGAACCATGCGAATATACGGTTACGTGAGACCAGAATATGTAAAGGTCAGCATACCCTCGGGTATGAATTACAACAAAATTAGAGGTACACTGAGGAGCAGGTCTCTCTTTACTGTATGCGAAGAGGCTAGATGTCCCAATATCGCTGAATGCTGGGATTCTGGAACGGCGACTTTCATGGTTATGGGGGGTAATTGCTCTAGGGGATGCAGATTTTGTTCGGTAACACATGGGAACATGATGCCACTTGATCCAGATGAACCTTTCAAGGTAGCTGAATCCGTAAAGGAAATGGGTCTCAAATTTGCTGTAATTACTTCTGTGGACAGGGATGATCTGCCTGATCAAGGAGCTTCTCATTTTGCAAAGGTAATAAAGGAGGTAAAAGCGATCGGCGTAAAGGTAGAATCCCTCATCCCTGATTTTCAGGGAAGAATCGACCTGATAGATCTGATCGCTGAAACAAGACCTGAAGTTATTTCACACAACATTGAAACTGTCAGGAGGCTTACAGGATCCGTTAGAGATCCAAGGGCAGGTTATGATCAGTCCCTTTCCGTTCTTAGATATATCAAAGACTCCAATCCAGATCAGATAACCAAATCCTCAATCATGCTAGGATTAGGGGAGTCTGATCATGAGGTGACAGAAACCCTTCATGATCTCAAGGTTGCAGGGGTCGATATAGTCACATTGGGACAGTATCTCAGACCTTCCAAAAAACAGATTGAAGTTGTTGAATACTGTCCAGCATCGAGATTTAAGATGTTTGAAGAGATTGGGTATGAGATTGGTTTCCAGTACGTCGCATCTGGACCACTGGTAAGGTCATCATACAGGGCAGCTGAAGCGTGGGTTAGCAGGAGGATTGAAAATGGAGCAGGAAAAAAAGGAAAAGAAATCGTCGGATAAGCCGTTATACATTAGGGCCTTCGCGGCTATGGTTATATCCAGGACGCTTGACAAGAAGATTGTGAGTGCTCAGAGGCAGGGAAGAGTGGGCTTTTATACGCCAACAATGGGACAGGAAGCCCTCCAGATCGGAGCCTCAATGGCACTGGAGAAGGATGATCTTGTCTACGGATATTACAGGGATGTTCCTCTCATGCTTCACAGAGGTGTTCCAATGGAAGCAATAATAAACCAGATCATGGGAAATAGCGCTGACACTGCCAAAGGAAGGCAGATGCCAAGTCACTATTCAAACAAGCAGTTCAATTTTATGTCCGTTCAGAGCCCGGTAGCCTCAAATCTGCCTCCTGCAACCGGAGCCGCGTATGCTCTTAAATACAGAAAAATGAAGAATCTCGTTCTAACGACCTTTGGAGACGGTGCATCCTCAACTCCAGATTTCCATGCCGCGATGAACATGGCTGCCGTATTCAAACTACCGGTTATTTTCCTGTGTGAAAACAATGGTTGGGCCATTTCGCTTCCCGTAGAACGCCAGACTTTGGTTGAGATATCACAGAAGGCAGCTGCTTACGGAATGCCAGGAGTCAAGGTCGACGGAATGAATTTTGTAGAGGTGTACAAAACATGCAGGGAAGCCATGCGCAACGCTAGAGCAGGCAAGGGACCAACATTGATAGATGCACTGAGCTACAGAATGGGTCCGCATTCCACATCTGATGATCCATCCAAATACAGAAAGGATGAGGTTACAGAGGGAAGCGAGAAGGATCCAATTGTGGTTGCAGAGAAAATACTCATAAAGATGGACTACGCTGATGACAAGCTTCTTGAAAAAATAAAGGCAGAGGCTGTAAAGACTGTCGATGAGAAGTTCGATGCGTGTGAAAAGATACCTCCGCCAGATCCAATGACAGCTTTCACTGAAGTATACAAGAAGACCTCATGGATGGTTGAGGAGGAGGTTAAGAATATACTATGACAACAAAGGCAATGAACATGGTACAGGCTCTGAATTCCGCGCTTGACAACCTCATGAAAAAGGACGATCGCGTGATCCTCCTTGGCGAGGATATTGGTGTTGATGGTGGTGTTTTCAGGGTTACTGACGGGTTACTGGCAAAATATGGTCCAGAAAGAGTCCTTGACACCCCGCTTGTTGAGTTGGGCATTATTGGAATGGGGATCGGTATGGCCATACAGGGCCTCAGACCAATACCTGAGATACAGTTCCAGGATTTCATTTACACAGCTATGGATCAGATAATAAACCAGATGGCCAAGCTGCGTTTCAGGTCGGGAGGAGAATATACCTGCCCCCTAGTCTTGCGAACGCCATATGGCGGCGGCGTCAAGGGAGGTCTCTACCATTCACAGAGCGGCGAGACATATTTTGCCCACACAGCAGGTCTTACCGTCGTAACGCCGTCTAACCCTTATGATGCCAAAGGTCTCCTGATATCAGCTGTTGACTACGAGGACCCTGTCATCTTCCTGGAGCCAAAAAGGTTATACAGGGCCCAGAAACAGGATGTTCCCGAGGATATTTACACTGTACCGATTGGGAAGGCAAATCTTGTCCATGAGGGCACGGATCTTTCAATAATAACTTATGGTTCAATGGTCCCGACGGTCCTTGATACAGTGGCCAAGAATAACCTTAACGCAGACGTCCTTGATCTGAGGACACTGCTTCCATTTGACAAGGACGCAATTATGTCATCCGTACAGAAGACGGGTAGGGTCGTGATAGTGCATGAAGCACCGCGAACTCTCGGCATGTCTGCTGAGATATCGGCGACTATAACTGAGAGGGGAATAGACTACCTTTATGCTCCAATCCTTCGGGTTACAGGACCAGATACACCATTCCCGTACAGGCTTGAGGAATATTATATACCAAATGAAAAGAGAATTATGAATGCAGTTAACAAAGTAATGGAGAGTGCTTGAATGTTTGAGTTTAAATTACCTGATATTGGTGAAGGCGTAACTGAAGGTGAACTTGTCAAATGGCTGGTCAAGGAAGGTGATTCAATCAGTAAAGAACAGGAGATGGTGGAAATAATGACCGACAAGGTAACCGTGAAGATACCATCACCTGTGGAGGGAAAAGTATCAAAGCTTCTTTTCCCCGAGGGAAAGGTCGTGAAGGTAGGCGAAGTCCTGATCCAGATCGATGATGGGAAAACTGAGGTATCAACCAACATTCAGGTTTCTGGGTCCGAAACACCTCCAAAGGAGCAGGAGGCACTGGTGCCCAAGCCTCAGCAGATATCGCAACAGGCTGAGCGGAGAGCTGAGGCCGTCGTTGAGATGAAAGACGAGGAACACAGGAGCATTTCAAAGGTACTCGCTTCTCCCGCGATCAGAAAACTGGCACGCGACCTTGGTGTTGATATATCAAGGATCAGGGGGACCGGTCCGAACGGTCGCCTGCTGGAGGAAGATGTAAAGAGATACGCCAACATGAAAAATCAGAAACCTCAGGTACAGAAAGAGGCTCCCCCACCTGCATCCAGGGTGGCCACTGAGGCGCCTGCTACGGCACCAACCCAGCCCGCTGTAATAGAATCAGACACCATCGAGCTCCGGGGACTCAGGAGGATCATCTTTGAAAAGATGACTAAGTCCAAGCAGATAATGCCTCATTTCACTATTTTTGAGAGCATTGATATGACCGGCCTCAACAACCTCAGGGATTCTCTTAAGACGAGGGGAACATCAACAGGATACACAGCATTATTCGTGAAGGCATGTTCTGTCGTACTCAAGGAATTCCCGAAATTCAACGCGGTTTACAACGAATCAAGCAGAAATTACACAATGAAGCATTATTATAACATAGGGGTTGCAGTGGACACTCCAGATGGCTTGACCGTGGTCGTGGTGAAGGATGCGGACAAAAAGGATATCCAGACCCTATCGGCAGACATTCAGTCTCTCGCTGAAAAAGCCAGAAAGAATAACCTTTCACTTTCAGAGGTGCAGAATTCAACCTTTACGGTTTCAAATGTCGGTTCAATCGCTGGAATCGCATCAACGCCCATCATAAATTATCCGGAAGTCGCGATACTGGGGGTTCACAGAGTTGAAACAGCCGTTGACGCAAACAACAGGCAGTATAACAGGATGTATGTGTCAATGTCATGCGATCACAGACTGATCGATGGTGCTGATGCTGCACGTTTTGTTGCAAGGTTGAAACAGATTCTTGAGGATCCACAGCAGCTGGTGAGGTGATTTTATTGCAATATGACGCTGTAATAATTGGTGGTGGACCAGGCGGCTATTCCTGTGCAATCAGGCTGGCTCAGAAAGGAAAGAAGGTCGCTGTCATCGAGAAGGATAAGGTTGGAGGAGAATGCCTAAATTACGGTTGCATTCCATCTAAGGCGTTCATCGAGCTCGCAGGTTCGATCCATTACCTCATGGATATGAATGTCCTTCATTCTGTTCCGCAGATCGATATGAAAGGCTGGCAGGACTGGAAATGGAAAATGATTGGTAAATTGACGGGCGGTGTCAGAACCCTGTTGAAGGCATACGGCGCCAACCTGATCGAGGGTACCGGGGAAATAGTCGATGCGAACCATGTCAGGGTGTCAGATGCCGTGTATGAATGCGAAAACATTGTTATTGCGACAGGATCCAGCCCGATCACCTTGCCTGGATTTGATTCTGTTATATACAACAGGGAATTCCTTGATCTTGATAAGATACCGGAGAAAATCGCTATCATCGGTGGCGGATACATAGGTGTTGAATTGGGTACAGCTATGCGAAAAATGGGTTCGGATGTTACCATAATTGAGATGATGGACTCAATTCTTCCTGGAATCGATCGCGATCTTTCTTCAGTTGTTCACAAGAGGCTCATTTCGCTTGGCGTAAAGGTGATGCTCAGCAAAAAGGTGCTGGGAGTGTCAGGTTCTCCTGGAGCTGTTATAATGCTGGACGGAGGAGAAAAGATAGAGGCAGAAAAGGTTCTGATGACTGTCGGCCGGAAACCAAATACGACTGGATTCGGCCTCGAGAAGATACATGTTCAGATGGACGGCAGGTTCATCAGGGTCGACAAGCACATGAGGACAAGCGTGCCGAATGTTTACGCTATAGGTGATGTTGCAGGTCAGCCCATGCTTGCACATAAGGCATATTACGATGCAGATGTCGCTGCCGACAATATATGCGGCGAGGACAGGGAATCAGATTACAGGGCAATGCCGATTGTTGTATATTCTGATCCTGAGATAGCGTATACAGGAAAGAAGGGCGAGAAGGAGACATTCTTCCCGGTTGCTGCCAATGGAAGGGCACTCGGAATGAATTCAAATGCAGGTGCATACAGGCTATATTACAACGAGGGAGGCACGATTACAGGCGGGGGCATCGCATCGCCACATGCTTCAGAGTTGATAAGCGAAATCAGCCTCGCAGTTGAGTCAGGTCTTTCCCTTATGGACATAGGTATGACAATACATCCGCATCCCACTTTGTCTGAAGGCGTTCATGAATCGGCAGAGGGTGGTTATCGTAAGCAGCTCCACTACAAATCTGTCGGTTGATCTCGGGATAATCGAATATACGAAGTGTCTGGAGATCCAGAGAAAGCTTGTTTCGTTGAGGCGGTCATCCGTTATACCGGATATCCTCCTTTTCCTGGAACATGTTCCGCCTGTATATACCATCGGTAGAAAGGCAGATCCATCGAATTTCTCAGGAATCGATCCTGTGAAAACAGAGAGGGGCGGGGATATAACATTCCATGGTCCAGGACAGCTTGTCATATACCCTATCTTTGACATGCGGATGGATGGAAGAAAGGATGTCAGGCTGTTTGTTCACAGGATCGAGAAGGCAATCATTTCCGGGCTGGCTGCCTTAGGTTTCGAATCCTATGTAGGAGAGGAACCGGGCATATGGGTTGCAGGCAAAAAAGTTGCATCACTCGGTCTTGCAATCGATGATTATATTTCCTATCACGGAGCTGCCATAAATTATTCTCCTGAGATCCTGCAAGGTTTCTCCAGGATCAGGCCATGCGGACTTGATCCGCAAAATATGGGTTTCGTGGATTCAAAAAGGGATGTTATAAAGGATAAGATGCTGCATTCACTCGGAGAAGAATTTGGTGAATTCGCAGCAGTGGAAAAGGATCTATTATTATTTTGACCCTGATGTCTTCCTCAACTCCCAGATCCTCTCCCTGAAGCCAAGTCTCTTATTTGCCACAAGCGCCATCATGAAGAGCAATGAGGAGAGACGGTTTGCAAACTGCAGAATAACTGGATCAAGGTGGGATGACGAATTGAGGCCAACAACCGAACGCTCAAGTCTCCTGGCGACAACCCGGGACATGTGAAGTGCCACAGATTCCTCTGATCCTCCGGGGAGGACAAAAAGGTCAATCCTGCCGATCTCCTCCCTGTATCTCAATGTTCTTTCCTCGACCCATTTAACATCCTTTTTTGTAATAATTCTGCCTGTCCCCTCAATCAAGATGTGCTCGCCCATATTGAATATCAGTTCCTGGCATCTCTGCAGATCTGATGTAATGTCTTCCCACTTTGACTTGACTATTGAAAACCCGAGGGAGCTGGAAGTTTCATCAATCATACCTTCGACCTCGACGGCAATGGACGATTTGGTCATCCTCTCGCCGCCCTTTGATTCCGTCTCTCCGGAATCACCCTTCCTTGTAAACATAGTCACAATAATGCTTGCTTCTTATTATTGATTGCACTAATTGTGTAAGATCAGGAAAGTGTAATGTTGAGGCGCTTATTTCTTCGACCCTTGCTCTCTATTCCAGACAGCTTAAGTGCACCAACCTCTCTGGTATTGTTCACATGCGTACCGCCATCTGCCTGCATGTCAACACCCTCAATTTCTATTATCCTTACAACATCAAGCCTCTTCAAAAGTTCTCTTCCGGGGGCTGTCCTCGCCAGGCCTTCGATGGATAACGCCTCAGCCTGATCAAGTTCTCGAATTCTTACCTGGTGTCCTTCAGATATTATTCTGTTCGCCTCATCAATAATTTTTTCTGCGATTTCTCGCGTAAAATCCTGAAAATCGAAATCCACCCTCGCCCTGTCCTGATAAATCTGAGAACCTGTTATCAGACCAAAGTTTTCCGGGTTATGATGCACTACGGCATCTATTATATGGATTGCAGTGTGATATCTCATATGCGAATATCTTCTGCTCCAATCGATCTCCATGTGGCATTTGTCCCCCGGTGAAAGTTTAACATCGCCCTCTATTCTGTGAAATACATCATCATCCTTCTTTGTGACATCAATAACTCTTAGATCAGAATCATTGCATTTTATGGTGCCAGTATCATTCGGCTGGCCGCCGCCAGTTGCGTAAAAAACGGTTTTATCAAAAACAAGTCCGGAATCATCAGCTTTTTGGAATATTGCGTCAGCACTCTTGATATAAGAGTCTTTGAGGAAAATCTTTTCTGTCATTGTTTTTGAAATGTTTTATTCGATAATAACTCATCGTTTTATAATGAACTTAAATGTTTGAGCAGTTGCCTTTTCATCCATCATCGATCAGCTGAAAGTCTCAACCTATGCCAATGAAGGCTCCGGTATTATCATGCTCCTGACTCATAAGAAAACGTTTGTCGCAAACCTATTTTGCAGTTTGATGATCCAACCTCATGTTTTCGCAATAAACCATTCAATTTTGCGTTCCATTCAGCGCACAATCAGTTCTTTCTTATTACGTAATTCAAGAGACTTTATAAAAAAATCAACACTAAAATTTTCAGGCTTCTTTTCTGGAATAAATCTTCAGGAAGATCTAATTTGATGAAATTGACATTAATGCAATTCATATCTTAATGATGGATTTTCTTGACAACTGGGAAGGCGAATTAAAGCCGGATAGACCAAGTTGAAGATCCATTTCTGAAGTGATCTGGTTCAGATAGGCCTCAACCCCTCTCTGTCCGCCAGCGGCAAGGGCGTATGCATATGGCCTTCCGATCATAACTGCTTTAGCTCCTAGGGAAATTGCCTTCATGGCGTCGGCAGCATGTCTGATACCGCTGTCCAGAATAAGGTCAACAGCCACTTTCTTGTTATCAGTTATCATCGACAGCGCGTCGATCGTGGAAATAGCACCATCCACCTGTCTCCCTCCATGATTTGATATGACAACTCCCTTCACACCTGCATCAATTCCCATTTCCACGTCCTCAGGATGGGTTATCCCCTTGAGAATTACAGGAAGTTTCGTGAATTTTATTATTTCGGAAAGGTCCCCCCAGGAGAATTCCGGGTTAACATATACAGACAGGAATTTCATGACAGCGCCCATCATATCCTCTTCAGGTTTCTTGTCAAGACCTGATAGGAAGACTTGATCTGAAACATAATTTGCAATTCCTTCTCCTTTGAGGAATGGCAGATATTCATTCTTAAGATCCCTTTCCCTCCAGCCAAGCATTGTTGTGTCAACCGTCACAACAAGTGTGGTATAACCGGATTTCTCAGCTCTTCTTATCATGTTCTTCACAAGTTCCATGTCTTTTCCCGGATAAAGCTGGAACCATCTCTCTGTTGACGGTACTGCTGCTGCCAGTTCTTCAATCGTGTGTGAAGAAACCGTGCTCAGGACAAAGGGTATGCCGAAATTGCCTGCAGCTTTTGCAGCACCAATTTCAGCTTCATTGTTGATTATAGACATCACACCTATCGGTGCCAGAATAAAGGGTGTGGGTTGTCTGCGCCCCAACAGTGAAATTGAAAGATCCCTGTCACCCACATTTCTTAGGTATCTGGGTCTAATCTTCCATTTCTTAAAGGACTCAATGTTTTCCTTCAGTGTACTTTCGACCCCGGCTCCACCTTCAAGGTAACCCCATGCCCCTTCCGACATTTTTTGTCTGGCCAATCTCCTCCACTGTGCCAGGGATTGTGGAAATTCCCGATATGGATCGGTTAGACTATACCTTGCAGTCTGATATTTGAGACCAAGATTCGCCATGTATTTACGAATGGAAGAAAGTTATTAATTTTTTTGAGGGGATGAAGTAATGTTATTATATCAATGATTAATGGTGCGTGGATTACTATGCCGCTCATAAGAGAAGAGGATCTTCAGTTTCTAAAAGAGGAGTTTAAAAAGTATCTTGTTGATAATGTTGAGCTTGTCGTTTTTTCATCAGAGAATGAGGACTGCAAATACTGTAAGGAAGTAGTTCAGATATGCGATGAGTTATCCCAGACTTCAGACAAGATATCAACTAAAGTATTCATATTCGAAAAAGACGGAGAGGAAGTCAAGGCGTTTGGCGTTGAGAAGTACCCAGCTCTGGTTGTAACAAAGTCCGGTGTCAAGGACGGCAGGGTAAAGTACTATGGAATACCATCCGGATATGAGTTTGGATCCGTAATAGAGGACATAAAGATGGTCTCATCAAATGAAACAAACATATCCTCAAAGGCCATGGAGATTATTTCAAAGATAGATAAACCGATAAATATCAAGGTGTTTGTTACAACAACATGTCCATATTGCCCGAGGGCAGTGGGGACAGCTCATAAGTTTGCGCTCGCAAACAGCAATATAACAGG
>JAKBLT010000101.1:0-2615 GCA_021831925.1 Thermoplasmata archaeon
GATTTAGTGCTTTACCGGGATACCCTGAGACTTATGAGAGAATACCAGGAACAGGGTTATCTCATAATCATCATAACAAACCAGTCAGGCATTGGAAGGAAGTATTTTACCGTTGAACAGATGAACAGGTTCAATAACACTATGCTGCTGGAATTGCGGAAAAATGGAGTTTTAGTAAATGCAATATACTACTGCCCCCATCTGCCGGAAGAAAGGTGCAATTGCAGAAAGCCAAAAACGGCAATGATTGAGCAGGCTGCGCAGGATTTCAAGGTGAACCTCAGAGAATCTTTCGTTATCGGCGACAGGGATGACATGGAAGGTGCGATGGCAAGAAAACTTGGGATTCCTTACCGAATCATAGTTCACTGACTGTGAAGGCACTGTTCCTCACGATTAAGTCAGGGGCTTAGTTTTAATCAGTATTATTTCCAGCTTCCATATTCAACAGCTACATTCATTCCCCTCCCTTGCTTTACAAAGTTTCACAATTTGTCATGAAATATGAGATTTCTTGGCAGGGTAAAATTATATATATAACTAAGATCACTTATCGACTTAGAATAAATATGCAGACATGGGAATTAGTGGCTATAATATCAATTCTCTTTACCATACCCGTTCTTATGGTATCATATTTCCAGCTTGTCCTGTTCTTCTATTCATTGAAATATCCTCGTAATCTGGAAAAAGAACCACCAGTTCTAACAGAGTTTCCCAAAGTTTCGGTATTAATAGCGAGCTATAACGAAAAATATGTTATTGACAAAAGCGTCGATTCAGTAATCGCAACTAATTACCCCAAAGACAAGCTTCAGATAGTGTTTGCTGACGATTCAACAGATGAGACCATAGCAATTGTTGACGCTGCCGCTCAGAGAGCTAAAAATGCAGGAATTGAAGCTGTAGTGTTCAGGAGACCTGACAGGGACAACTTCAAATCTGGTGCAATGACTCTGGCTATGAGTCTTGTGACAGGTGAGTACGTGCTGCAGCTTGACTCTGATTCCCGTATTCTTGAAGACACCATTCTGAAAGGTGTGCATGCATTCCAGACTCACCCAAACACGTCTTTTGTTTCATTTCGTGTAGGGCACTACAACAGGCAGTTCAACATGATAACGTCCCTTTTTGCAGTTTCCCAGGATCAGGGTGATACTATTTCCAAGATGGGATCGTATCTGTCAAGTTTTCCCTTTTCCGGGCAAGGAGGGTACATAATGTACAGATGCTCAGATATAAGGAAGGTGGGTCTATGGTCAGAGCACATTGAGATAGACGATGCGAAAATCTCATGGAAACTTTATGCGGCAGGTACAAGAGGCATATATCTCAGCAATGCCAGGATCATGAGCGAGGACCCTGAAACTTTAGAGATATGGAAAAAAAGGGCGTATCAAATACAGAAGGGCTGGACAAAAATTGCGTCTGTGTATTTCAAGAAGACTTTTCATTCGAAAGACCTTTCCGCGAGGGACAAGTTTGTTTTATTTCTGACATATCTTTCGCCTTTCACTAACCTGAGCTGGATAATAACAAGTTTCCTTTCTGGATTTTCGTTGGTCTTCGGTTGGCAGGCCCCTGGCACTTCCGTGTTCAGCAGCCCATTTTATGTTGTGATAGTTACTGTACCGACAGCGTTGTTCTATCTCTCAGCATTTTATGCCCTCAAGGTTCAGAACATAGTTACGCCGAGGAACCTCATAATGATCCCGATACTCACATATGCTAGCGCCTGCATGATCATTCTCGGAGCGATAGCCTTTATACAGGGTATTTTCCGGAAGAGTACGCCATACTTCAAGACTCCAAAAACGGGTGATAAGAAATTTACGAAGGAGGTAGATTATAACCGGGAACTCAAGCTATGGAAAGTATCCTATCTCGAACTGGCATTTTCACTGGTCGGCATATTCCTCGGTGCTTATTCCCTATATGTCGGAGTATGGGTCCTGGGCCTATCCATGTTCGGGTTTTCTATACTTACAATAAAGTCCCTTAACCTTTCACGCCTTTTCAGGAGCAGGGGAAGCGGTAAGGGAGGTTACTGGTCAGCAAGGAAGACCAAAAAAGGGCTGCAGGTTTATGAATCGCCTGATCCAAGTGGCTCTGGAATGAGTGAAGACTGAGAATATTTCTGGACTCCTTTTTGCGATTTTGTACCAACTTGGTCAGCCTAATTTAATTGATGGAACAATTGATCCTGAAGTGCATGATGATAACAAGCAGCAGAATCACTTATTGAAGCAGCTATAAAGATCCTTAATCTTTAAATTTGCTTTCAATTTAGAGTCAGTCACCATTCCCAGCTTTTTGCACGGGAATATAAGATGCAATCGTGGTACAGCTATTATGGCAGTAATAGGTTGCCTGGGTCAATTCAGGCTGTCTGGATAAAATTTGCGTCGATTTTGATCAACATTCATCTAAACTATGAGAAAACTCCTTGATTTTCCATCAAGACAAGCCCGTGCTTCTCAAGTAAGAGAAGCTGTATCCGTAATATTCCATTATCTCAAAGGAAGTGTTGGAAGGGATAAGATCGTAATTAAAATCCGGCCGGATAGTTATTGTGTTGTTACCAGGTGTAACATTGGAGTCGGAACTCCATAAGA
>JAKBLT010000102.1:0-2549 GCA_021831925.1 Thermoplasmata archaeon
ACGAGTTCATTAAGCCTCACCAGCTATATACTGTTCAACGTATTCCTGTGGGGATTGGGTCTGGCAGGTGCAATCATACTTAAGGCGAGCAATATCGAAACTTCAAACGTGAGCCTCGATTATTTCGATCCGGATATTCCCGTCAATGAGGCTCCCCAATAAATATGTCTTGAGAAATATCCCCCTGCCATATAATTCTGACGATAAACACAAATATTAATTTAAATATTGAATTGCAATGTTGCAGCATGGTTATCTACGCCCAGGATATAATGAGGAGGGTCAACAATACGGTTCAGGGAAACCTGACTGCAAGACAGGCCGCTAAATTAATGGCGAATGACCAGACCGGTTTTTTGATTGTAAAGCTTGATAATGGAAGGAGCGGCATAATTACAGAGTGGGACATAATGAGCAAAGTTGTGGCCCTGGACATGGATCCTGATAAGGTATTGTTGTCTGATATCATGAGCGTAAACGTAATCAATGTGGATCCAAGGACCCCCACGGAAAAAGTTGCGGAGATAATGAATGACCGGAATATCAGGCGGCTTCCGGTTGTGGAGAATGGCAAGATCGTAGGGGTTGTGACTTCAAAGGATATCCTGAGGATATTCAAGGATTATATGGACAACATAACAGAGGTTGTTTCAAAGTTCGGGAAATTTTAGGCCGAATATATCCATGAAAATGTATATCAGGTCGCTTGAATCGCCCGTGCAGTAACGGATGAAGCTTTTCCGGTCGTTCATCCATAAATCCCTTATAGCCTCACCCTTTGTTTTTCCATCAATATGCGTAAGGTATTTTGCCCTCTGAAGTGGAAGATTCATGTATCTTTCGTGAGTTACGACATTATCAAGTTTGCGGATGTGATAGTCACCATCGTAATTGCCTAAATCATCCGCGATAACATACATCATGTCCAGGCAGTATGCGGTACCAAATGATCTCTCGATTGAACGAAGCCTGTTTTCATAATTCAGTTTCTTGATCTTCATCTGTATCAGCGGAATATCGTACCCTGTGTGATTATATCCAATTATTATCTCAGGATCGGTTTCCTTCAGCTTCGAATCCAGTGCAGAAAGCAGATTGTATTCGCTGCTTTCCGAATCATCATCGGATACGAATACGTTGGTATGTATCTTCTCTGTTAGAACGCTGTATGAAATTGCTATAATCCTTTCACCTGTGAGGAAAACCGAGCCTCTTGGCATAAGGGATTCAACATCAAATGCAGCAATAACAGGCTTTCTATTTCCCGATAGCAAGCTCTTTACAGCATGTTTATAATCCATGTTACTACAATACGTGGATATAGAGAAGAATTACTCCTGCTCTATTTTTTCCACAAAACTGCATTTCGTGATGACTGTTGCCTTGCTCACATTTTTTGGCACTACCAGTAAATCGACGTTGTGTATCGAATGGATCTTCGATGCAAAATCTTCATTGGAAATGTCTGTGATTACAAGCTTCTTCATTCCCCTGAATGAAACCTTCTTTTTCAGGTCTGAAATCTCTTTTCCGCTTATCTCGAGTTCACCTATGTTGGATATTATCTGCACCTTGGATTCACGCGCACTCTGAACAAATGTCCTGGAGACTTCCACTGCTCCGTCTGCAGTCGACAACAGTGCCTTGTATGCATCATTCGTCAGGTCACCAACGCTCTTTCCGGTATCCCGGGCCAGCTGCAGTATCTTGCGGTAAATGTCCTTGCTGATTCCCTTCACGGAAACGTTTTTTGAATCCTTTTTCTCTTCGCTGCTGTTTATGACCTCGCCAACATCATCTTTATCTGATGCATTCTTATCTTTTGATCCTGTACCTTCTTTTGCCATAGATGTGAATAGCAAACTGGATTATAAGATTTCTGGTAATCCAGTTTTCTGGATTTATTAATTGCCTACATTCAGGAAATCAATTAAATAACTTTTTAAAATGAGGGTGTCATGAGAGAAGCAATCAGAGAATACCGGGAGAAAAATATCAGTCTTGATAAGATAGCCGGCCTGGTTTCCCAGTTTTTCCAGGAGGAGGGTTTTACTGTCCAGTCTGCGAAAACATCAATGGGCCATATAATACAGGCCAAAAAGGGCGGTTTCTTCAGGACAATACTTGCCATGAACAGGGCCTTTACAATTGTTGTGGAGGGTGAAAAAAACGATTTCAGGGTCAGGATTGGCGTAGCTGAATGGCTTGCTGATCTGGGCATGGCCGCAGTTGAGAGCTTTTTCATATCGCCTTTTCTGGCCTTCGTCGAGGTACCGGAATCACTCTGGTCTTTCGAGATCGAGCACCAGCTCTGGCACTTTATTGAAAACCAGATGGAACTCGGGATTCAGTAACTACCAGGGCTCGCCAGTAATTCTCTCGAACATTTTCCGGTATAGTTCCTCTGTGCTTTTTTTAAGTTCATCCGGTAGTGGCGGTATTTCCGGTTCCGGCTTATTATCCTCCCTTGCTTTGTATAGCAGGCTGTGGTAGCCGGATTGCCGGTAGAACTGCCTGACTGATTCCTTGCTGAGTTCAACGATCTTTCC
>JAKBLT010000103.1:0-2513 GCA_021831925.1 Thermoplasmata archaeon
CATTCTAACAAAAGATTATTGTGATCGTTAGAGATTCAGGCAATTATGGTATTTATCCTAAAATTGAATAAACAAAATTCGACCAGCCTGTACATATTGGAAATTGCGTCCAGCTTTTTTTAGGGGGAACATAAGATTAAGGCAAACAAATTTCTTTCTGTCTTCCTGCCCCTCACCTTTGCAGCACAGTATCTGAAGAAGGAAAGAAAATACATTGTTATAGTATCCGCGATTGGAGCAATTTCTGCTATCTTCAGGTTATTTGTCCCAATATTTTTTGGAGACGCTGTAACAGCTGTCCAAGACTTATCACTGGCAAAAGTTGAATATTTTTCTCTTCTGATAATTGGCGTTTCAGCAATCAGTGCCGTAGCACAGTTCGTCATCAACTATGGTTCCATGTATCTCTCTCAACGGTATGCGTATTCTTTAAGAAAGGAGATGTTTCATCATCTTCTAAGCAAGAAATTTCCATTCTTTGAGAACGAAACGTCAGGTAATTTACTCTCAAGATCCACAATGGATATTGAGGCGACCAGGAATTTTGTGATGGCCCTTCTCTCTCAGCTTATACCTACAATATTCCTGATAGGAATAGCTTTTTACTTTCTAGTCACTTTAGATGTCATCTATTCTCTTATATTTCTTGCAGTTGTTCCTGCCCTTATCTACCTCGGCATAACATTTCAAAGAAAACAGAGGGGACACTGGAGAAGCATCAGGGATCATTACGGCATAATGAACGAAAGGCTTCAGGAAAACATAACAGGTCAACGTGTTGTCAGGGGATTTCTGGGCGAGGACAGGGAGATTAAAAAATTCACATCCACAACCGATGCATATTTTTCGGAATACAACATTGTGGCCAGATTAAGGGGAAAATATAACAATTTAATGCCGCTTTTGATCAGTGCAGCTGCAACTGGCGTTATCCTATATGGAGGCTACACCTCTCTTATAACAGCAGCATCAGTCGGTCCACTGGTTGCAGCCGTGAATATTTTCAACACAATGACTTTTCCTGTAAGTAATCTGGGAAGATTAATTGTCTTTTCTGAAAATGCAAGAGCTGGCGTGGAGAGGATAAATACAGTCATAGATGATGAAAATGAGGAAAAGCTTGATGAGAATCTGGACAGTCCGGTCAATCCTCCCACTGTGATTCAGGGACTAAAATTTTCGAGGGGCGCAAACGTAATTCTCAATGATATAAGCCTGACCATTGGCAGAGGGGAATTTGTCGCCATCACGGGTGGAACTGGCGCCGGAAAAAGTACACTGATCAATATGCTGCCAAGATTCTATACCCCAGAATCCGGTAACATTACATACGACGGCGTGAAGATAGATGAATTCACACTTCCGGAAATCAGGGAAAGGATTGGCATTGTTCCTCAGGAAATCAACCTTCTTTCTGGATCTATCAGGGAAAATATATGTTTTGCAAATGGAAAATTCTCTGAGGAAGAGATGATTGAGGCTGCAAGGATAGCGCACATTGACGACTTCATTGAAAGCCTGCCCGATAAGTATGACACAATTGTGGGTGAGAGGGGAATCACACTATCAGGAGGCCAAAAGCAACGGATTGCGATAGCCCGCGCAGTAATCACCAAGCCAGATCTCCTTATCTTTGATGACGCAACATCAAGTGTTGACGCGGAAACAGAACTGGCCATATTTAAGAGTATAAGGGATAAACTGAGAAACACATCTGTGATTATTATTTCATTGAGGGACACAGGATTGATGTTTGCAGACCGCGTATTCGTTGTAGAAAATGGTAAAATTACGGAGAGTAAGGACATAAAGCAGCAGTTTGATAACGGGTTCTTCCAGGACAATCCGGTTGGAGGTGGTAACGCTGCCAAAGACCTATGAGGATGTCGAGGAAGAGATCATAAAAAGAGGAAAGGGATTCGCCTCATTCAAGAGGATGATAGGCGAGATGATCCGCCAGCGCAAGCAATCCAGAAGTCTCGCTGCATCAATTATAATAACTGCCGTTACCGGGACTATTTATCCATTGACCCTGGGATTAGCGGTAGATGCCATTATAGACAAAAATACGTTACTTCTAGTGGCATACGCCCTGCTATTCTTTACTGTATACATAATACAGTTTTTTTCAAACAGGGTCAGGACGATAACATCCACACATCTTTCCCAGCATACTATCAAGAATTTGAGGGACAAGGCTTTCCAATCTCTTCAGAAAGTACCTGTATCCTTCTACAGCAAAGTCAAGACTGGTTATCTTATCAGCAGGATCAGCAACGATGGTGAATCCCTGAGTGAATTCCTGACTTTCCAGGTTCCATCATTGATATCAGGTATTACCACAGTTATAGTTTCCGCCTCAATAATGCTCTATCTTGCTCCTACACTGGCATTGTATTCCTTTATCGTAATACCTATTCTTATTGGATTCACATTTTCAATTCAGCCGCGTGTAAAGAGAAATTATCTCAGAACAAGGAGAACAATTGCCGCAATAACCGGAAATCTTGCTG
>JAKBLT010000027.1:0-14749 GCA_021831925.1 Thermoplasmata archaeon
CATCCGGTAGTGGCGGTATTTCCGGTTCCGGCTTATTATCCTCCCTTGCTTTGTATAGCAGGCTGTGGTAGCCGGATTGCCGGTAGAACTGCCTGACTGATTCCTTGCTGAGTTCAACGATCTTTCCCGATGATAAGGAATTCTGATCCCAGAACCTGTCCTCGTCTGCAGTTCCGAATGTGTCCACTATCACAGGTCTGCGACCGTATGAAAGCGCAAATTCCTTCTTTCCATCTGCATGGATAAGGCCGCGTTTCCCAACCTCTCTCTGCATAAGTCTGTCAATTGAAAATATCTCATCCCTTATCTGGAATAGTTCCTCCTTTGTTACACCACCTATTGCACAGGCTTCCTCAATGGTAAGGGCACGGTCAAATCTTTCGAACTTTGTGGTAACCTCGAAATATGGATCAGGGAAGGGTTCACCGTGATCCGGCATTGTCTTGAATCCGACGGAATGGTAGTCAATTGTTCCCTTCCTGATTTTGTCCAGGAATGATCCGGCGACATAATACCTGACAACAAATTCAAGCGGAATCAGGAAGTTGATATCGAATCTCTCAGCACCATTTTCCAGAATCCTGAACTTCCTCACCCGCATCTGGTTCTTCGCAGGCATACTTACAAAATGAGTTTCGAGACCCATCTCAGATACTTTATTGAACCAGAATGCAGAGGTCCTGCAGAGTGATTCTCCCTTTCCGCTGATCAGCGTTGGAATAATCTTGTCAAAAACCGATATCTTATCAGTAAACTTGAAAAGTAGATAATCGCCGTCATCGTATACCTCTTTGACCTTTCCAGTCCTTATCAATTCCATAACCGGGTTAGGATTCAAATTTAATTAACGTTTGTGCAATCCGTCGGCACGGATATATGGAAACAATACCTGAATTCCTCGATATGCTTGTTGGAAATGCAAATGAAAGGAGGTCTATTAGCAGGAAGATTAACGAAGTCTCCGATAAAATTAGGGAAGGGTATCACCTAAATGATCTGAAGGTCCAGGGCATCCCTGAAAAGTTTAAGGAATTCATCTTTGATCTGGCCCGATCGAGAATAAGGGCTGAGGATAAATTTTCGCTTGGAAATGAGGTTTGGCTGGATTCATATTCTGCCTCATACTCAACGCCTGAGATTGCAGGTAAATACAGGGCTGGAAGAATAAAGAACAGGAGTATTGTTGATCTGGGGGCAGGTGCCGGAATGCAGTCTGTATTCTTCTCTGAGATAAATGATGTTATCGCGGTAGAGATTGATCCAGTTAGATCCAGACTGGCAAAACTGAACGCTATTGCTTATGAAAGGAAAGGAATCTCAATTAAAAATGAAGATGCATTTTCCTTCATTGACAGCAGGAAAGATGATTTTGATGTTATCTTCTCTGATCCACTAAGGACTGCGGGAGATTCAGAGAAGACCATGGATTCGCTTGTCCCCAATCCTCTCAAGATTTTAGAAAAATGTGATATTTCCAAAACAGATTTTGCATTTGATCTACCGCCACTTTTCCCTGAAAATAACCTAAGGATTGGGGGTGAACATGAGTATATCTCAATTAATGGGCTCCTTAACAGGTTCACGCTTTATTCAGAGGGGCTATCACATTCTCAGAGGACAGCGGTTATGCTGCCACAGAACATAATAATCAGGGGAGAAAAACAGGATTTGAAATTCGACGAAACCGGCAAACCAATGAGATATCTATTTCTACCGGATCCGGCACTACTTCATGCCGGACTGGTTCCGCAGGTTTATGATGTTTCAGGCTTCAAACTCTTCTCCATGGATACGAGGAGGCTTGTCCTGACCGGCGATACTTTACCTAAGACAAGAGGAACCGGTGAGATTTACAGCGTAATAGAAACATCAAATAACGCGAACCTGAAGGAGGAGATAGAGAAACTTGAGCCAGGAAAGATCATACCAAGATTCGCAATAGATAGCAATTCATATTATGACTACGTGAGAAAACTGAGCAATCCGCTATGGGTGGGAGAGTCTATATATCTTTTCAGAAAGGACGGAATTTTCTGTCTTGCAAGGAAGATAGAGAATAAAAAAAATTAAAATTCATTTGACTTAAGTTTTTATAGATTATAGGGATTATTGTTGATCTGAAGTGTTCAATCTATATTCAAAAGCGAGTCTCCCGACTGCTTATGGTGATTTCACAATCTATACATTTTCAAATGATGAAAAGAAGGATCATGCAGTTCTGGTTAGGGGGGAAGTGAAGGGAAAAGAGGGTGTTCCATTGAGGATCCACTCTGAATGCCTGACAGGAGATGTTTTTTCATCGTTGAGGTGTGATTGCCATGATCAGCTTGTGCAGTCACTGAAATATCTTGCCAGCGTTGATTTCGGGATCCTTATTTATCTGAGGCAGGAGGGGAGGGGTATTGGCCTCCTTAACAAGATCAAGGCATACAGCCTTCAGGAGGAGGGTTATGATACGGTTGAGGCGAATGTTGCTCTCGGTCTTCCCATAGACCAGAGAGATTACAGTTTCGTGATAAACGTGCTGAATTATTTCGAAATCAAGAGCGTCAAACTTATGTCAAACAACCCCACAAAATTCGACTACCTGAAGGAAAAAGGTGTCAATGTCATAGAGAGGATACCTGTGCTTTCAGAACCAAGGCCGGAGGATAAATTTTACCTTGAGACAAAAAAGGTTCGTCTGGGTCATAAGATATAGATTCCATTCTTTTGAAACAGGGATTATAAAATAATAAGGTCATTATTTAATTAATATCTGAAAGGTATTATATCATAGAGGATTCACGCTTTTATGACCCGCATTAAGGCCATAATAACAGACGCATCCAGGGGTGGTGTCTCCACCAAGACAATTGATGCCAATAGAGAAGATTACAAAGTTTTGCTTTCACCCATCTACACAGGAATTTGTGGAACAGATCGCGGTATAGTATCCGGCTCACTCAAGTTTGCATATAATCCTCATGGATCAGACTACCTCATTCTCGGTCATGAATCTGTATGCGAGGTCAAGGACTCGAATGTTGCCGGATTCAAAAAAGGAGATCTTGTTGTTCCACTTGTCAGGAGACCTGGTGACTGCGTCAATTGCAGAATCGGCAGGTCGGATAACTGCAGCGACGGCAATAAGCATGAGGCGGGAATTACAGGTATGCATGGTTTCATGCAGGAACTATTTGCTGATGATCCTGAATATCTTGTAAAGGTTGAGGATAGATCCCTACGGGAGATTGCTGTTCTGACGGAGCCGCTGAAGAACGTCATGAAAGGATTCGAGGTGTTTCAGAAGGTTTCCAGCAGGTACATATTCAGCGGGTCGGATTCAACATATCTTGAAAAGAACGCATTGATAATCGGCACCGGTTGCGAGGCTTTTCTCTATACAATGATGGCAAACGAATTTGGTTTTAATTCTGTCATGACTAACAGGCACCCGCTCTCGCAGAATATGCTTGCAGATCTGGACGATCTCAACCTTTCGTTTGTTGATTATTCCCAGAACCCAGACAAACCATTTTCAAGCGGAATAGATCTACTGATTGATACAAGCGGTGATCCAACGACAGTTTTCAACTTCATACGAAAGGTGAATTACAACGGAGTTGTTTTGTTGTTCGGAACAAATGGGAGAGCCCCGCCTGGATCTTTCGACGGAGTGGATATAGATTATCTTATCGAGCGCAATATAACAATTGCAGCGACTGTCGATGCCGCCAAGATCCACTATTTGCAGGCAATTGAATATCTATCAAAATGGCACTATAAGTATGGGGATAAACTGGACAGGGTGATCACCGGCAAGTTTTCTCCAGACGACAATTCGCTTTTTGAGAGGAAACAGAAGGATGAGCTGAAATCGGTTATTCAGTGGAATGATTAGTTTGCCAGCCGAAATAATAGACGGATCAAAGATAGCGGACTCGATCATGAATACGCTCAGGGATTCTTTCAAGGAACAGCAGGATAAGGCAGGCAAGCAGGCAAGACTGGTCCTGATTCTCATTGGAAAGGATGAGGGTGCATCCACCTATTCAAGGGCGAAGATCAGGAGGGGTGAAAAACTCGGTGTCAGGGTGGACTTGATGAAACCGGATGAAAACATTTCCGAGGCTGAACTTGCAGGGGAAATTGGACAACTGGCGTCTGACCAGACTGTGACGGGTATAATGATCGAGAATCCTGTTCCAAAACATCTTAGTTTCTCGAAAATGACCGATCTTATTCCCTTCTATAAGGATATAGACGGGACTTCGTCGACGAACCAGGGCAGGATAGTGAACAGGCAGGAATTCCTGGTACCGGCAACTGCTGCAGCTGTTGTCAGGATTCTGTCAAATTATCCTGAACTTACAAAATCTATTCTTACTATAGTGAACCGGACGCCAGTGGTTGGTCGGCCTCTCTCCCAGATGCTCCTCAACAGGGATTATACTATTTCTGTATGTCATTCAAAAACCCCGGATGTTGTCATTTACACAAGGAGATCAGATGTCGTCATATCAGCGGTTGGAAAGCCAAACTATTTTGATGACGAGATGATCAATCCTGACTGCACCTTCATTGATGTCGGCATCAATTACGTGGATGGAAAAGTGACAGGCGATGGCAATTACCAGTCCCTGGTGAAATGGGTCAAGAGAATAACTCCAGTTCCCGGTGGCGTTGGTCCAATCACAGCGACATTGATATTTGAGAACCTTTTGAAGGCATTCAATTATCAGAACCTGAATTCAGGAAAAATGTGATCCTTCATCTAACCGGGTTCAGTGTATTCTTGAATCAGGATAAATTATCTTCTTGGCGGTGGATATCTTCTGCAAAAGTTCATCAAGACTTTCTGCAGTTAGATTGATATGGCCGAGCTTTCTCCTTGGCCTTGGCTCTTTGCCGTAATCATAAATCTTGCTTTCACTGATAGACAAGAGTTGTTTCCTTACGCCTGCATCAATGCCTCGCCCTATTATATTCACTATACCACTGTGCGTGAAAAGCCTTGGAGTGCCCAGTGGAAGATCCAGTATTGACCTGAGATGCATTTCAAACTGGGAAATGCTTGAGCCAGATAGTGTATGATGACCGGAATTATGGACCCTTGGAGCGTATTCGTTGACAGTTGCTTTGCCATCCCTGATGAAGAATTCTATACCCATGACCCCGGTATAATCCAATGAGTTCATGAGTTTCTTTGCTATCTCGAACATGCCAAAGTCATCGCATGGTGCATAATTGTACATCAGGATTCCGTCCTGGTTGAAATTATATGAAGGCCGGTGGGCGATTATTTTACCTTTTTTAGTTCTGCACGCAATAATTGAAGCTTCAAAATCATAATTGAAGAACTCCTCGACAACAAATACCTGATCGTTTTTATCGATCTTTAATTTCTCGCCGCGTTTTTTCCTGTACTGTCCTTTTCCATCGTAACCACCTTTAGACGTCTTAAGAATGCTTTCGTCGAATTCATCGGCAATCCTGATCGCCTCCTCCGCAGAATTTGCAACATGAAAGTTTGTTACTGGTATCCCGTGTTCCTTGAGATAAATCTTCTCAAGATGTCTCTCAAGTTTCAGATCAAGTGATTCTTTGTTTGGAAAAAGTTTGCCCATGTCCTGTGCGTACCCGAGAGCTGCTGGATCAACGTGCTCAAATTCTGCGGTCACGACATCGCTGTCATCAACAAATTTCCTGTAATCCCGGTCCTCATAGAAATAACTGGCTACCTTCGATGCTGGAGCTCTCCGGTCTGATCCAAGAACATTGAACTCGATCCCCAGCTTCCTGCCCTCGATAATCATCATCCAGCCCAGCTGGCCCGTCCCGATTATGCCAACACGCATTACAATCTGTCCTGTAATACCCTGGCTTCCTGATCTTTCATAAATAACTGCATCTTTTCCGCAAGATCATGATATTTAACAGAAAGTATCCTGACCGCAAGGAGGGCAGCATTTTTTGAATTGCCTATGCCAACTGTGGCGACCGGTATTCCAGGAGGCATCTGGACTATTGAGAGTAGCGAATCAATACCATTAAGAGCTTTTGACTGAACAGGTACCCCGATAACTGGAAGATGAGTGTACGAAGCAGTCATTCCGGGAAGATGTGCAGATCCGCCAGCTCCTGCAATGATAACCTCAATGCCGTTTTTATGGGCCTGGCTTGCAAATTCCGCCATAAATTCAGGTGTTCTGTGGGCGGAAACAATCCTTTTTTCAACTGAGACACCGAAGCTTTCCAGCGTGTCGATAGCATCCTTCATTGTGTCATAATCGCTTCTGCTGCCCATTATAACTGCTGCCTTTGGCATAGCACTTAATTGACGGGCTAAATAAAAATTATCGTTTCTTTCCGATGAGATGTGAAATCTGGATCTATTGTTTTTGCAGCTTCTCTTTGAATAGACTATCTCCTTCCTGTATCGAATCCTGACACCGGATGGCTCTTGCCTCTTCTTCTATTTTCGATGTTGGAATAAGACCAAGAATCCAATCGATAATGGCCTTTTTCTGCATATCTAAGATGAAACGGTTTCAGGCGGGGAGCTCTTTGTCTAGAGTTCCGATCCCAAGAAGTACCTCTCTATCAGATAGGCTGCCGATGCATTTTCCCTTTTCATCGACTATTGCGAGAACGTCAACGTTATTTTCCTTGAACATCCTGAGTGCTTCTGTTACATCTCTATCTTGCCGGATGGCAACAACTCTATCCAGCCTGACCTGCCTCACCTTCATGTTATCGATTGATGACTGGGGGAGCAATAAAAGATCGACAAGATTAATGACACCTACTGGTGCGCTATCGTTTGATACCACTATCCCGGAAGGCGTATGCTTTGACATAAGATCGTCAACAACGGCTTTAAGACTGTCGTCCAGCCTGTATACTGCAGTCACGACGTTAACAGACTTGTCGTTGACCGAGAGATTCTCGAGATTCTGGGCAACAATCTTCCCTTCCCTTGTGATGTCAAGTTCATATGGTGTTTTTGTGACTATCCCCTTCACTTCAGAAAGAATGAATCCAATAACTATCCATGTGAGAAAAATTGTTACGTAAACAGGTACTGTGGAATAAGCGGAATAAATGATGACAATTGTGCTTATGAATGCACCGACAATTGCCAGAATGAATTCGTCGTAGTCTTTAAGTTTAAACAGGATTGTGTTTTTTGCCTTCAGAGCGAGCCTTTTTCCCCTGCGCAAACCTATCCTTATGAGGGAAAAATCTGCACTTATGTGTATGAACAAACCGCCAAGAGCCGAGATTGTTCCAAGAGCGATGAAAGCAGATTCCGGGCTTGATACATTTAAAAACAGGATAGGCAGCAAGAGGAGAATTGCGCTGGTTACCAGAACTGCTACGATCGGGTTTCCCTTTTTGTCGCGCCTGGCAAATATGGCAGGGAATGATCGGTCAAAACCCATCCTGAAGATCGTTCTTGAAGCTGCAGAACCGAATGAGAGCAATGCGAGGATTGCATCGTTTACCGTTGCAACTGCAACAGCATAGTAGAGGTAGATGCCGTATTTTGAAAAATCGTTTCTCAACAGGACAATTATCGGAAGCTTGTCTGAAAATGGTATGACAATGCCAGTCTGTAATACAAGATTTGCTATCGCATATATGATTAATGATGCCAGAATGCCGCCTGTCAGTATTACTGTAACCACACTTCGCCCAACGTCCTTCTTTGGATCCTTTACCTCACCTGACACAGGTGCAATTGAGCCGTATCCTGTTGGTATTCCCATTGCAAACAGGATCCCAAGAAAGAAATCTGATGAAGTAATATGGAACCTTACTGGGTTTGGAAGATAAGCAGCTCCTCTTGTAATAACAAAAGATACAACAATTATTGCTATCATCAACCCTATCTCTAGAATGACCGCATAAATAGCGTATTTTGACGACAATCTTATTCCAACGATTAAAAATGTAACTGATGGAATCACTACTATTGCAAATACAAGATATACTGAAAGACCGAAGACAAGGTTAAGGATAAAAACAGCACCCATAAGGTATGCGAGACCGTATAGTATGGAATAGAAGATATACATCCAGCCGGTATCGAAACCAATTCTGGCAGAAAGGGCCTGGAAAGCATATGTGTAATAACCACCTGATGAAGAGAACCTCCGGGAAAGCCTCGTAACACCAAGACCGTTCAGAAGAACTAGGAATGTGCCTATCAGCATGACAATTGGCGCATCATAACCGGCCAGTGTGAAGGCAAACGCTCCATACGTAAGTATACTTAAGAGAGGAGACATTCCGCCGAAGGAGAGAAAGAAAAGATCTCTGAACGTGAGGCTCCTGGTTAGCTTCTCCTTGTCCAATTGCTGGCTTTGCATTCAACTGCCTTGATTCAGGCAAACAATAATATGATTTTCTTTAAAATCCGCAATCCATCATTACTGGACCATTGAACGGGTGCGTTTCGATTACCATTGCCGATTATGATATCCAGAAAGAATAATTCGTTTACTGCATCAAAAGAATCGGGGTTATATACCCGTAGTATATTGTTAAATGAGTTTTATGGGTGACGAAAAAGATAAAAAAATAACAGAGAAGACTGGAGAAACTGTTGGAAAGGCCGCCAGGGATGTGACCGAGGGTACAAAATCGCTGTTTAAGGGGTTAAAAAAAGGTTTCGAAAAGAAGGACCAGGAAAAGAAATAAAGAGCGATTTTTTCTGTACTATATTTAATCGCCTGTGTTACTCTGTTGCGAGGTTAACGATACAAGGGCCATTTGAGAACTGAAGTTTTCATATTCATTTTTTTAGTCGATTAATTGAATTGAATATCCCGGCTTCCGGATTCGAACCAGAGACCTGCGGATTACGGCGGCAAATCCAATCGGAAAATCCTCTACAGTCCGCCGCTCTACCAACTGAGCTAAGCCGGGTTTTGGTGTATAATATTACCCCTTATAAATTTTCAACGCTTTTCTACCTTAGCCTTAACGTGAAACATTTAGATTATATAATTTAATTACATCACTAAAAATTGGTGCCGTTTAGTGTTTGAGAGCGTTTTTGGAAAAGTTGGTAAAAAAGTCTCAAGAAACAGCGGAAAAGTAATAATTGCATGGATCATAATCCTTGTCATTGTTGCACCTTTTTCAATAACCTTTTTCCACAATGTGAATTTCAACATAGCAAGCAACATTGTTTCAAAGAACTCCATGTCCTACAAAGCAAGCACGTTACTCTCCGATGAATTTGGCGGAAATTCCTCAAATGGTTCTTCAAGCAACCAGATAATAATATTTTCAAATAACACAAACCTAAATGACATAACGGATTCACAGACGATTCTCTCATTGCAGAGATCATTAAACCGGACTTTGACAGGGGTTTCAGGATTTTCTGGAATTGATTCCATATTTACCACTATGAAGGAGGTTCTGCTTGTTTTCTCTAATTCAACCAAGCAGGAGCTTGCAGGAACATTTTCATTGATCTCTTCACTTGTAAACAGCACTGGTAGTTTGGTGGCGGAAGTAAATTCAACTTCCAGCCTTGAGTTTGGGCTGCCTCTTTCATATGCGAATGTATATTCTGATTATTATGCGAAAACAGGAAATGCCTCCTATTCAAATTCAGTAGCATATTCCGGGCTCGACCAGCAGCTGACCTCAGACAACAATTCCCTTGGTGTTCTATACCTGAATACTTTCAGCAAGGTGTGGAATAATACGCTTCCTGCGGACTTGAGCTTATCTGTTGATTTATTCAACATGAATGCCACAGTCGGATCACTGTTTCCAAATGCAAGTAATCCTATCCTCACTGTTGACAGGAGCCTCTATACTTTCATGGTAAGCATTGCGCAAAACTATTCACTGCTGGACTATGCGACAGACAATAACTCGGCATTTTACAGGGGATACACACTGACAACGGTAGAAACTGGCCTTTATTCACAGCCTTCAGTGCAGACCCTTCTTAAAGCGCTTGATGTTAATACATCAGAGATAGTTTCTGATTCATTGAATATAAGTTGCTCGAATGATTATGGACAGACATACACACTCGGGTACAGTCTTGTAGCCAGGTCCAGCCAGTTGTTATTCTCGAGCAATCCTCTTGATCGGATCAATAATTCAACAATCTTACCATACCTGCAGCTGCTTAACGATTCAAATCCAGAAACGCTTGTTTCCAGTACAATAAACAACGAAACAATATCCATGTATCCGGTATTGCCAACCTCCTACCTCTTGTCTAGTTTCGTAGGCACAAACATGACATCCAGCCTGCTCATACTGAATTTTAATGAAAATGTATCGACTGCTACCATGAATGAAGTTGTAAACACCACAGATCACTATCAGAAAATGATACCTGGGAGCCAGTTCCTGTTTACTTCAAGTTCAGCCGAATCTGCCTCCACAAGCTCACAATTTACAAACGGCCTGATAATTGCCCTCTCAATAGGGATTTCACTTTCCATACTCCTGATAGGCATATTTTTCAAGTCACCCGTAGCTGCATTCCTGCCCCTGCTTATGTTTGTTTTTTCGGCTGTGTTTGCACTCGGCGTCAACGGCATGCTTTACAAGTATGTTTTCCATGCCCAGGTATCGTTCATCACACCAACTCTGCTTCTTATACTTGTTCTCGGGCTTACGACAGACTACATGGTCTACATGATGGCAAGGTTCCGCCGCGAGCTTAAGAAGGGAAATCCAAATGCAGCGGAGGAAGCTTCGAGGTGGTCTGGACATGCAGTATTCACATCCGGTCTCACAGTCACTTTGTCATATATCGTGCTCTGGCTCTCTAATATCCCAATATTCAGTGACTCTGGCCTTACAAACGCTGTGGGGGTTGCAGGAACAATCATTCTGGCAAATACGCTCCTGATTGCGCTTTTATCACGATATGGAAGAAAGATATTCTGGCCAAACAAATATTCGCTTGAAGGTGACATTCCACTGGAGAAGGCAATGAAAAAAGTCGCCAATTTCAGCGTTCACAACAAGAAGAAAATATTTGCTGCCTTCCTGATACTTACGGTTGTATCCCTCTTCTTTTATGAAAGTACTGCAACAGGACTGAATGTTTTTGGGCTTCTTCCAAGCAGCCAGTCTACGCAGATAATAGAAGGTGTGAATTACACATTTGGAGGGGACGTCCTTGACAGAAATTTCGTGGTTGTTGAGTTCCCAACGCCATTTTACACAAATGTTTCAGGAAATATTTCGTTCAATTCAAACGATGTGGCAGCGATCAATGCAATAGAACAAAAGATACTGTCACAGCCTGGTATTTCAGGAATACAGGGCCCTACATTTCCGTACGGGTACGAGGTTAATTATACGCTCAACAACATATCCTCAACATTTAAACCACTTTACCTGTCGGAAATGATGACATTCATTGGAAATAATTCTCATTTTGTACAGATAGAGATAACAATGAAGAACCTGGCATGGGAACCAATAAGCACATTAAATACCGACCATTTGGATACAAACCTTACTGCCCTTGAATCCAGTTATAATTTCCAATTTTTTATGGGAGGAGTTTCACAGGGACTCGGCGATGTGTTCTCATATGCGTCGTCAACGTTCAATATTTCAGTTCCAATACTAATAATAGCGATATTCATAGTACTTTTCATACAGATTTTTTCAATGTTCACTCCATTAAGACTGATAGCAATGGTTCTAGTTGCAGTGGTTGTGGCACTATCTGCAACATATATACTGATTCATGACATCCTGCATTACTCGCTTATAATATTCCTGCCGATATTCGTGGTGATAACTCTGCTCGCAGTTGGCCTGGATTATGATATATTCATGATAACGAGAGTAAGAGAGGAAATGCTGAAGGGAGAAACCACAGAGCAGGCAATAACCAGAACCGTGGAGGAGAATGGAGGCGTGATAATAACGCTTGGTCTCCTGTTGTTTGTCACTTTCATATCCCTGTCATTCACCGGCATTCCAATAATGTATGAAATAGGGGTGGGGCTTGCCCTGGGTGTGCTCGTGGATACGTTTATCAGCTGGCCCTTCTTTGTCCCTGTGATAATGCTTTACATACAGAAATATAACTGGTGGCCGGGCAATATATCCAAAAAACCTTAAATTAAGAATAAAAAATATAAAAAAGTGATGTGATTTTAATTATCGGTGTTGTTATTCTGATTCTGGTTATCTTCGCCTGAATTAGATCCATCGTCTGAGGACTGCGTATCCCCGGATTTCTGGATATCCTGGTTTTCAGCTGGATGTGCTGAGATAACAGTATCAGTCGACTGGCTTACCTGCACAACGTATACAGTTCCATTGGGCGCCAGCACTTTAATATCAAAAACTGCTGTGCCATTCTCTGTATCGTTTTCCACTTTCAGTATTTTCGATGTCCCATTTCCTGGATAGTGGTCGTTGACATAGGTAATTGCGGCCTGTTCTGCCTGGGTCAAATTAGCATTTGTTGCGGTAAGATCGTGGATAATGCTTGGCCCGGCGGTTACTCCGGCAGCCGACCCGACCGAAATGAGTGCAATGACGGCCAGTATCGCCTTGACGCTTATAATTGATGAAATCATATTATTTTCACCTCCTGATCTCCCAAAAATTTGTCAAGAGTAAACCTTACTGGAACATATCTGTTCCATAATCTATATATGCCGAAACAAAATTTAAAACGTGTCGAAATTTGCTGTAGCCATTGCTGTTTCCATTCTATTGGTTCTTGTTGTCTTTTCCCAGATTGCAAATGCATCTGATTCGGAAAGCGACATAACGTTGGCTAAATCTCCACAGATCACGATAAATGTTTCCAACAATATCAGCATAAATGTTTCCTATTTTGGAATGATTTTGATGACAAACAACACCGTAATTGGTGCGAATTTTGAGCAGCAGACATGGAATTTCCTGAATACCTCATCCGGTTATAGCTATGAATCCTCATTCCTCATGGGATCGCTGAAGGATACTGATCTTGGCGATTTTTACAGTAAGTACATCGTACCGAGTGAAAAACAGGATCAGGTCTCATCCTCCAATTATACAGTGGGCGTTAATGCTTACGTTAACTTTTCGAAATATACTGGAACAATCTCGTCGCTCCTAGTTAAAAATTCAACATTGAATACTGTCTGCAGCATCAATCAGATACCCTCATCAACCATTAAGACATCATTGTCGATCGATTTCACTTTACCGGTTGCACTGAGTGAATACAATATTTATCTTATCCAGGTTCTCAGAGGATCGGAGGATTCCAGGGGCCTCATGTATGAAAATGTTAGCGCGACCAGTAATAATGCAACCTACAGTGGAATTGCCATGCAGAATTTAAATGCAAATAACAACACCAAGGCACTTTACTGGTGGTCCAACAACTTCCTGCATAATGGTCTCACAGGAACCGATAAGGCCTCAATCTTTCAGGGTGAGGAAAATGAATACCTTGTCTATAATTTCACTGCTGCTGGAAAACAGGGCAAAAATGTGATTCTTCAGGATCCATTCTTGTCTGTGAATGGAATTAGTATAATTGGAAGCAAGATCACCCACGTTATCCAGGGTGCAGTAAACTATTTCTTACAGCATATTATTTTTACACTATCAGGCTTTGCAATAGGTGCAGCAGTGCTTCTTAGTTTTTTTGTCAGACATTTGAAGGGAAGGATAAAGGTCTAAAATTCATCAATAAGATTCAGAATTGATAAAGCGATCGAGTCGATGAAACTCTGACCGTATTTCTTTAGGAATCTTATCAGAGCAGCCCGGTCCACCAGCGTGATGGTTAACCTGTTTCCATCTTCTGCAGTTCTGATTAATCCATCATTATCCATCTCAATCAGGATCTGCCTCTGCTTCTCGCTTATATTTTTGTCTATTGTATAATTTTTATTTGATAGGGCGCCTACCAAAATTTCCTTTCCATATTTTATTCTCATGAAATAGGCAATTTTTCTCTCGGATATTGTGCCTGATTCGTTCGAAAAAAATCTCATATTACCGCCTTCCTTCCTGGAATATATCCTTCCTTCCCTTTCCAGCTGGTAAAGATGGTAATCAAGCTTTCCAACCGCTGAACCTGTTCTCCTCTGTAGCTCCCTGAAATGCAGTCCCGGGTTTTTGGAGATTATCTCCATCAGTTTTTCCCTGAAATTTTCGAAATTGGTCACTCAGGACATTCCTCTCAAAATTCCAATATAGAATACCACCAGCACTGAAAAAGCAAGCAATACCCCTGCCTCGGAACCAGAAAAGGAAACATAACCAAGAAGGTTGAGCAACATAGAGATCAAATATACTAAGACTATCAAGGAAATCAAGAAAATTCCACTTACCAATCTGATCTTTCTTATCCTTCTTACTTTGTATGAACCAATGAGAATGATTATGTCAATAAAAATTGAAAATCCTATTACCAAAAATATAAAATCTGTAAAATAGGAACTAAAGGGCACATGTCACCATCTATATCAGTCTAATTTAATTTTGCCTGATTGGTTTAATATAATGCTACATTTACTGACTGGAACCAATCCGATTATAACTTAAAACTCAAGTTCGACATCTTCTAACAGGTTATTAAGTGGGAACATTATTTATCTTATTTGAATACTTATTGGTCGCCTTATCATAAAAAGTCAACTGAATCTTTGTTTTTTAAGGCAATGAGGTAAACATAGTTATATTCATTAAAGATTAGGTGTCCGGGTGCGACAGTGGAAACCAGTGAAGTGGAGCATGCCTTTGGCAA
>JAKBLT010000028.1:0-12965 GCA_021831925.1 Thermoplasmata archaeon
AATGGGGCCGGTCGGGTTTGAACCGACGGCCACCTGGTTATGAGCCAGGCGCTCTGCCAGGCTGAGCTACGGCCCCTCGCCGCTGGTCGGGATCGAACCGACGACCGCCCGGTTAACAGCCGGGTGCTCTACCACTGAGCTACGGCGGCCCTTGGAATTTACGTTATGCTAGACACAATTTTAATTCTTTCCCTTCGCAATTGATAATAGCGTATTTCAGAAATTAGACGGAAAATGCAAATAAAGCCTGAAATAGATTGTAAAGCCAATTAAACATATTTCTCTATAGACCTATATTTCGACAATCTTTTATATAGGATAATACTTTATTTATCGTTACTTTTACCTCAGCATGGATTCTTCAAATCCTTCTAATCTAAAAAAGAAAAGCCCCAAGGGAATGATTATTGCTGTGGTTATTGCAATAATAGTAATAGTTGCCGCTTTCGCGGTCATTGAACTGGATCACAAGAAAACACCAACACTTGTGATCCTCGTGGGTAGCGGCAGTATGACGCAGCAATATATCACCATGGTTGCAACTGATTTTGAGAAGCAGAACCCCAATGTTAAGGTTGACGTAACGACAGCCGGGTATTCAGATCTTCTCTCAACAGAGGAAACTGCGCTGAAGGGCGGCGCTTCAGTTCCGAATATTGTAATGTATTACGCGTCACAGGCTCCAACACTGGCACCTTACTTATATAATATTCCAACAAGCACAACTGGAGCTCCGGGAACAATTGACAGTTCAAACTTTATTGAAGGGAATATGTACTCAGGAGGCTACAGCATAGCACCAAATGGAACTATCCTGAAGACAATCGGAATACCTATTCACACTGTAATCGGTTATATGCTTGTTTATCAGAACAAGATATTTGATAACACCACCTTACAGAATGAATTTCAATCTAAATACCATTTCAGTTTTCAGCCCAGCACATACAAGAACTGGACCGCACTCTACGATGCAGCAAGCTTCATTAATACATCCACTTCATTTAACGGACACAGTGATCATTATGCATTGATGTTTCCAGACAGTTCATCGCATTCAATTATTGACGCATTTTATAATGTTGCATATCCTTTCCTGGCAGGTAATTCCTCATCGGGTGTTCCGGCAAATTCTTCGCCCAATTACTGGACATACTTCGGTAACCAGAGCGGAAAATTCAATGTTTCATTCAACAACAGTGCAGCTGTCAACGCACTTACTACATACAAGAGCCTGATTCAATTCGAGCCGTCTGTGTCAGTCCAACCCGTTGGATACAGTGAGCAGCTGTCATACTTTGAAACAGGTGACTATGCAATCGGTCTTGCCTGGTCAAGCTTCTTCCCAGATTATTCTAACAGCTCAATTTCAAGCGTAGCAGGGAACTACAGTGTGGCTCTTCTCCCGGGCGGTTATACTGGTTATTCACCGACTTTGCTGGGAATAAATCCGCACTCCCAGAACACATCGCTTGCAGTTCAATTTCTTGAATTTGCAACCTCCTCATCGGAATACGCAAAAGGGATAAGCCAGTTTGATTTTCTTCCAGGAAATGCAAACGGCCTTAAAGCCGCAGAAGGCATGAGTGGTTTCGGCTGGGTTAATTCGTTCCTCAATTATTCAAGTACCATAAACCTCAACCCGAAGTACGCTGCTGTGGTAACACAGGTATCGCCGCTTTTCAGCACTCTTATACCCGACTTCAACAGCGAGGTATACGACTACTTCACGGGGAAGACCACTGCATCAAATGCGCTAAGCGTAGCAGCAAGTGAATGGGTAAGCACAATCAAGAGTGACAACATCCAGCTTTGATCAAGTGTTTCTATGCTTTCGCAAACAAAGAAACAGGCGATCATCCTAGTACTGCCAGCCCTTATTTATTTTTTTATTTTTGCACTTTATCCAATGGTTGAAAATTTTATTCTCACTTTTCAAACCGAAACACTTAATGGAAGTTATGTGTGGAGCGGCTTTACGAATTATTTCCAGGTTTTTAAGATACCACATTTGGACCAGATCTTTGAAAACACGGTAATATATACGCTTGCAGTTCCTTTCTTGGATATACTGCTTGCCATCCCGCTTGCTTCCTTTATGAGACGGCTCAATAAACCATTCCTTCTCCCTGTTATTCTTCTATCAGCTTTCATACCTCTTGTAACTGCTGCGGTTATGTGGGTTTTCATGCTAAATCCAATATACGGTTTTATCTACTATATCGATAAGGTTGATCTATTCACAACACCATGGAGCATTGTTCTGATAGATGTCTGGAGCAGTCTTCCACTAGCAACTCTAATCATATATTCAGGTCTTAAAGCCATCCCTCCACACATCGAGGAAGCTGCACATATGGACGGACTTATAGGCTTCAGAAAATTGGCACGCGTGGATCTCCCATACATTAAGGCAAGCATACTTTCTGCAACCGTTCTCATGATTCTATACGGCTCTTTTACATTTGACCCGATATACATCGCAAAGACTGTTTCCCCGCCTTTTGCCACACTGGATATAGCTTACTTTTCCTACAGTCTGTTCTTTACAGGCGAGGCAGGACAGGCTGCAGTTCTAATGGTTATAATGACTCTTGTTTCAACGTTGATTTCGATCCTTTTTGTGAAACTGACTTTAAGCGAAAAGAGAAGGAGGACAAGGTTTAGTTTCAGATTTCTACCAAACAGGGAAATACCCAAGCCTGTTGCTGCACTACTTACCGCCCTATACCTGATCTTCTTCCTGCTGCCTTTTGCCTGGCTTATTCTGGAATCGTTTAAAACGCCCAAAGAGATAATCGCAATTCCGCCAGCTATAATTCCTTCTGTTATCACATTCTCAGACTATCTTTACAGTTTTATAGTTGGTGAACCGTACTTCATAACAAGTGTGATTGTTTCCTTAGGTACCGCTGTTCTTGTATTCATAATAGGGGCACCAGCTGCTTATTCTATTTCAAGACACCGGACAGGAGGATTGAAAATAATTGCTTTCATACTGTTTGTTTATTCTCTTCCAACTGTAATTTTCCTGATCCCCGTTCATAATGTTATACAGTCAGCAGGTCTTATCAATGGCTGGCTCGGTTTGATCGTTGCATACCCTGTTTTTGTTCTGCCGATAACCATATGGCTCCTTTATAACTTTTATGCAACATTTCCAAAACATCTCGACGAAGCTGCAAATATAGATGGAATGAATGTCTACTCATCTTTTTACCGTGTAATTCTCAGGTTGAGCGGAGATGGCATATCTGTTACATTACTGTACTCATTCATCATATCGTGGGGTGCACTAATATTTCCACTGGCCCTAACTTATTCGCAATTTAACATGAACTTTGTTGCGCCATTTGGGGCGCAGACTGTTACCATATTCATAGGCGGAACAATAGGCCATGAGGCATTTAATTACGGCGTTTTGTCTGCAGCAAGTGTCATAAGCCTGATACCCTCTATTATACTGATATATTTTACAAGGAGGAGAATAGATAAACTTTGGAGAGTTGGGGGTACCGTAGGATGACCTCACTATTTGAAATGCATGACATCGAAAAGAAGTTTGGCAACTTCACCGCTCTATCATTTCAAAGCCTACAGTTCAGCGAAAATACTTACGCAGTGGTTCTTGGACCTTCTGGTTCTGGAAAGACCACACTGCTTCGAATCGCGGCAGGTTTGGAAACACCAGACAGGGGTAAGGTGGTGATCGGTGGAAATGATGTTACAGATCTGCCATCGTGGAAGCGGAAAGTTGGGCTCGTCTTCCAGAATTACGCATTATACCCGCATCTTACGGTCTACGATAATATAGCCATGCCACTCACAGTGGAGCACTACAAGGACGAATACATAAGTTCCAGGGTAAGCAATCTTCTGAAAATCATGGAACTTGAATCACAGGAAGGAAAGTTACCGAAGCAGCTAAGTGGAGGACAGCAGCAACGGGTTGCTCTTGCCAGGGCTCTTGTCAAGAACCCAAAAATTCTACTAATGGATGAGCCACTTTCAAACCTGGATACCAGGGTGAGGATAGATCTCAGGGATTATCTTAAGGAGACACAGCGAAAATCCGGGATCACCGCCATTCATGTAACACATGACCAGGACGAGGCAATGGCTCTCGGTGACAGTATAGTTATCCTAAATAATTCCAGGATCGTGCAGACCGGATCACCATTTGAGATCTATCGTAAGCCTGTCAACGAGTTCGCGGCCACTTTTTTGGGTGGCCTTAACCTGATTCCTGCGGAGGCAGTCGAGGACATGGAAATAGACATGGATTTTGATACACTGGGAATTCGTACGGAGGATGTATCAATTTCTGAAGATCTGCAGTCTTCTGATCTAAAAGCCTCTATAACAAATATACAGTTCCTTGGCTATGGTTATCTTGTGACTATGGATTTAAATGGCGCTAGAATAAGGGCTAGAACACAATTAATCGATTCAAGTATGATAGGATCACAAATAGGCATATCATTCGACCGCAGCAAGCTCCTGTTTTTCAGGAATGGTAACAGGGTTGAAGATCCGCTATTGAACGAGAAGTTACTGAAATAGCTGATACATATCACATCTTACACCATGAAACTATCCATTCAGATAGATCTGAAATAGATTGCCCAGAAACTGTGGATCCTCTGCTGTCAAGATGAAACGGGTTTATGAATGCCGTGTCCCACTTCATCCTTAGCGCAGGTTGAATATCATTAACATAATGGTCTCCAACACTCAGAACCTTCAGATCCCCAGGATCTGTTCCCATTGATATTGAAAAAACAAGATCAATCAAGCCTTCAGGTTTTTTAGCACTGAATCTGACGTAATCAAAATGTTTCTCCAGATCCAGTTTGTCTAAGTAACCTTTAACATATTCTTCCGGAGAATTAGATGCAAGTGCCGTAGTACATAGGGAATGGACATCTTTCAGAAGGCTGATTACATTTTCAGAGAGGTCCCCTTTGTGGATATTAAGTAGCATGTGCCTCCTGGTTTGATGAAAGGAAGGTTCAAACAGGTTACGGTCAGAATACTTCCTTGAAATCCTGTTCAAAAGATCCCATCCATCCTCTCCAATAAACGGTTTCTTTCCACTGAAAGAATTGTTGACCTCATCCAAAAAAGCATTTGCGTATGGTGGTTCAAGGTTATCGGCTATAATGTTGGCGCAGTAGATATAATGTGAACTCCCGGTCGTTATTGTGCCGTCAAAATCAAAAACCACGATTTTTTTCACGTCTTTCGATATTCATGAAAAATATATATCATGATTGACCCTAATATACGAAATTTGCAATAATGGATAAAATGTTATTCAGTGGATTCAACCACTTTTCCGGTTGGGCTTGGAATTATCCTCATTTTACCATTGAACGTCTTTTCCAGCTCAGACCCATGATTTAACCGATCCAGAAACAATGCAAGTGCAGCAACTTCGCTGTGTGGCTGGTTTGTGATTGAAACATTAAAATCTGCAAGACCATAAATTTCTCCAGGAACCTTCTCTGCTCCGACTATTATCACCATGTCAGGATTTTTTAAATAAGCCTCTTCGATCTTTTCTATGCACGCATTAAGATTCATTCCATACATTGTAAGATGTATCTTTACAGACCCTGTTTCCTTGAGAAATGATCGCCAGTTAACCCCGGATTTAACACTGAACGATCCTCCAAATCTCCCCGTCACTCCGTTTATGGTTGCTTCAAGATCTGAATCCTTGAAATCCACCAGGACTTTATCAGCCAGAAAAGCTCTCGCTGTGAGGCAGATATGCGTTGTGATCCTTTTGTCCCTTGCAGGTCTGTGCCCGATTCTCAGGACAGTTATCATCTTACCTCACAATTATTCCTGAACAAGATCAATCTTGAAACCTTTAATAGTCAGATCAGAAGACCTCTTTATAAGTCCCCTGAGGAGTGTTTGGGAAAACTGAAGTTTTTCAGCGACATCACCCAGGAAAACACCTTCTCCAGGTACGATCATTTCCTTGATCTTCGACTCATATTCCTCAAGCTTCTTCTCGCTCATGGTCGTTGCGTAAATTATGTCCGCAAGTTCCTCCATTCCGCCTATAAGATTTATCTGGACGTTGGTGTAATATGTATGATAAGCCTTTTCTGGCCCGTTTTCACTGGTCACCCACTGGCTTTCGGTCATCTTTATCTTGTCAAGATAATGAAGTGCTCTCTTCCCCTCCATGCCGTATTTTTCCTCAATTTTAGGAATCGTAATCCAGCCGGTGGCAAGATCAATTAGAAGCTTTCTCTTTACCTCAGAATCTGCAGCATGGAAAATGGAAACAAGTTCTCCCACATCATTGACTACCTTTATCCTGCTGACCATCTCTCCGGTATCGCAAGATTAGATATAATTATTCTTGAAAGTTACTTGCGCCTTGCCCGGATTTCCTGCAGAAGCATTTTGTCGTATTCAATTGTGAACTTTATTTTTGCATTTCTCAGTATTTTGGCGACCTCTTCTGTCAGGTCCCTGATGTTCTCTGAAAGGAGCCCCCTATATATTATCATCTCCTTCCTGTCCATCGGAAAAAGTAACCTGTTTTTTGCCCCTTCTTTGATGTATCCAAAGGGTTTCTTATTGTTTCTTATCTCCTCCAGGTTGAGATACAGATTAGCCTGGTCATACTGAACTTCCTCTACCGTTGGCCTTGCATCCTTGGAAAAAATCTCCCAGATCTCTGGAAACACTTTTTCAAGTTCCTTCCACTGGAAATTGCTTGGAAATATGATGTGTCCGCTCCAGTTCTTCACATCTTCATGAAGGTTCACACCCTAAATAATTTAACGAATCTGCTATTTTATTCTTAGATTCAGAATCAATACTTCTAACAAAAGCATAGAATAGCGCATAAAAAAACAGATTCCGTTATTTACCATGGAAAATTTTGCATGTAAGATTAATTAGGGTTCTAAGTATTCCAGCAGAAAGGATGGCGTAGCCACACCTAAAAGCCCTGTGGTGTAGTGGCCAAGCATTACGGGCTCTGGACCCGTCGACGGCAGTTCGAATCTGCCCGGGGCTATTTTCCTTTCAGGTATTTCATGTATTGAGAAAACGTGAAAACTCTTTTAGTGTGCAGCCAATTCACTTTTATGCCTGACGAGGAAAATCCGAACGAGCAGTATTGTGAGCTTGTAGATGCAGACCTTCCCCTTGATCACCCGTATTTCTCATTCCTGTCTGAGGTGAGGCTCTCAGAATCCTTTCTAGGCCTTGCAGTATCAACTGGAAAGCAATTGAACGAAACGCGATCCCTGCTTGATATGCTTGATACCATTGTATCGGGAATAGAAGATCCGAATGTCAGGCTCAGCGATCAGAATAGAAAGATGCTCAACCACGCCGACGAAGTATGGCTTGATCTCAAGGAAAAACTGAGTTCAGGGGATCAGAGAGCAGCGAACCTTCTCGCGGCGAGTGCTCACATGAGAAATGCATCGTCCATGCTTCTTAAATGTTCAAACATGGAAAAGTTTGAGAATAAAATAGACCCTTACACGATAAAATATCTAAAAAAACTCAGTGTGCATACATACAGAGAAGCAATTGGTCACGTTATGCTTTAGCCTTTTCCTTCAGGTAATCAACAAATTTCATTGGATCTTTTACGCTTCTGTATAGAGACGTGTTTTCCCTATAATAGTTCAGTGTAAGATCCATAAGTCTCCAATCAGGAATGTCAACCTTTTCAGCCATTTTTGAGACAAGTTTCGGTATTTTTCTTTTATTTTCCACACCCTTTGCAGGCCTACCGCCAATTATATTCCTTGCAATATTCACGGCACTGCTTAAGGAAATATCCTCCTTTGAGCAGACGTAAATTGTTCCCTTGTATGTGAGGAAAGACTGCAGTACTTTGACAAGATCTGATATACTGACAGGCGCCAGGGACTTACCTGCCGGCATCTTGTGTATTGGAGATCGCGCAATTTTCAAGATCTCGCCAGTTATCCGATCTCCCTCTCCAAAAATGTTTGATAATTTGATCGTGAGGCTCTCCTTTGCCAGGTTCACGTTGTCCTCTGTAATTCTTCTTAACCTGAAATACTCGGAGCTTCCATAATCCGTGTTTATAGCAGAGAAAAATATCAGCTTCTGCCCAGTATCCTGTTTTCTGATCACATCAACGACTGCCTTTATTCCCTTCAATGTTACGTCGTCATGCGTCTGCTGTGGATCATTGAATATTCCAGCTGAATATACTATCATATCGAACTGCTTAACAGCTTCCTGGAGTTTTTCAGTTTCAACAACGCTACCAGTAATATGTTCAACTCCCTTTTTATTGAGAACTTCATTTTCATGCCTGGAGTAGTATACGACTTTCTCAGCGTCAAGCGACATGGCCACATTGCTGCCAATAAAACCCGAGCCGCCAATTACAATAGCCTTCATGTCAAGTGTATGCGCGGTAAACTGATATAATTTTCTAGCTGCAATTCACTGCAGGATTAATATTATAAAGAGTAAAGGAATCTACATAAGGTTTTCATGAAGCATAAAGGACGAAAGGTATACATGGTTTCCGGCGGTGTAACTAAATTCGCAAAAGCAACTCCGGAAATGGATTTTAGACTGCGTGTGAAGAAGGCATTCGACTATGCTATGAATGACGTTGGGCTTGAATTGAGCGACATAGACGGTTCTGTAGCTTCATATTTTTCAGATCATTTTCAGAGGCAGCTGATGTCAGGTATAATGGTCCAGGATTATCTGGGTCTGACACCAAAACCCAGCAAAAGGGTCGAGGGCGGAGGAGCCACTGGCGGCCTTTCCTTCCAGACAGGTTATGAGGAGGTCGCTTCCGGAAGGATGGACACCTGTGTTGTTTACGGCTTTGAATCAATGTCACATGTAAATACATGGAAGGGAAATGAGTTCATAGCTCTCGCAAGTGATACCAACTTTGATTATCCGGTTGGCGGGTTCTATACGGGATATTATGCCATGATGGCTGTCAGGCATATGCATGAATTCGGAACCACCGTTGAGCAACTTGCCAAAGTCTCGATCAAGAATCACGAGAACGCCCTTCACAATCCATATGCCCAGAGCCCGATGAAGCTTACAGTAGAGGACGTAAGGAAATCGCCGATGGTAGCATATCCCCTGACAAGGCTGGATGTGTGCGCAATGTCTGATGGTGCTGCCGTTGCAATACTCGCATCTGAAGAGAAGGCGTTTGAGATAACAAAGCATCCGATCGAAATAACAGGTATCGGTACCGGGACGGATACTATGAGGCTCGCAGACAGACCGTTTGGCAAGGTTCCACTTCTTCCAAATGAGAAGCCGTCAGACTACAGAGATCTGAAATATCCCGGTATTCATTCATTCAGGGCCGGGAGATCTGCCGCAAAGGAAGCTTATGAGGCAGCTGGCATAACAGATCCGCTGAACGAGATTGATGCAATCGAGCTGCACGATGCATACACATCATCTGAGATTCAGACCTATGAGGATCTTGGGCTGTGCAAATATGGAGAGGGTGGGCAGTTCATAGATGAGGGCAAACCCAAGCTTAATGGTAAGATTCCTGTCAACTTCTCAGGCGGCCTGCTTGCATGCGGTCACCCGGTTGGTGCAACTGGAATAATGCAGGGTGTCTTCATGTTCTGGCAGCTCCAGAAGACGATCAAGAAACACTTCAAGGACGACAAGCTTCAGCTGAAGAATCCAAAACGCGGGCTGATACATAGTCATGCAGGCACCGGAACTTATGTTACAGTATCCATCATGGAGGTGCCAAAATGACGATAAACCCTGATGCAAAGATGGAAGAGAGTCAGTCTGGGACCGAAGTTTACACGATAGATCCACTTGTTGTCAAATCAACCTATTCGATAGACTACATCCACAGTTTCGCACAGGACTCAGAGTTCTTCAGGGCACTTGGCAAGAAGAAACTTATGGGAAGCAGGTGCAAAAAATGTGGTTACGGATATGGAACACCAAGGTCCCACTGCATGATGTGCGGCGCTGAAACCGAATGGGTAGAATTGCCAAAAACCGGAAAAATACATTCGTTTACAACATGTTATTTCGGTAGCGAAGTTTTCCTTCCACAGACCCCATTCAACCTGATAATGGTTGAATTTGAGGGCATTGACTCTCTCTTCATGGCAAGGCTAATCGGTGCAGACCAGGATGATATGTATGTCGGCATGCCGGTGGTTGCAAAATTCAAGAGACTGCAATCATTCAGTCCAACGGATGTTTACTTTGTCCCAGCGAAGGGCTCAGGAAGGAACGACCAGAAAGGGAAGAAAAAGAGATAAATGGTCGACAAGAGGGAAGCATTTTCCAACCGGGATAGAAATGTTTTCCTTATAACTGCAGATAGGGGCATCGATCGCGGTGCTCTTATTTCAAGGTATAGCAGGACTGCATCACTTGACATTAGAGAAGTATACGACAAAGAATTCGCTGCAAACTCAGAAAGGGGTTCAGAGTTCTACAGGCGCGTATTCAGCGACTATGGCGATGAGTCTGTAGCGGAGCTGGTTTTCGCTCAGGTAGGTGTGCAGGGTGTTTCAAACATTGTAAGTAAGATGATGGAAGACCTCCGCATTGGTCTATCTTTTATAGAAAAATCCTCCAGATATGTAAGATATGACAAAAAAGTAAATGGAAGATATCTCTTTCTATCAGCGGAAGAGGCAGGTATAAATGGAAACCTGCAAACGGAATATGATGATCTCTGCAGAGATCTTTTCATCTTCTACTCAGAATGTTATGGTCAAGTTACAGGATATTTTGAAAAAACCAACCCGATCGAGAATTGCGCATTCGCTAACAGGAAAGATTCCTCGGAATCCCTCTATTCAGATCTATCCGGAAACGAAAAAGAACTCGCACAGAAGGCCTATAGCAGTGCTATCAGGGCAAGGGCTCTTGATGATCTCAGATATATACTGCCCGCCTCAACACTCACAAATTTAGGAATATCTGGCAATGCCAGGGGATTCATCCATCTAGTATCGAAAATGAAAGCAACCGGTTTGACTGAGGCCCTGAAGTTGGCAGATGACATCTATAATGAATTGCTTCCAGAATTCCCTGAGATAATCAATGCAGCCACTTCTGATTATGGCAGATCAAACATAGATTATATAAGAGAAAGGGAATCATTCAGATCGGATCCCCAATCAATTAAACATGAGACTGTTGAATTAATCTCATTTAACACCGAAGAAGAGGAGTTAAAGAAGATTGGCCTGGCATATTCCATCAAAACTGGATCGACCGTTCAGAACAGGGATGATGTGATTTCATTCATAAATAAACAGGCTGAAATGCGCAAGAACAGAAGGAACAAACCATCAAGGGAGTTTGAGATACCTGTCTATCAGTTTCTTATTTCAACAAATTACGGTGCCTTCCGGGATCTTCAGAGACACCGGATGATGACCATAATAAGGGGCTTTTTGAACCCAAAGAGTGGGTATGACACCCCCGTATCAATCCGGAACGATGAGAAACTTCTTTCTGATTTCGCGTTACTCATGAAAAGAGCGGCAGTCTTATGGGAAAAAATTTCAGTTAAGAATGGATACGAAATTGCTCAATATGTGATCCCTTACGCATACAGATATCCCATCTACGTATCAGTGAATCTAAAAGAGGCATGTTACCTGACAGAACTCCGCTCAACGCCTCAGGCTCATTTCGATTTAAGAAAGATATCAGTATCCATCTATGACTCAATAAAATCAGTGCATCCTAATCTGTCAAACATCATCAGGTTTGTCGACAAGGCAGATTATCCGCTTGGAAGAATATTTGCAGAATTCAGGAAGGAGAAGAAGACTGCTTGACTACAATATTTCTGATGCATGTGTGAGATTGATCTTCCAGTCCGGGAAGCTGCCCGCAAGTTCGGCAATTATGCCATGGAACTCATTTGCCACACAGCTTGGTATAATCACACCCATGGTGAAGTTCTTTCCAATCATACTGTGAAGCATACCAAGTATTGCAACCAGTCTTTCTGTCGTCTTGTCAAAAACGTATGAAACAAGGGGATTCCTGAATGTCATCTCATATATTCGGTCTCTGTCGGAAATTGACGTAAGCTCCTTGGGACGGCTTATAAGGTTGCTCTTTTCGTAATAAACAGCCTGAATACTGTCGTTGAGGAGATATTTCACCTCGCGGTACCAGTTATTACCAAAAGTAGCTATTACATAATCCCCTTTTATGTCCATCGACGAGGGTGGAACTGACATTGTCAATTCATAGTAATTCAACTGGAAATTATCAGGCAGAAAATCTCTATAATGCTTTAAGGCTGCATTTTCCGCCATCAGATTAACCTGGAACATGGAAAATTTCTTTGGAGCAAGGAGTATGGCCGATATTTTCTGCTGATCAGTGTCATGATACCTGAATATTATTGTCCTTTTTCCGCCATGGACAATTACTGTATCAATAACCACAGAAGATATGGAAATCAGAGACTGGAATAATTCAACAGTTTCAGAATCTGCCACATCCCACTTTCCAAGAAACGATTCTTCTGTTTCCCTCAGCTTTAACGCTCTTATATCATTCAATGCTGATTCTGATAAGTCCTGGTTCTTTGGAATATTTGTAATAACGAATGCGCTCTTATCCTTCACCCTCAGCTTAGCGACCCCGTAGAAATCATGCTTTCCGGACAAAACAACAAGTTTATCCCCATCCCTGAATGAAATAGAACAGATCCTGTTCAGAAGAGAATTTACCTCATTGATAATCATACCCAATAATCATTAAGAAGTATGAATACTTTCATTGTTATTCGGTAAGTTTATCAATAGACACCTCCTTGATTGATCTACCAATCAATTTCAATCAACCCTGAACATTCAATCGGATCTTTACTGTATTCTAAAACCGTAAGCCTCATTTTCAAAGTCTCAATATATTACGAAATTTTGGCTTTTTCCATAATTTTT
>JAKBLT010000029.1:0-12817 GCA_021831925.1 Thermoplasmata archaeon
GTTCTTTGCTTCTGTTTTTGCTGTTTAAAAAATCAATTGGCTCGAGGTTTGATGTAAACCTGTTACCTGACCCGGATTCTTTCGTCAGGGACAGGCCGCTCTTCATGGCAGCTTTCTTCCTTACCGGTGCACTGATAGTCGCATATGCAATAGCAAGCTCTTACCTTGTTCCCATATCATTTATAGCAATACCTTCCGTTTTTCTATTCTCGGTCATAGCGATAAAGAGAAAATGCACTGAATCTTCTTTCCTGTTAAGAAAGACGCCATGGGCGATCATATTTTTCTCATTTGGCATGTTTATTGTTGTTTATGCGTTGGCCAAGACCGGCCTTTCCCTTTACATTGGAAGCCTGTTCCTTGAGCTTTATGGAAATTCGTCACTGGCAGGTTATCTCGCCATAGGTTTCGTAATTTCATTTTTTGCTTCCGTAATGAATAACCTGCCTTCTGTGATTCTGGTAAATATTACGATCAGTTCGATCCACCTGAAATCACTTGTTTTTCTAAATGTACTTGCAAACGACATTGGAACAAAGATGACGCCAATAGGGTCACTTGCAACACTTTTATGGCTGAATATATTGCGTGGAAAGGGTGAGAGGATAGATATCGCAAGGTTCATGAAAACAGGAGTAATAGTTACGATACCTGTCCTCATTGCAGGAATTTCCGTCCTTTGGTTGATTCTTGCTATGTAGATTTATACGTTTGGTGACATATCAGGATAAAATGGATTATGCAATTCTCATAAGGCATGGCGAGAGCGAAGCAAATGTCCTGAAGATACTCGATCATGATCCGGATTCAAAGTATCATTTAACACAGATCGGCCGTGGCCAGGTTGAATTTACTGCAGAAAGAATCAGCAAGCTGAAAGTTGACCTTATTCTGTCCAGTCCCTTACTGAGGGCAAGAGAAACGGCCGAGATACTGTCAAAGAAAATCAACGTTCCGTATAAGGTAGAGAATGGAATCACAGAGGCAGGTCTCGGTAGTTTTCATGGCAACTATTACGCCTCAATACCCCCCCTCTCACGAGGAAAGTCGGGAATGGAGACGTGGGAGAGCATGAGGCAGAGGATGCTTGACGTAGTCGAGAAAAGAGAGGGAACCTGCGTACTTGTGTCGCATGAGAGCCCGATTAAATCACTTACCTCTTATTTCATCGGTCTTCTGGACGAACCTTCTGCTGCCGGGATTAGGATAGAAACAGCATCTGTCACAATCCTGGACATCAGGAAACATCGTGTACTGACTGTTGGCTCCTTCTATATCTCAGACGCAGTTGCAGAACAGATGCAGAAAACAAAGCTATGATTATATTAATCCGTTAGCTATTTTGCGCTGATAATGCGATTATATAATACCATGACAAGGAAGACAGAGGATCTGGTTCCTATGCATCATGGCAGGCTTAACGTGTTTGTTTGCGGACCAACTGTCTACAACAGGATACATGTTGGAAACGGCAGAACATTCGCTTTCTTCGACGCAGCAGTCAAATTTCTGAGATTCATAGGTTATTCTGTCTTCTATCTGCAAAATATCACCGACATTGACGATAAGATAATAAACAGGGCGAGTGAAGAAGGGGTTGATCCTCTAGTACTTTCAAAAAAATATTTCAGGGATTTTATTGAGGATACCGCTCTGTTAGGAATAGATTCTGTAACATATTATGCACTTGCATCTGACTACGTACCTGAAATACGGAGACAGGTTTCATCGCTGCTTCGAAGGCATTTTGCATACAGAATGGATGATGGTATATACTTCAGCATCGACGCCTTCCCGGATTATGGAAAATTATCCCGTCAGGTAACAGCAGAAAACCGTTCATCAGTGAGGCACAGGATGAATGAGAATAAGAGGAACCCGGGTGATTTTGTAGTATGGAAGCTTGCCAAACCTGGCGAACCGAAATGGCCCTCCCCGTATGGCGAAGGAAGGCCGGGCTGGAATGTAGAGGATACTGCTATAACACGGACATTTTTCGGCGATTCCTACGATATCCATGGTGGGGGCTCGGACCTTATCTTCCCGCATCATGAAGGCGAGATTGCAATAATGCGATCCCTCAGCAACAGAAAATATCTTTCGAGATACTGGCTGCATACTGGAATGCTGAACATAAAGGATGAAAAGATGTCCAAATCCGCCGGTAACATTATTACGGTAAGGGAGGCATGTGAGAAATATGGGGGGCTTGCTCTTCGATATCTACTGCTTAATGCATCTTACAGATCTGAAATTATTTTCGACGAATTATCCATGCATGAGGCAAAGGTAAATGTCGACAGACTCAATTTGCTTTATCAAAACCTTAAATCGAGAGGAGAGTTTGGCGATTTCAATATGTCCGTGGAAGGATACAGGGAGCGGGTTATAAGAGCTGCATCAAACGACTTTGACTTCAGGTCTGTATATGCAATCCTGAATGAGCTTTCCGAAGAGGTGAATAAAAACATGGAATCGGTTTCCCATGAATCAACTGCAAAAATACTTGATTTCATGGAAGATGTCAATTCATTTTTAGGATTTATTGATACACAATCGGATTTCGCTATGCTGGATAAGTTAATGGAGAATATTATCTCGTTCAGGCACCAACTCAGGGCGCAGAAGGAATTCAGTCTTGCGGATCAACTGAGAGAAAAACTGAAGGATGCAGGTATAGAACTTGAGGATAAAGGTGGCATGACGAAATGGAGAAAAAGGCAGTGAAATCAGCCTGGTTAATCGTGGATCTTGTCAACGATTTTGTTACCGGTAGATTCGGTTCAGAGAAAGGAATTCAGGTAGCGGAGAGAACCGCCGAAATTTTGAAGGATCTGGAGGGGAAGATTACCGTTATTTTCACTCTCGACACGCATGTCCCTGGAGATCCAGAGTTCAGCGTATGGGGCGAGCACTGCCTTATCGGCACGGATGGATCCCGACTATACCCGAAGCTTAAGGGCATGAAAGGCTACAGTATAACAAAAAGGCATTATGATGCCTTTCTCGGAACAGACCTGGACCTTTATTTAAGGATGAGTTCCATCCAGCATCTTTACATCTCCGGAATAAGTACAGACATTTGCGTACTGCACACGGCAGCAGGAGCATTTTTCCATTATTACGGGATCACAGTGATATCCGATTTATGCACAAGCATAGACCCAAATGATCATGAAAGTGCAATAAAATTTATGCAACGTTATTATGGAGCAAATATAATCGATGAGTCAGGATTCAGGAGGGAAGTAATCTGAATGACTTTCAACATGTCTAGCGAGAAGGATATTTTAAAGGGAGATAATGCGGATATATATTTCAAGCGTGCGCTTAAAATTCTTGAATCTGAAAACATCGATGATTCAATAACTGCAGAGGTAACGGTATCATCATTTGAAAATCCATGGGTGACATTCAGTGGACTTGATGAGATAATATCGCTATTGAAAGGAAAAAACGTTGATCTCTTTGCATTACCAGAGGGAACAATTATACCATACAGGGATATCCACGGCACCCCGGTGCCTTTCATATCAGTCAGGGGAAAGTACAGGGACATAGGCCTGTATGAAACATCCATTCTCGGGTTCATATGCCAGTCTTCCGGAATAAGTACAGCGGCTTCGCTTGTGAGGATAGCATGCGATGATAAACCATTCTTTTCTTTCGGGATCCGGAGGATGCACCCATCCATAGCACCCATGATAGACAGGGCTGCGTTCATCGGGGGTGCAGACGGAGTATCCGGTTCGCTCGGGGCCAGGATTCTTGGTATTGAACCGGTTGGAACAATGCCTCATGCACTTTCATTGCTGCTGGGGGATGAAAAAGCGTGGAAATCAGTTGCTTCCCTGACAAAAAGTGCTACTGTCCTGATTGATACATATGATGATGAGAAGTTTGGTGCTTTGAAGGCTGCTGGACTTCTCCCTAACCTGAAATATGTGCGGCTGGACACACCTTCTTCAAGAAGAGGAAATTTTGCAAACATTATAAGGGAAGTAAGGTGGGAACTCGACCTTCGGGGCTTCAAGGATGTCAGGATAATGGTCTCAGGAGGCCTGACTCCTCAGGATATCATCGTTCTAAGAAATGCAGGCGCAGATTCTTTCGGTGTCGGGACTTCAATCGCTTCCGGAAAGACAGTCGATTTTTCAATGGACATTGTGGAGATTGCGGGAAATCCCATCACAAAGAAAGGTAAATTCTCGTCGCGTAAGGATGTTCTTCGGTGCAACAAATGCCATAACGTACTTGTAATGCCTGATGGTTCCAGAATTCCGGAATGCGACTGCGGCGGCAGGTATGAATCTCTCCTGATCCAGTATTTAAGTTCCGGTAGATCTTTGATCGAGGAATCAGCAGGAAAAGCAAGAGAAAGGGCAGTGGCATGGATCCATAATGTAATGAAGAAGGATGAACCGGGGGTTAAGTAAAATGAAAGCGGCGGTAATGCAGGGCATAAATAAAGGGATAATTGTTGAGGATCTTCCAGACCCTGTTCCGGCAGGCGACGAGATTGTCATCGAGCAGAAGCAGACAGGAGTCTGCTACAGAGATATTCTTACGTACACAGGTTTTTTCCCCAGGGCTAAATTTCCTATCGTACCTGGACATGAAATCTCCGGTAAGATAATAGCCACCGGGCCGAATGTCAGAAACTTCAAGGTTGGGGATCGCGTCGCGACCCTTATATATATTCCATGTGGCATCTGTAAATTCTGTTTAACCGGAAGGGAAAATCTGTGTCCTAACAAGAAGACTATGGGTGAAAACCTTCAGGGATCCTATGCAAAATACGTCAAGGTACCGGAAAGGATAGCAGTTCCGGTTCCTGCCAGCGTTCCAGAAGAAATGGCCACCATTACGGCATGTGTCACTGCCATGGTTTACCATGCGATAAGCGTTGTTGGTGGCTGCAGGACAGGTACCAGGGTACTTATAACGGGGGCCAGTGGTGGTGTAGGTTCCAATGCCATCCAGATCGCCCATGCACTCGGCTGTGAGGTATTTGCGTATACCAGTTCTGCGGACAAAAAAGAGGCAATATACTCCTTTGGCGCAGATTATGTGCTTACCGGCGAAAACTTTGACAGGGATGTCAAGAATATAAGTGGCGATGGGGTCGATATCGTTCTTGAGGCAGTGGGTATGCCCACTTTTCTAAAATCATTCCGATCTCTTGCATTCGGGGGAAGGATGATTGTTGTTGGAAACATTGAACCAAAAAACGCTGAGTTGCCAATCGGAGCGATGATACTCAAAGGCAACAGGATAGAGGGGAGCATCAGCTCAACAAGATATGATATGGTATCCACTCTCCGCCTTGCGGAAAGAGGGAAGATAAAACATATCGGAACAGCACATTTCGGGCTTTCAGAGATAGAGAAGGCATACTCCTTCATCAGGAGCAAGAACCACACAGGAAGGGTCTTTATAGATGTGTGATTCCTGTTTCACCAACCTGTCGTAAATGGAAATCAAAAGGATTATTATTGAGTTAAAATTGCCGTCCTGATAACATGGAAGAGCTCATTTGCAACATTGAATTTGAGAAAGACGAGGATACATTTTATGCTCATCTTAGAACTGAAATAGGCGGTCTCAGAGAGTTCACCGGAGTTACTTTTGATGATGTACTCAACCAGGTTATCGTGGAACTCGAGGAAGAGCTGTCCTAGAGCCGGTTCAGATTTTGTACCAAAAAACATTAATTACCTTATGAGTTAATAGTTCAGTGAAAATATTATCAATACTTGCTGTTCTTATTCTTCTGATAGCACCCGCTGCATATGCCGGCAGTGCGGCAACACCAGTCAGTGTTACAACGGGATCATACCCGGAAATTTCAGTCAATACAAGCAGGGGGAATGATATCTCTGTATCTTACTCCTACCTGCTGCTTACCCTCCACCTTAACGGAATGGGTTTCGGTTCAGCGGGAGCAATATCAGTTTTCGGTGCAAATCTTGAGAAGGTTAACTGGGATATAAAGCAGGCGGCTTCGGTGACATATTTTAACTCGTCATTCTCACTTTCACCGACATTAATGCAACCCCTTGGAAATGTATCTGGGGTCTATGATAATTTGACCTCCTTCTATCCTCAGGTGACCATGTCGGTCCAGATGGGTTATGCAAAGAACATAGTTGATACAATTTATGCACAGAATACAAACAACACAAACGACTCAGCACAATTTACGAATTTAAGCCAGTCCACCTTCTATATCTCGAATTATATTACAGTCATTATACCATCACTGACCACCTCGCTCTTCGGTATGGAGCCATCATACTCACTGCAGCTGCTTCAGCAGATCAACAGTTCCATAAATGGAACAACCCCGAGATTTGATGGCATCGAAGGGCAATTTGGAGTTACTCCATTCATGGGATTTGCTTTTACGCATGGAAGCACAATAAAAAAATCGAGGAGTTTATTCTGGTGGCCTGAAAACTACACAGTCAATAATTCTTCAAAGGAAATAAAGGCATATATCCTGAAAAGATTCAGCGGCGTATATCTCGGTTTCCAGTATTCAGCAAACCAGAAAAGTTCTGTTATTTTTCAGGATCCTTACTTCAGCATACTGAATGAAACAATAGCCGGCCTCAAGATAGTCAACCAGAAGCTTCACCAGATATACCAGACACTTGTTGATAACATCGAATACCTGTCAACAGGTTCAGTCGCAGGCCTACTGCTTATTGGCGCAGCCTATGTTTCATACAGAAGGAAAAAATTCTAGGGGCCAAGAAGCGATATCAGGGCTGACGCCATGCTGTCCAGGAAACTTACCCTGTATTTTGCCAGAACATCAAGGATTCCCTGCCTGTCGGTAAGTGAAACGCCATCCTTGGATTTCACAATTATGCCTTCATCGATTAACCTTTCTATTTCCTCACGGAAAGAGGCATTCCGTAACCACTTTTCCGCATACTTTGCAGGCGCAGCACCCTTGCCAGCCAGGCATGTCAGTATGATTTCCCGCGTAATTCTATTCCTCAAATAGAATACAATACTCCGTTCCATGGAAGTACCGGAAACGTTGGAAAAATACCTGAGCATTTTCCCGTCTTTTTTCTTGACTATGACATTCTCCTTTTCGAGCTGATACAGGTGATACTCAAGCTGACCGGTCGCCATTCCTGATTTCCTCTGGAGTTCCCTGAAGTGGAGACCGGGGTTCTGGTTAATTGTATCTAGAATCATCGACCTGGTATCGCCCTTTGCTATCAAGATCAGCTTCCCCTAACTACCCCTGAATAAAAAATCAACAGTATAAATAGATCAGTCAGGGAAAAAATGAAAAGATCTATATATGTTGTGCCGAAAACACTGAATGCCGTCAGTATAAGAATAAAATCTGAGATAAGAATAAGGGCGAAAGATGCGAGCAGGTAACGAAAAATCCTCATACCTCCTACCCTGATTGCCTTTGCGACAACGACGATCATGAAAATTGAAAGTATCAACGATATACCGGTCAGAAAGATTAGAAAATCCACCATACTTATTTCTTATACAAAAATGATAATGGCCTTATAAAATCTTACCCATAAACTGTTATGATCCATAAGTGGCAAATATTACAGTGTTCAAAGACTTCATTCATTGAGAAGAAAACCATGCCTCATTAATTCCCGTCTTACATCAGACGGGATCTTGCCCCCCGACAGCTGGGATATTTTTCTCATCCATCCAGATTTCTGTTTCTCCTTAAATGTATATATTTCGTTCTTCGTCAATGTCAACAGGATCATACCTGATCCATATGCAGATTTTATGAGGTCCTGCAGATATAAGGAAATAAGTTCCTTCTGCGTTATTATTCGAATTCCCTGCGGTTTCTTCCTGAAATTCATCAGATCCCTGGTTGCGTAAACGATCTTGGATCCTCCATGTATCTTTGCCTTGAAGATTTTCCCCGCTTTCGTCATGTCACGGCAGATATCTTCAAAAATTTCCTGGTCACTGTCAGAAACAGCAAAACGTGAAAATCTATCCCAGTCTATGAACCCGAACCTTTCAATCAATTTGCGTATGGATAAAGCGAAAGCTTCCCTTTTCTCAAATTTCTCTGGGACGAAGATATACTTTCTGTTGGCATCTTTTGCGATAATTGACCTGAGGAACAATGTCTTCAGGGTGCTTCCGATTCCAAATATGTTTGTTCTGAGGCCCATTATAACCTCTCTTTCGGATACTCCGTTTGCCTCCATTACGAGACGGAGAACACGGGTCTCATTTTCCGTTAGCTTTCGATCTCGCAGACTCCTGAAAAGGGATGCAGTCTCGATTGTACCGTACACGGACTGCCCATACGCTCCCCTTATTGTATACAGAATTCTCGATCTGATGTAACTATTTAGCTGAACTGGAGATATCCCGGAATACGATGCCTCCACCTCATTGAAAAAGCCGAATGGCGAGTTCTTTATGTTATCGTAAACCGAATCCGGTGATGAGTGCAACTTTTCCTCCCTGTAGGCAGCATAATAAAGCAGGTTTTCAGGTGAAATATCAAGAAGGGTTATCTCACCAATCGAGAAGGATTTTTCAGTGACAGGTATACCGGATGAACTCGCGAGTTCAATTACCTGCTTCGGTGCATTTTCATAAACAACAGTGGTGAAAATGTTCCTGTCTACAAGATCTTTCAGGTATGGAACAAATGACGCAGCACCATCGATATCAGAAACAAAACCTTCGGATAACATCATGGTATCCTCTTTTATTTCCATGTTGAACGATAAAACTGATCTCCCATTGTAAAAGAAATGATGATCCGTGTCTGTATTCTTGAACTCCTTTCTTAGATAGACGGAAACCGGATCAAGATCGGAAATGACTGTCGAATTTTTCTCTTTCATGTCATGAATGCTTCCAAATTTTACATCCCCGTCAACATAATTTCTTTCAGCTTCTATCATGCCCTCAAGATTGTTTGTATAGAACCAGAAGAAGGAGGAGAGTTCATTGAGTGATACCGGGCCATATTTATCGATCATCATTTTAATCGCATCTTTCTTGTTTATCGGATCCGAGAGACCCTTGATCACAAACAGTGAATTATCCCGTCCATGCCCAATCAAGCAGCCGAACTCAGCACTCCTGACAAGTTGTTTTATCACCTGGCGATCGAGATTCAGTGTGCTTGCAAGATCCTGCTCCGTCCTGACGCCAGAAGCAACTGCCTCAACCAGGGAGGCAATATTTCTGTCCGGTTTCTCATACCTCAAAGAATGAAGGGCATCTATCAGCCATCCTGCAGCTATCGTCTCTTTATGTCTTATAATTCTCCCAGTCATGACAGATCCACTTTCAATTAATCTGTCCAGGTCATCCCTGTTGAAATTAGCGCACCTTGATGTGTATGACCACTCATCCATTGAGAATCCGTACTCTTCAAAATATTCTCTGATATCCGGAACGCGCCTGGTAAGATAGTTGACCCGGAGCTGCTGAATATCGTTTGTATTCCCGCTCTTCAAGGCATTGAGATCCTCTTGCAGGATATACTGCTTTGAAAACACGGGAGTGATAAAATCGAAATTGACAGATCTTTCATCGAGCATCCGGGAAAGGGCATTCTCAAGATCCTCCTGCCTTACAGGTATCCTGATACTTATCTCGTCAACAGTGAGTGGCCCGGTCGACCCTAATAGCAACCGTATCATCTCCTTGACAGACTCTATCTTATCCTTTTTACTGAAAGGCAGGTCATTTTTGAAGTAAATCACGTTTCCATCCACTAGCTCTCTTCTGATAAGGTAATGAGACTCCAGACTGGAAAGCTCGTTCCTGAGATCCTGCTCTGTCTCCTTTGATTCGGATCTGATCTCCCTGAATGTTTTTCCAGTGCAAAGATCTATAATCCTGGATTCATGAGGCAGATCATCAGCAGGTTGAAATGCGCTTCTTACGATATCGTAATAATTGATCGATGTCCACTGGGGGGCCTTCGCAAATACTGATACAAGTTTCCTCTCGTGAATAATTTCCTCAATATCTTTCCTGATGTCATACGATGCATACGGAAATGGGGAATTAAACCTGTTCCTGAGCGGATCGACAAAGAGAAAATGGTCAATATTCCTCACGAGATCTTCCTTACTGGCTATTTTTGGAACCTTAGACAGGAAATAGTTCTCGACAATCTTTGCATCCCTGAACATAAAGGAAATTGTATTTCCGGAATAAATCCTGTCAAGTATCTTCCCCTGAAGATCCTTCAGTATCTTAGATCTATCCTCCATTAGAACAATGTCTGATATTCCTGCAAGTATGAGGCCATACGAGAACGGGCTACCCTCGTGTGAATAATCATTTATCGAATACTGCCCGCCTTTTATCACGGAATCGACATAACTTTTAGCTCTTGGGACATCCATCATATCATTCATTATCTCATGATAAGTCTCCTTGATAACAGGGAAAGTCTCCATCGAACCGAGGGTTCGCAGGACCTTGTCACTTCTCAGCTGCTGCCTTACCACGGATATGTCGAACCCCTTGTATTTCCTGAGAACCATCAATGACCTTGTCGCGCAATGCCTGAACCTCTGTTTGAAGACCTCAGTGTTGATTATTGACCTCTTCACAAGATCATTGAAGTCCGCTTTCTTTACAAGGCTGATCTGATCCCTTATCGGTACTTTCTGTGGAAATGTGAGCATAAAACCATCATCAGTAACACTGATTCTAACATTAATGGAAAATTCATTGGTAATTGCAAGTGCAAAGCTCCTCGAAAGTGCATCGTTCACTCTTCTACCCAGCGGCACATGATAGATTGTGTTGAAAAGATTCGAATCGTCTATGTATCCCTCTACAAGAAGGTGCCTGTCAGTAGGGATCCCAAAGTTTTTTTGTGACCGGATATAGGATGCTATACTAATTGCGCCTGACCGGTCAAGCCGGTATTCCCTTTCAAGCCAGTCCTCGACTTCCTCTCCTCTGTCTATTCTCCTCGCTACTTCCTCCCGGAACTTGCCGACGAGGACGCCGAGATCATAACTTCTCGGGAGCATCTCTCCTGTCCACGATGGAACTGTCGGGCGCATACCAGTTGCATCCTTGACTATTACCCTGTTTCTTCGTGTGCTCAGAAACATGTGGATCTTGGCACCAAGTACAAAGACATCACCAGGTTTCAGGCGTTCAACAAACTTGTCACTCAGCTGACCAAGATGCTTTCCAGCCTCATTCATTACCTGGTAATCTGCCTCTTCCGGTATTGTGCCGACATTCATGAAGAAGATCATCCTTGAGCTCTTCTTCTTGCCGAATTTTTGATCGGCTTCATCCAGCCATATCTTGGAATAAATTGTCTGGTCCTCGACCTGACCAGCCAGATACCTTAACGTGTTCATGTAGTCATCATGATCAAGGTTATGATATGCAAAGGAACCCTTTAGAAGATCATAGGCCTCTTCGACACCCCATGCTTTTTCAAGTGACATTCCAACAAGGACTTGTGACAGGACGTCAAGAGAATTTTCAGGTACAGTCACCCTATCTATTTCCCTGTCATAGGCAGCTTTCGTAAGCACGGCACATTCCACCAGATCATCTAGTTCGAAAACAACAAATCTCCCTTTCGATAAAACATCAAGGCCATGCCCGGATCTTCCTATTCTCTGCAGACCCTTTGAGACAGATTTAGGGCTTCCAATCTGTATAACAAGATCAATGAATCCTATGTCTATCCCTAATTCCAGGGAAGTAGATGTTATCACGCACTGAAGCTCACCGTTCTTAAGCCTGTTCTCGACATCAAACCTCGTTTCTTTGCCAAGGGAAGAATGGTGTGCTTCGATGCTTTCAATTCCCCTCGCCTTCAACCTGATCGCTACATGTTCAGTCCCGCTCCTGGTATTTGTGAAAATCAGGGTTGTTCTGTGCTTCTTGATCAGGTCTGTGAGGATATCATACATCTTTTCATTGGCAACCTCATAGCTGACCTTAGTAAGATCAGAGACGGGTGTCAGGACTTTAAGATCTAACGACTTCTTGATATCTGATTCAATTATTTCGAAGGGTCTTCTCTCGCCGTTGTTATAACCGCATAGATACGTTGCAATGAGATCGAGAGGCGCCTGAGTGGCTGACAACCCTATCCTCACAACGTTGCCAGTGATAGCTTCAAGCCTCTCCAGGTTTGCGGAAAGAAGGGTACCCCTCTTGTTCGAGGATATCTCATGGATCTCATCTATTATAACGTATTTTATGCTTTTAAGGTGTTCCCTGAATTTTGGCGCTGTAAGGGATAAAGAGAATGATTCTGGGGTCGTTATCAATATGTGCGGTGGCTTCCTTAGCATCTTCTGCCTTTCGTTCTGAGGTGTGTCACCAGATCTTACGCCAACCCTGATCAATGGAAAATCGTGCCCATGCTCCTCTGCTATTTTATAAATCTCATTCAGGGGTTCCTTCAAATTCCTGTCTATATCATTGGCAAGCGCCTTGAGGGGGCTGATATAGAGACAGAAAACTGAATCTTTTAATAAACCGTTTCTTGCCTGTATGAACAGTTCATTAAGGATTGCGAGAAAAGCAGAGAGAGTTTTACCTGTTCCAGTTGGACTCGAAACAAGAACGCTCTTCCCTGCATGTATCAGAGGAATGGCTTTCTTCTGAGGATCGGAAAGACCGCTGTACTTAAGGTTGAACCATTCTGATATGAGTGGATCGAGAAATGGCAGCTCATTCTCTACTCTGAAGATGTTTTGCAGTGGTTCTTCCATGTCGGAAATCCTTGATTAAGTTTAAATGAATATATAACAGTTCTGTGAATTCAGGAGATAGAGAT
>JAKBLT010000030.1:0-12242 GCA_021831925.1 Thermoplasmata archaeon
ATCATGAAATATGTCAGTTTTGAGCGATAGTTCAATAATCTCTATGATAGAATCTGGCAGCCTCCTTACTGGAGATGTGGACAGGAAAGGGATAACTCCAAATGGCTATGATCTAAGAATTGCGATAGCCAGGCTCGAAGGAGGAAAGGATTGTGAGGATATCTTGATTCCCCCAAAGACCGGCTTTCTTGTTTCGTCTTTGGAACGTATTGAGCTGCCGCCGCATATTTCAGCTTCAATCTGGATCCGATCATCATATGCAAGACGTGGCATTATTGGATCTTTTGGTTACGTTGATGCCGGTTTTCATGGTAATCTCACACTTTCGTTCTATAATTCATCAAATAACTCAATTCAGTTCAAGAAAGGAGACAGGATAGCCCAGATTGTGTTCAACATTATGGACCAAAGTGTCGAGAAGACATATGATCAACGTTCTGGAAACTATCAGAATAGCTCTGGAATAAAAATATAATTTACCGCAGAAAATAGGTTATAACAATTTATTGCGGGAACCACTATCTACCTTTTTTATAATATTTTTTAAAAAATTAGCTGTAAATTTAATGTAGTTCAGATAAATAAAGGGTAGCCCACTGGGCAGGATGAAAAAATGGCAGAAGATTTAGATCCGTTTGATATAGCGGTGAAACAGCTAGAAAAGGCAGCAAAGGTAATTAAACTGGATAAAGAGGCACTTGAGATTCTGAAAGAGCCGAAGGAGATTCTCCAGGTGAGGATACCGGTAAAAATGGATAACGGGCAAACTAAAGTGTTCACTGGATTCAGGGTTCATTACAATAACGCAAGAGGGCCGGTCAAAGGCGGAATAAGATTCCATCCAGAAGAGAGCCTATCCACGGTAAAGGCGCTGGCAGCTTGGATGACTTGGAAGACAGCAGTTGTTGACATACCACTTGGAGGAGCAAAAGGCGGAGTCATATGCGATCCTAAGAAAATGAGCGCCGGAGAACTGGAGAGATTGAGTCGCGGATATGTGCGGGCCATTGGTGAGTTTATCGGTCCGGAAGTGGATATCCCGGCACCTGATGTCTACACAACTCCGCAGATCATGGCGTGGATGATGGACGAGTTCGAGAATATAACAAGAAAGGCACAGCCAGGCGTGATTACTGGAAAACCTCTTGAAGTTGGTGGTTCACTTGGCAGAGGAGACGCTACAGCAAAAGGTGGAATGTATGTTCTCAAAGAGGCTGCCAGAAGAAAGGGACTCGATTTATCAAAGGCAACAGTTGCGATTCAGGGTTTCGGAAACGCAGGACAGTTTGCAGTTAAGCTTGTTCAGGAGCATTTCAAGTCCAAGGTAGTAGCAGTATCAGACACAAAAGGCGGGATTTACCTTGAGAGCGGTCTTGATTATAATAAACTCATGGAGCACAAGAAAAAGACAGGTTCTGTGCAGAACTTCCCAAAGGCTAAGAATATTACAAACCAGGAACTGCTTGAACTTAAGGTTGATGTTCTGATACCGGCTGCAATCGAAAACCAGTTAACTTCCAAAAACGCGTCAAAGGTTAAGGCAAAAATAGTCCTTGAACTCGCTAATGGACCAACAACGCCAGATGCAGATGAAATATTCTACAAAAACAAAGTACTTGTACTTCCTGACTTTCTTTCCAACTCAGGCGGAGTGACTGTTTCGTACTTCGAATGGGTTCAGAACCAGACTGGCGACTACTGGGACATAGATGATGTCTATGCCAAACTCGACAAAAAGATGACCAAGGCAGCGAAGGACGTGCTGGATGCTTCTGAAAAGTTGAAAGTGGATCCAAGAACCGCGGCGTATACAATATCTGTAAAGAGAGTAGCGGACGCTATGAAGTTAAGAGGTTGGTACTGAGTACTCCTCATTTTTTTTATTTAGCGGAAGTAGTGTAGCGGTTATCACAGGGGCTTCCCAAGCCCTTAACCCGGGTTCAAATCCCGGCTTCCGCATACAAAATTCTGGTTTGCAAGGGGAAGTTCAGGCAGATTTTTCAACTGAGATCAGAAGTTTAATATCCAAACTCTCGTAAGCAAAGGGGCTTTCGTATAAAATTCTCAAGCGATATTCGCTCAAGGAATTGTAAAGTTTAAATGCAATTCCTATAGCAGTTAGTTATATGTGTTCTTTCAATTGTGCTGCATAAAGTAGTAAAAATCATATAAGTTTCGGAACATAATTACAATAATAACTTCGTACACAATATGAAAAATGACTTAGTCCCTTCACCGCCAATTTCAGTGCCATGCACCTTAAACGGTTTCGTATATCGCATTTAATCTCTATTTTATACGACTTCTATTTACGTTATATACCTATAAGTGCAGCCTTTTGCTATTGTAGAATGGGAGAAGTGTGCATTTTTTCCCTGAAGCCTAATCAGAAAAGAACTTTGACATATGGAGATAAGTATTATTTATTAAAGGTGACCAAACAAATAAATCATATTTATCATACCGAATTATGGGCTTGTGGTCTAGCGGTTATGACATCGCTCTCACACAGCGAAGGCCGCCGGTTCAAATCCGGCCAAGCCCATTTAAAATATTAAGATATCATGAAAAAAGTTATTCTGTCCAGGCCTGCATGACGGTGCAAGCGTGAGAGTCAGAGTGGCAACCGTCCTTGTCCCTGACCCATGAGGTCGCGTACAGATTGGCTGCCCTTCGTCTCTTCATTGTACCATGAAACAAGGGTGAATAGAAGGCTGTCGAAATGTCTCCGACTTTGATAGCCTATGTACAATCAAGGAGGTGGTTAGAATCTATATTGTTTTGAATATACAAAAAGTAGCGTATATGTTACAATAATGGATGAAGAAGGAAATGTTTGTGAAAGCTATGATATCAAAAAGCACAGAGTGCATTGAATGCATTTAAATCCAGATACCTGGATCTGAAACCTGAGATTGCACTTGAGGTATCAACATCGGGAAAATATATTGCAAGAAAGTTAAGGGACATGGGTTTCTCAGTGCATCTGGCAGATCCATCAAAGCTTTCGCTAATATTCATGACAGCAAAGAAGAACGATAAGGAGGATTCATACAAGCTTGCAAAGCTCCTAAGATTGCAGGAATTGCCAGAAGTGTATCTTCCCTCAAAGTTCTCAGATGCTCTCAGATCCATTGTAAGGTACAGGAAATCCATTGGAGAAGAGATGAACATGTTGAAAAACAGAGTTCATGCAATCCTGACAAGGCATGGAATCATCATACATGCAACAGACATATTTGGAAGGAGAGGCATAAGATCCATCCTGGATGAATCCTCAAAGCTCCCTGCCATGGATAGAATTGTTCTCTCAGATCTCATAGAAAGGATATCTGATCTTAAAGAAAGAGAAAGAATCATTGAGGATCAGATGGCTGTAGCATGTAAGGGAAATACTTCCGTGAGGTTGCTAATGACAATCCTTGCTATAAACCTGTATTCAGCATCTGCCATATTGTCAGAGATAGATGATGTGACCAGATTTCCAACAAAGGAGAAACTTGCATCTTATGCTGGGTTAGTGCCAAGGCAGGATCAGTCTGGAAACCATGACATCAAAGGGCACATAACAAAGCATGGCTCATCCATGCTGAGATTCATCCTTGTGACTGCTGCCCATATAATCATAAGATATTCAAAGAGAATGAAGGCAAAGTACCTCAGCATTGTAAGAAGACTTGGAAAGAACCGTGCAATAGTTGCAATTGCAAGGATCCTTCTGGAGTGCATATATGTAATGCTCACAAGGAATATTGAGTTCGAGGATAACATTGATTCTCTCACCGAGAGAAAGATGAAGGTCATGTCAATGAGGGCAAAGAACCCAAGAAGACTCAAAGATCTTGAAGAGTTGGAAAAAATATTTATGAAGAAGAGAGATCAGCATAAGACAGATCAACTTTTTTCAAAGAAGTGAATACTGTTAATGACAACTGTTAACACTTTTGATGACAGTCCCCCTTTATGTAGAATAAGGGGTCTGATTTGGACCGATACTTCAATTATCTTCTGGAAGGTTTTGGCAACTCAGTCAGGAGGATTAACTTAGAATATATGGCCTTGAATCAACAGGATGGGATATTCTAAAATACACTGAGCGGGTGTATTGTTATGAATTGTATCACCAGATGAGGAACATATTTGGAGATAGATACGAGTACTCGATCAATGGGGAGCCCCCGAAAGGGACTCACGAAATTATTCAAGTCAATAGAAGTCCGGATTTTCTGGCTCATCGCCCTAAATCTATGGCATCGAATCTTACGATAAATGAGGTAAAACCATTCTCGGTAGTAAAAGCGTTTCCTAACGTTGTGCAAGACCTTAACAAACTAGACCTATTTATTGTGGATCAGGCGCACTATCGATATGGTATCATGCATGTATACAGGAATGGAACTGGAAAGAAAGAAGAGGAAGGTTTGACGGCTTACTTCAAAAGTTTCTTGGAAAACTTCAGCAACAAAAAGAAAATACTTTTACCTTTGCATACGAGACTAGGGTCCGGCCCCCCCCACAAACAGTGCTTGCGGTTTTTTGCATAATGCTTGCAGGAGAACTTCACCGAGGGTACACAGAGCAGGGATTCCTAAATCTGCCATCAAGCAGCAGGAGACCCTAGGATCGGAGTCTATTGTAATAAACTAAAAGATGACTCAGTTTGTGGTGATACCTCAAGAACTGGGGTTACCATAAAAAAGACGAAGTTCCAAAGACCTGAGTAAATTCTTGATGCAAGACTGTGGTTCAAGTAATTGACCGATCCCTTATGAGAAGATTAAGATCATTGATCACATCAGCCTCGGTCTTTGTGCGGGAATTATTCCTGCGGGGGATCCCGCTTGACTTTTTCACTAAGGAGGATTTAAATTCCCCTGAGGAAAAGAAGAGCGTTACCTCTTTTCTTCTTTCCCGATTCTGTCTACTCGTAAATTAGACCAAGATAGGCCTTGAACTTGTAAAATGGCAGAATTTAACAAAGATGCAAAGCTTAAAGCCTAAAGGCACGTTAAATATTTAGATGTGACTCTACGGGTAAACGGAAATAGGCATTCCAGAACCCCAAACGACCAGAGCTCTGATTCCAAAAACTCTAAATGCAGGGAATATAAGTCTGCCATGGATAACAGAAGCAATCAGATCAAAGAAAGCAAAGAAGGAGCAGAAGAAGAATAAATTTTAAAGGACTTAAAAAAAATGCAAAGACTAAAGACGAAGTGATTCTGCTATCACTTCACCTATTTTTTGTCTTTCGATATCCCTAAGTTCTGTTGAAACCATAATCCTTCCCATATCTAATTCTCTCTTTGCCAGGAAAAAAATGGGATCCATTGAAGATAGAATTTTCAATATCTCCGGTTCAACTCTGCTTGCCTCGTCCACTCCCACTTCTTCGGCAAGGTTTTTCATATATATGTTAAAGAAATCAAGCTTACGTAATATAACAATAGCAAGATTTTCAAGGAAATTCTCAAATTTTTCTTCATCGTTTTCCATATTCACTCACCTCATTAACACGCTAGAACCCCAGTTAAACGCTAAAGAACTTCCAGACGACATTACTTTTCTAGTAGTTTCCTCGGCAATAGGCTTTGAAAGACTTTCTGGTATGCCATATTTGCCCGCATAATTTGATAATTCTATTCCGACAAATTGGGATACCGAGTCCCTTTCTGAATCGGTAAGCTCGTTAAATGAAATAGACCCAAATTCCCTTATTAGTGGTATTGCATATCCATCATTTTCATGACTGCTCTTAATTACCGAATAGAGCATGCTCGCACCCTTGAAAATAAGTTCATGCTTCTTGATGAACGCCGCGGCTATGCACGCCATATGCACCACGGCACATGAAACTCCTATAGCAACTCCAACCAGAACACCGCGTGTAATTGACTTCAGATAATGTGTATGATTTTCTATTTGAAACATAGGACTCCTATTGGCATATTTGACTGGAGGGCATCCCTTCTTGTAATAACAGAAAGAGCCACATCCATGCTTTATGCTTCTCGGATAAGTCAGGGTTCGGCCGCAGCGACGACAGCTTGTCATGGCACTACCTCCTCAACTTTTTGAATTTCCGTCTCGTTATTCTCAATATTGTTAGCTTTAGGTTTACACCAAATCCCCTCAAGGTATACCGTTGCAGACTCTGAAAGGAGCTTTGCTTCGTCGTGACTGCTGACCATGGCTATCGAAACCTTGCCGATTTTCCTAGCTAACTTCATAACCGGTAAGAAATCCGAGTCGTTGCTAGCGATAATTAAGATGTCAAGTTTGTTGACCAGCAGGTCTACAACCGCATCGACTACGAGGAAGGTATCAATATCTTTTTTTATACCGTAATCCGTGTTAGGAACGAATCTTGGAATAACCGTAAAGCCTATTCTCTCAAGCCCAATAATAGAGTGGTTGTAGTAATCTGTGTGCATGGTTGTATAGCACTTGGCAAATATGAGGTCCCCCAAACTTTGGGAAACAACCATGAGTCTATCGAGATTTGGAATTGAACCCTTGTTTTTCATAACTGCGTAAAGGTTGGGCATATCTACATAAAGACCAACACGAAATATGGGCCATGTCTTCGTTTCATTCAGAGAGCTTAGCTTTCTCTTGTTCCTCATCCTCATTATTGCTTTCGGTTTCATTGGGTAGCATTATTGAGAGAAATAAATACTGAGATGGACATTTTGTAGCCCGCTCGAGAATTTTAGTATCCATTGCAATACTGCATTAACCTTATTAGAGGAATAAAGTTCCTCTATAGTTAATATACTGTCTTTTGGATAACCGGGCGTTATGATTGATGGGAGAACCCCACCTGTACTAAGTATGTTGAGTTCTGCTGATGAAATCTTCAGGATGAGGAAAAAGTTTAGGTTCGTACTCCTCTGGACAATAACTGCCAGCATCTGGGTGCTTATTTCAGCAATACTTGTTGTATCTGATGTAATTTTGGGAAAACACTACGGCCCAATTGTCCTGGACGCATTTGCAGTAGTCCTGATTGTCATCGGGCTCCCCTTATTGCTGACGGCACCATACGTCATACATAGTTCTTTCAAAGGATCCAGAAAGCTGGAGAATTTTATAAAAGAATTTTATCCCATTTGGGTAAAAGTCAGGTTTGAACTTTCTGTGAATCCCGAGGAGAATCTGCATGATAAGCTTATTTCGATAATAGAGAATCTTGATGATGATTTCAGAACATATGTGGAAAATCCAAATATAAAAAAAGACCCTTCTAACATACGTAAAAAATTTGACATAATTGTTAAGGGTAAGAAACGTGTCGCAGTTGCAAAAATAATAGACAAGGAGTCAATTCATGAAAAATTGGAACTGGGGAACACCGAAATTGAAGCTAATGCTATTGCAAAAATGTTAAAGGTAAAAAGAGCAACGCTTATTGTTATACTGACGACACAAAACAAAGATAATTCAAATAAGCTTCAAATTAATGCCGAAATAGTGAAAGGAGTAAGGACAATCGTTGCCTCCTATGATGATTCGGGATTCGTTGTGGAGAAGGTAACTCCATTAAGTGGCAGACCGCTGCTGACTCCTTAATTTCCTTACCCTATAGAGTTTTTAGATTTCTTCCCTGAAAAGATCCATAACTTTCCTTACACTCTCTCTGTAGAAATTTTTCCCGTTTTCATTGATCACATATAATGTTTTATCTTCTCCGGATTGAAATGACTCAATGTAACCTTTTTTAAGCAGGATACCGACAAGATATTTTATCCTTTCATTCCTTTGAGAATTCCTGAATGCCTTATTTCTGATTCCGTATATGGTTTGTCCGGTTTTTCCTTCATCTTCAAGATTGATTAGATGCTCTAGTATCATGCCTATTGCCTTATTATTGTCTATATTCCCCCTCTTTTCCTTCCTTTGAGACATCAAGACCTCATTTTATTTCGACACAACTTTCAATTGCAGATCATACATCTTGCAAGGCTAATGAATCTTCCCTTTGAGAACTCCTGAAGATTAGCGGGATAACCCAAGCTTTTAAAGGGGTAAATCCAGAATTCCTTCCAGAATTTCTGAACTGCCAAGCATTATCCCTCTCTTAATGGGGTCGTGAAACTCTTCCCTTCAGGACCTTTATACAGATTGAATTTGCTGTTGCAACTGCTGAACAGATACCTCCTTACTTCATAACCGCTGAAGGTCCATTTCTTAATTGGGGATGTTGTTAACTCAGAGTCACATATGGGGAATTTCATGTAGGTTGCATGGCGAATCCTTTTAAGGATTTTCCGATAAATATTCGTTACCACGATTTAGAGAAGCATTATCACCTCTATACGAGATAACTATTCATGGTCAGTAAGGAGATCGAATTCCAGTTCGAGAGAGACACAAAGAATACCTACAGATTCTAGGAATCTTGCGATAACCCCCAAGGCACTAGGTGGCGTAAATCTTTAATACTCTAATTTTAATGACACTTGAGGTTTTCCTAAAACCTTCACTTTAACTTCATTTCTTTCACATATCTCTTATCTTCAGTCAATTTTACTTAAATAGCGGTGAAACATTGTTTGTTTCTCTATGTTTTCTTCTCCTATTTTCCAATAATTGCGATAGATCACGATATTCTGTCCAGGAATATTGCCCTTACAAGATTGTAGCATATTGCTGTGAGATAGGTCTACACCCTTACTCTCTGAACTGTTGTTACCATTACATGACCAAAGCGGAACATCCCCTTGAAGAATGCATATGGATGTTCCACCGCCGATCTGATCTTAGATATCCTGATATTCCTGCGTATGCTCTTAACAGGAAGTGGATGACCTCTCACCGACCGATCCATTGTACCATTTATTCCCCTGCATTCAGATCCAAAATATCCCTTATCCCGGTAACATATGATTCCGGGAAGACTGAGATCGATCTGTGAATCATGAACATTTGCAGGCGTTACTGATAATTTTTCTATTATCTTGATCTCATTGACAAGAGTATGTGCCTTGTAGCCGAAGTGTTTCTCATTATTCTTTGTCGCCGATGATCCATCTTTAGACCTGCGGGTCTTTGCATCCTCCTCCCTGGGTTTGCCATACTCTCCCTTATCTGCCTCTATGAAGGATGCATCTTGCATATTGCCCTTCTTTATCCTTATTCGTTTCGCCATGATCTGGTCTCTTATCTCGTTGAAAACGAGACGATCCTTTCCTGTTTTCGATAATCTCTCCCGGAAATACCATATTGTGTTCCGATCCGGCAACCTCTCGGGATATCCCAGGAAGTTCATGAATGAGATGCGATCCCTGATCTCCCTTTCCACCTGGGGATCCGATAGGTTGTACCATTGCTGCAATAATAGAATCTTCACCATAAGTATGGGATCATAATTTGGCCTTCCACCCTTGTCTGTATCATTAGTGAATAGATCTGACAATATTGGCCTTATCCGTTCGAAATCAATGCGATCTGATATACCTGTGAGAGGATCACCAAGTGTTTCAATCTCCTTGTAGAGCTCAGACAATCCAGCGTGGTAAAGATTCATATATATTGATCATGAGGTCATGAAAAAGGTTTTCGGTGGTAGTTTTTAGAAAACCTCAATAATCTATTTAACAGATAACTTATACAAGTTCATACAGGATAAATATGATTTCTAAAAGAAATTACAAAGTTATCGAGATAGAAACTTCGTATTCCAAGGCTAAGATACTCAAAGGAATATCACTAATCAATGAGGCTTTTCCTGAAGAAGAGTTTAGTTTGGAATTTTCAGGAGATAAAATAAAAGCATATGTCAATACCTTGGATTTACAAAGATTCAGTAAACAGATTTCAGAGATTGAGAAGAAATTAAATGTTAAGCCAGATAACCCATTCAGGGAAGTCTTAGAAAAAATTGAATCTATTGGAAGCTATGGTATTAAGTCAGGCAAGAGGTATTTTGTTGATTATAATAAAGAAAGAAAAATAAAAGACAGAAAGCAGAAGATTATGGATCGAGGTATGTATTTCTATGCGGTTGACAACAATTTTTCAAAGAAGAATAACAATCTTCCCATAGAGTTATTGGACCAAATTGTGTCTGGTGATTCAGAAGTATGGCTTAAGCAGTTGCCCGATAACTGTGTTGATTTAATATTTACGTCTCCACCTTACAATTTTGGCTTGGATTATGGTGAACACAAAGATGGTATAGACTGGAACCAGTATTTTGATAAACTCTTTAAAATTTTTAACGAATGCATTCGGATAACAAAGTATGGAGGCAGAATTGTAATAAATGTACAACCATTATATTCTGACTTCATTCCAATTCATCACATTATTTCGAATTTTTTCATGAAAAATAAGATGATCTGGAGAAACGAAATTTTATGGGAGAAGAACAACTATAACGCAAAATATACTGCATGGGGAAGCTGGAAGAGCCCTAGCAACCCTTATCTGAAATATACCTGGGAATATATCGAGGTTTACTCCAAAGGAGATCTTAAACACCCTGGAGAATCCTCAAATATAGATATATTGGATAGCGAATTCAAGGAGTGGGTAAACGCAAAGTGGAATATTGCACCAGAAAGATCAATGAAAAAATATAATCACCCGGCCATGTTTCCTGAAAAATTAGCGGAAAGAGTGATTAAGCTGTTTTCATTTCAAAAGGACATAGTTGTGGACCCTTTTAACGGTTCAGGTACTACCACAAAAGTTGCAAAGAAACTTAATAGACACTTTATTGGGGTAGATTTATCCCCAAAATATGTGGATCTGGCATTAGAACGCCTGAAGAATCTATAGCAAGAGATAATTCTTCAATCGTCTGAATTTTTCTCATAACATATAGATTAGGCGTAAATCTGTTCCTCGGAACGCGGCTTTTCTGATTATTACTTAAATTCGCATTAAATTTCTCAATCTAAACTTCCTGGAAATTCTGCTATATTTTGAGAAATATCTTAAGTTGTAGCCGCTTTTATCAGATTTGAGTGTTTAAGATATTATTTATCGGAAAATAAATCACAATATCTCCGAGAAGGCCCAACCCAGAGATTACATAGTTTTGAACAAGATTGTTTCATAATTTGAAAGCCAGAAAAACATTTATATCTCTCAGGTGTTGGTGACACATGACCGAAACCTCATATGAAAAATATATCCATGCAGACAAAATATTGTCATTTCAGAAGAAAGAAGGCGAGCTCGTTTGCTATGGAGAGCTTGATTTTCAAGGAGTGCAGCAAGAGGCTGAATTCATCTGGACCAGGATTAACTTCATGTTGAAAAGGATCAAAAAAAATCTTGAATCCAATAATATAATAGAGGGAGTAGGTTTGTTTTACCACGCCTCTGATCTGTGGGGAAGCCTGACAAATAAGACACAAGAACTATTAAAACACCTGTGGCCAAAAGACTTTCTGAAAATTAGGAAAATAATCGGAGAGGGGGCAAGCACTGCCGATTCCCCAAGATACAGAGAATCCGAGAAACTTGGTAGAAATCTTTGGTCTTCTTTTGAAAACCTGCTTAAGTTGAATTCATTAACCCTTGAATCTCTTATCTCACAGGATAGAGAAACTGAACAATATTCAGAAATGAGATCCCTGATAAGCGCAATGATGTGGTATGATTACCGGGTTCAGGAATTTTCCATCGCACATCTTTATCTCGTTTTTGGAATAATAGGGGACCGGACAGTTGGTCTTAAAGGCGGTACAACTGGATTCCTTATTGACAGGTATCAAAAATATATTTTCCCCAAAATCTGGGATTCGATAAATAACCTTTACTTGGATTTTAAGCCAGTAAGGCGGTAATCTATCTTGCTGCTTGACCCACCTACGTAACTAAATTTTTAACATCATTCATTTCACCGATAATTACAATCGCAAATGATTCTGGAATGAAAATCTTTTTTCCTCTACAGGTAAATCTTCAAATTGGGCAACCCAAAATTCTTTTTATAATTACTAAGACACATCACCCGAATTATTTAATTTGTTTCTTTTCGTAAACTACAAAATCAAAAAGAGTAAGGAAAATAAGCAATATTTGTATGCAGGTGAGGTGGCTGTATATTATTTCTGAAGACAAGTAAATTGGAAAAATTTGGATTACCGTTTTGCAAACTGATAAAAGGTTAATATGATAGAAAAAATAGACACCAGTGATTATCAGGGACAAAGATATAATGCTGACCGACCGACTTGATCTTAAGTACTGCAAAGAGTTTGCCGATCTCGCAAACGACAAGACGA
>JAKBLT010000031.1:0-11690 GCA_021831925.1 Thermoplasmata archaeon
GTAACATATAGAACAGTCATCTTTTCTATCACGTCCTTAAATTTAAGGGCAAATTTAAGGGCCAGTTTCGCACCTTCCGAACCGTCGAACGCTAACAGTATTTTCATAGCAATGATCCAATATTCACCCCTTTAATAATTTTTCTGTTAATTTAGGTATCCCAAATTAAATGTTGGTTATACTAATAATTATAAATTCAGTCTAAAATAAGGTGAATTTAGTTTTAACGGGGTGCCCAGATTGTATCAAAATTATCCTTTTATACGGAATTCATGAGATCGACCTGAAAAATCCTCTTGCACAGAAAGATGAAGTATGCTCAGTTAGATTTCTCAGTTCTAAGAACAAATAATGCAAACTTGCTCTCACTATCAGTAAACACTTTTTCCTTTTTTAATCCGGATGACTTACAGATGTCGGTAAATTGATCAACCGAGTATTTATAGGAATTCTCTGTGTGGACTTTTTCCCCTTCGTAAAAATCCACCCGGCTTCCTGAAATATCAACTGTGAACGACCTCTTTGCTATCAGGTACATTTCTATGCGTCCCTCTCTCTCATTATAGACAGCTTTGTGATAGAAATCATCCTCCTCTATGTCGGAATTCAATTCATGTCTAATCCGCGTGATAAGATTCAGGTTAAACTTTGCGGTGACTTCTTCTGAGTCATTATATGCCTTTTCCAGAGTTTCCTTATCCTTCTTTAAATCTACACCTATTATGAAGAAGTCCCTGCCATCAAGAATTTCAGAACATTCTTTCAGGAAATCACCCGCTTCATGTGGTTCAAAATTTCCAATTGTCGAACCGAGGAAAAATAGGCCCAGGTTACCACTGTGTTTGTAATAGGGGAGTACAAGATTCTTAGTGTAATCGGCACATACTGGGATTATTTTCAAATTCGGGAATTTTTTCCTGTATTTCGACAAAGAGTCGGCAAGAGTTACTTTCGATATATCTATGGGCATATAGCAGCTGATTTTATTGCACTGGGCGATGATCTGTTCTGTTTTGGATGAATCGCCAGCACCAAGTTCCACGAGCATTGAATCTTCAGCAAATAAACTGCAAATTTCCCTCCAATAATTATCAAGTATCCATTTTTCAGTCCTTGATGGGTAGTATTCCTCCAACCTTGTTATTTCTTCAAATAATTTTGATCCTTTTGCGTCGTAAAACAGTTTTGGGCTAAGCCATTTTTTCTCTGACGTGAGTCCAGTAAGAACTTCTCTCCTGAAATCCTGTGGCGGTGGGCTCTGATCATATATCTTATCAGAATTAATCATCTATCCTCCGCGAGCCTCATTCCGGTAAACGCCCACCGCTTCTCTGGCTGAAAGTAATTACGATAACTTAAACGGATGTGATCCCTTGGGGTACCATAGCTTCCGCCTTTCAATACCATCTGTCCAGACATAAATTTGTGATTATATTCACCTATTTCACCCTCGGCAGGCTTACTTCCCGGATATGGCAGATAAGGGCTCTGTGTCCATTCCCATAGATCACCGAAACCCTGGGATAAACCGGCATTTGAACATGATGTAGGCTTCAAATAACCCGACTCCATGAAATTTTCCCTGCCTGTCTTTTCGTAATGAGAAAATGCCTTTTCCCATTCAGGTTCAGTCGGCAGTCTTTTTCCAGACCACCGGGCAAAAGCATCAGCCTCAAAGAAGCTGATATGGCTTACCGGTTCACTCAGAACCATTTTCTGTAAACCTGAAAGTGTGAATATACTGTAATCATCGCCTTCATTGACCCAGTATAACGGATATCTTATATTATTTGACCTTACCCAGTTCCAGCCATCTGAAAGCCATAATTCTGGCTTTTGATAACCACCATCCATTATGAAATTCATGAATTCCTGGTTTGTAATCAACCTTGATGATATACTGAACGCGTTTAGCCATTCTTTGTGTAATGGAGTCTCGTTGTCAAAGCAAAAACCTGATCCATCAAAGCCAACATTAACAAGACCCTCATCATATGAGTACCATTTTTGTTTCACCGTCTTCGTGGAGGATTGCGTTTTCAGGTCATTTCTGTAGTCTGGATAATCCGGATGGTTGAAAAACGCCATTTTAATGTCCATAAGCAATAGCTCCTGGTGCTGTTCTTCATGGTTTATCCCGAGCTCAATGAGATCCAAAACCTTAGAACCATCCTTATCTTTTTCCAATAGATTTTCAATTGCACTGTCGATATATTTCCTATATTTCAGTATTTCAGAGACAGTTGGCCTTGAGACATTACCTCTCATATCCTTGGGAAAATATCTTCCAATTCCTTCATAATAAGAATTAAAAAGATAATCATATGAACTGTTGAAAGCTTTGTAATTCGTTATGAATTTTGAAGCTATGAATTTCTCAAAAAACCATGTTGTGTGTGCAAGGTGCCATTTTACCGGGCTGCAGTCAGGATTGGCCTGTATCACCATGTCCTCAATTTCAAGTGGATCAGCTAGCTCCAACGTCCTTGCCCTTGTTTTCAAATATAGATTTAGAATTTCGCTCGAATTCCTGATAGAGGGGTTAGCGGTCTTCATAACGCTTTCTCCATTAGCTCATTGATTTTAAGTTTTGTACAATAATGAAAATGCCCATAATATGTTCATCTATTCGTTAAATGCAATGAAGTGAAACCTGTTAAAAAATGCAAGTATTGTTAAATTTACCTGATAAATTTCAGATCAAGTGAAAAGGGGTGATTAATAATCAGGATGTGAATTCAGGTCTCGACTTTGGATTTCTTTGAGGCTTTCACGACTAGGCTTTCAATCTGCCTTTTGGCATTCTGAGCATCTTCAAGGTTTAGATACTTAAGCTGGCGACCCAAAATTCTCAAGCTTTTTTTAGGTGATTTAATTTTTAATTTCTTCTTAATTATTTTATCGTTTTCTGGCTCAGCCGCCATTGTTTTGTCAATATCAGGTATTGATTTCTCTTGCATTTTTCTGGAGTTACGATCAAACAATTTCGTTTGAATAATAACATTTGCCAGGCCGAATTTTGTTAAACCTTTTTGTGAAATAATGACCCCTGAGATCTCGCTTATTGGTGTTACGTAATCAAGCAAATTACCGTTTCTAAACACAAAAATGATTACACTGTTTTGTGTAATCAAATACCTGACCGCAAAAAATCCCCAGAGATTCTTTTTAAGTTTAAGATATGTAAGTGGTACTGTTGCAAGATAAAAGACCAATATTATTACCGTAGCAATAATGAATGGACCGAATAGACCAGAAAAACCACCGTTTAATAGAGGGAGGATTACGGAAATAGGAGTTGAAATAGCAACTGCAGCCATATTTTGTTTCATCAGGTGCTTGTATATTACAGGATTAGGCCTGTATTCTGCAATTATTAGATTCCTTTTCTTTGTGTTCTGGTAAGAAAGATTTGATTGTATTTCTGTTTCTATGTTGATTCCTTTATTCTTATGAGACCTAATAGCATCCGGGAGAATGAAGCCGCAATTTGAGCACACAGAACTGCTTACTTCATTTTCAGCTCCGCAGTTCGAACAAATCTTGTACTTCATATAACCGGGAATCGATTTAAAATAATTGAACATTTTTATTAAGAAGATTAAATCTGCGGAGTGTCCTTTCTGACAGCAAAAGATTGTCTTTGATTTTATCTGAGCAAAAATGAATAACACTTTAGATTGCAATCTCGTCATGAAGGCAAATGGATGCGGGGAGGAAAAATAAATCAGTGATATATTAAAGCGAGAGAATAAAAATTGTTAGTATTTCCGCCAAATTCTTTCCTATGCATTCATTGATAAAGAGCAAATGAAATATAATATAGCGTTTCATCATCCAGCGCTGTAATCAATGGCCAGGTTGCCAATTTTTTTCTATAGATATTTGGGTTCTAGGTTTTTGAGCAGCATTGTTTCCAACGCATTTGCTGTATACTTTCTCTGGGAAATTGTTGTTACATTCAAATCAGTATTTCTTGCAGGCTTAATTCCTACCATTTCACTGGCATCAGATCTGATTTTGGTTATACCGATCGGACATTTAATAGACAGGTTTAACAGCACCAAACTTGGGATGTTATCATCTTTGGTATTAATCCTGGGTGTGGCATTTTTATTGACTGGAGATTCAATATTTTTAATCTACACTGCGACGATATTCATTACACTCGGTGTTACGATGAAGGGAGATGCAATATCTGCAACCACGAAGAAGAATCTTGACACAGAGCAATTTATGTCAGCAAACCAAAGGCTTCAGGGCGCAGGTTATGCTTCTGCCCTGACGGGTGCTTTATTCGGGGGATTCTCCATCATATATCTAACGAGATACTTTGTGTTTATAATTTTTATAATGGCAATCGCATCTTTTCTTCTTTCCTTTCCAATCAAGGAGGCTAAAAATACCGATAATCAGGTTAAGCTAAGATCTCAATTATCTTCTTCGCTCGGGTTTCTAAAGAAAATCACTGGTTTCCTGGCAGTTGGTTTTGTGCTTAATGGCCTGATTGAGAGTCTTGACGTGTACTCATCGGGTCTCTTTCATCTTGTTCTTAAGGTCAGCCCGGTCTATTACACATTATTTGTTGCATTTCTATCGATTGGAGGTATAATTGGCTCGTTCGCATCTGGCCTATTGCAACGGTATGTTAACACTGCCCACCGGATATCGCTCCTCATCGTACTGTTTTCTCCTGCTATACTGTTTATTGCACTCGTGAAAAGCGCAATAGGTGATATTACTGATTCATTCTTAATTGGGTTTCTGCTTCCGGTCATAAATATCCCGCTCTCAGTTAATCTGATGAAAGTCATACCTAGAAATATCTATGGAAAGGTGATGGCTTTTCTGAGGGTATTTCTAGGGGGGGCTACGCCAGCCTTGGCTGCAGTTTTTTCTTTTCTTGCTTTATTTTTTAGCGTAAATTCCATCTTTTTATACGTGGGAATTATTTTATTCCCCGTTTGTGCGCTTTCCTTCAAGGCCCTCCCTAGATTCTTTGCAATGGCGAATAACGAAAAACAGAATTCTGAAGGATCACCTTAATAATTATGGCTCAACCTATGATATTGCAAGGATTACTTTCACCAAATCTTATTGCAGATGTGACATGATTACTGAAGACAGGAAATCAACGAAATCATCTGAGTCATCCATCAACTTTACTCTCGCATATTTTATCCCCTTTTCAGAAAGAAATTTCGAAAAATCAAGATCCAGATCATATAATACCTCAAGATGTTCATAACAGAATCCTATAGGGGCTACAAGGGCAGATTTCATCTCTATATCCTCAGTTACAACTTTCTGGATAGCCGGTTCAAGCCATGAACTCCCATATTTACTTCTGCTCTGGAATCCTGTAATAGTCTTTATTGACTGGAACGAGTTTGCAATTTTTCTGCTGAATTCATAAAAAGATTCCTTGTATATTACCTCTGGACTTCTCCCGGTTGGCAGGCTGTGAGCTGTAAGAACAAGCCTGTCATAGTTTCCTTTTTGTAGAATTTCTCTGATCAGTGAAACCCATATACTGAGGTATCCGTCATATTGATAAATTCCATTAATTGAATGCCTTCTTCCTTTGTACCCATTCTTTTCAAGCTCTGCTGAAAATGGCACGGAATATGAGCTGTATACACCGTCTGATGGAAATGGAAATAATGGCAGTTCTACAACATCAGAATAATTATCTTCCACAATTCTGTCAGCGATCACTTCCAGTTTTGGGTGCCAGTGCTTGAATGCCAGGAATGTGTCAACTCCAATGTCTGATAGTTTATGAGTAAGTTTCTTTGTCAGAGATTCCAGAATATGGTTCGAGGGCGATTTGTTGCCAAAAAGCGTGTACTTCTTGAGATTATCAGCCCTTGCATCTGGAGGGACCGGCATTTTCCCAAATATATCCTGTAGATAGGCATCGATATCATTTATGTTTTCAGGACTTCCATAGGCCATTATAACCGCTGCTTTCTTATTTTCCATAAGTATGCACCATTTTTACTATTTCTTTCAAGCATTCAACATTTGAGGTGGGAAGAACCCCATGACCAAGGTTAAAGACATATCTGTCTATCAACTTTGCATCGTCTAGAATTCTCCTCGTTTCGGATAATGCAACCTCCGGACTTAAGGTCGTATATACAGGATCAAGGTTCCCCTGCATCCCCTTTTCAAATTTGCAGGTTGAATGAATATAAGATAAAAGGGATCTCGAATCCATGGAAAGAAAATCAAACTCAGTCTTTGAAAGCTCTTTCGCATAAGATCCTGTCCTGGTTGAAAAATATACATTAAAAGCATATTTTGATATTTCAGAAGAAAGCGGTTGAAGATATTTATTTAAATACAGATCAAAAAGGCCGTATGGAAGAGATCCAGCCCAGCTGTCAAAAATCTGGATTGCACCTGCACCAGCATTTATCTGCTTTTTAGAGATGGTGATGATCATCTCAAGAATCCGGTCCATAAGTTCACTGAAGCGGCTTTCCTCTTTCATCATGAAATGAATTGTCTTTTCAAGGTCTCTGTCGGATGATCCGGCTATTATGTAAGAAGCCAGCGTAATCGGTCCTCCCACAAAGCCATAAAGAAACGTATCGGGGTGCCTTTCCTTGAATAATCTTATGCCAGGTTCAAGCGCATATTTATCCTTGTCGGGATCGTAATTATGCCCAATCCTTGAGTTTGTCTTTGGTGTAATGACAGGCCCAACTTTTTCCATGAAATCCAGGTTGAAACCCATTGCCTCGAAAGGGAGAGTAATATCGTAAAAAATTATTGAAGCGTCTACTCCGATATCCTCCACTGGCGAATATGAGATTTGTGAAATCAGATCGGGATTGGCGCATATTTCCTTTATCGATTTATTTCTTCTTACCTTCATGTAAGATGGAAGATATCTTCCTGCCTGTCTCATAAACCAGACAGGTATATTGTCAGATAAACCACTCAAAGCAGATTTAAACTCGCTTTTATGCATATATTTCACGGCGTAATTCTTCTCATTGTTCTGGGAAATGGGATTGCATCACGGATGCTTTCAAGACCACAGATCCACCAAACAAGCCTGTCCATTCCAAGGCCAAAGCCAGAATGCGGGACGCTTCCATATTTTCTTAAGTCAACGTACCATGAATATGCAGATGGATCTAAATTCATTGCTTTCATTCTTTCCTGAAGAACTGGAAGCTCCCAAATTCTCTCTCCGCCACCGATTATTTCTCCACAGCCTTCAGGTGCCAACAAATCATGGCAGAGAATCTCTGAAGGATTGTCAGGATCAGGCCGATGATAGAATGCCTTCAGTTCAATGGGATAATGCGTAACGAATAGAGGTTTATCAAAGTGCTTTGTGATTTCCCTTTCCTCATCTGCACCTAAGTCATCCATGTATTTCAGATTCATTCCCCAGTCCTGTGCATTCTTTATCAGATCTTTGTATTTCATTCTGGGGAAAGGAGATTTAACAAGTTTAAGAGGCGCAGTATCTCTTTTCAGAATTGCAAATTCTTTCTGGTTTTCATCGAGACATCTTTGAACAATGTAATCAATCATTCTCTCCTCAATGGACATCATTTCCTCATTTCCAATCCAGGCTACTTCGCCTTCCGCATGCCAGTATTCTGTCAGGTGCCTCCTCGTTCTTGATTTCTCGGCACGGAAGCTTGGCGCAATTGTAAATACTTTTTCCAGACTGAAAATCATTGTCTCAAGGTAGAACTGGGAGCTTTGTGTTAGGAACGCCTCCTGATCGAAGAATGGCACCTTGAAAAGCGTGGATCCTCCCTCTGTTGCGGTCGAAACCATCATTGGCCCCTGGACTTCATAAAAACCCTCATTGTAAAAAAAATCGGAAAAAGCATGAAATATGTTTGATCTTATCTTAAGCATAGCAGTAAATTCTTGGCTTCTAACCCATAAATGCCTGATGTCTAAGAGAAATTCTTCTGATTTATCCTTGGTTATAGGAAATGAGTCGTTTCTCTGATATATCTTGGCATCAGTAACCTTTATTTCATAACCTGAGGAGCTCCTCTCGTCTTTATACACGATACCAGTTAATTCTAAACTGCTTTCGATCGTCAGATTTTTCAATTTATCGTAGATTTCACCATTCAGTTCATCCTGTTTTGCTGTGCACTGTATTATGCCCGTTGAGTCTCTCAGCACAATAAAGGTAATTTTTCCACTTGACCTTGTTCTATAGACCCACCCATGTATCTTTACAGGCTGGTTTAAAAGATTCCCAGTCAGAATTTCTGCAATTGAGTTCATTCAGATAGGGATATTAAAAGACGGAAATAAGTTTTAACACTACTTTTTATTTTTTAATAAATTTCTCCTCGTAAAAAGAGGTTACAGTATCATACGAAACATTAAATTTAAATTCTATCGGATATACGAATGTGTCTGACAGTTCAAAATCGATCATTTTTTCTAGTTCCGTTTTCTTTAACTCAGAAAATCCTCTAAGATACATAACTTCAGCAACCCTTTTGTTTCCCATCTGGTATTTGACCTGGGAGCTTGCAATCTGAATAATAGAATGAAGAAATGTCTTATACTTTCTATCGCTGAATCGCCAGACTGTTTCGAGCCTGGTATGGATCTCCCAGAATCTCTCCTGTGCAGACAGAATTTCTGACTCCAAAAGTGATAGCTCAATCTGATTTATTGTGGGACGTGGCTCATGAGTTTCTTCAACTAGTTGTCGCACATCTACCAGGATAAAATGCGATCTGATCTTTGATAAAACCTTCGAGAAATTATCAATACCAATGTCTATCTCGGTTGACATGGTTTTCTTCCTGATAATTAAATGTGAGCAATTGAGATCAACGAAGAATTCTTTTGAGACGTTAAGACTCTTTACTTCAAAAATAAACCTATTTATCATAGTAGTCATAGAGAAAGTGATGAGATTAATATAAATTCTCAAAAATCATTGTAATATGGAAAATTCACCAAGGCAGGTTAAATTTAAGAGTGTGTTGCTATTCCGCATTTTGCAGATCAGGATAGGTGGCAGAGCGGTCATGCGTGGGACTGCAGATCCCATATAATAGGGTTCAACTCCCTACCTATCCTTTTTCACTTGATTCAGCCGGGTCAAACGGAGAATTACAGACCAAAACGTCAATAAATCAATGCTACATAAAAAGAATGATAACCACAGAACTCTTGCTGAGAAAGCCCTGGATGCGGATGTTGAAATTACATACATTATGCTGGAAAAGTCACTAAGTCCGTATCTGACGGTTAACAATTCTTCCCCTAAGTATATCCAACTGATCATTGACAGAAATATCGTCAATGATTATGTAAAAAGAGATGTTTATCTGTGCCTGGTCGCTGAGATCAATTCGGAAATTGCGGGATGGCTGGCTGGAAGTAGCAAGGCTGAAGTTCTCTCCGATCATGGCTGTTCATTAGAGGATTTTTATATCGAAGAGATAGTATTAGATAGTCGCTACAGAAGAAAAGGCATCGGTAGTTTTCTATTATGAGGAATACCAAGGGATCGGTTGTAAGCTATTGTCGTAGATACGCCACTGATTAATAAACAGGCCATTACATTTTACGAGCAAAGCGCATTCGTAAAGGTTTTAGGACTATCAGAAGAATTTTATAAGACATGGACCAGAATGTCAAAACCTGTCTGAATGCATTTTACTTGGATCTACAAATCATCATAAACATTCTTTCTGTTTCCCACCTCAACCACAAGGATCACGAGTTTCTCCCTTTCTATACTCATGATTACCCTGTACTTTCCAGTTCTCAAACTATAAAGTGGGATTCCCTTGAGACGTTTAATGTAATGAAACGGATTCTTGCTGACAAGATTCATCTTTTCCAGGATTCTTGCGGCGTCAACACTTTCCATTTTCTCCAAGAACCGGGCAGTTGTTTCTGTCCATTTTACCTCGTAATCAGGCAATTTTTAGCCTCTTCCTCAATTCATCAGTTGTATATACCCTACCCTCTTTAATGTCCTTCAGGGACATTTCTATCATCTCAATAGTATCTTTAGAAAGAGGTTCTTCGTCCTCTGCTAGTTCTGAAAGTCTTCTTATGACCGAATCGTATGACTCGTTTGGGTAGAGTTTCAAAGCATTGAGTCTTTCCTTAAGGTCCTTTTTAATTTGGATAGTTGTCTCCATAATGATGTAATTATGTGTATATAGTTAAAGATTACTGTGAGTAGTTATAACACGATGTAGCCGCTTATGGTGCTGTCCATTCAATTAAATAACTGGGTCCCTACTATCCTTTGTAGTATCCTTACATACTTTTGAATCTGACTCTATGAAAGAAACGTTGATTGAGGTAAGATTCACTAAATGAAACATTTAATTGTATGCATTTGAAACCTATCTTAATGATATTTTTCCAGTCATTCAAAAATAAATGAGAGATCTGTGGCATTTAAATATTACTCGCAAAAACCCTTTGTCTCTATTTTAATTTTCACATTAATTTAGGATTTAGCAATCATTTGATGATCTTAACGTTATTGCTTCTGCGGTAGGCAAAAGTTTTGTCCCTAGTTATTAAGACCTCATCGTTGGCTACGCATATTCCAAAGATTAGGAGATCATTATCGCTCATCATCTTTCCACTCGACTTTAACTCTTGATAGGCCTTCGCCGCCACCCTCGCAGACAGATCGTTAGAATGATATAATCGAAGATTTTGTATCACATCTTCCATAATTTTTCTACTAGCGTTCTTTAATAACTCATATTCATTAACAAACGTGGTAGACAAATCATTTTTTCTGTAGATGTTAACTTCTCTCACTACTTCTTCCTTTCCTATTAAGTAGTCTATAATAACATTCGTATCCAGTACAACCAAAAGATCACACCTTCTCAATGTTTCTTGCCCGATCTTCTTCAATTTGTACCTTGAATTTTTCCAATTCACTTGCCTGTGCCTTCAGAATACCTGCAAATTTATTAAAATCCCGTTCACTGTTGGAATGTTCTATCAATTTCAATACAACGTCTGAAAACGACATGCCTTTCCCTTTGACCTTTTTCAGCGCCTCATATGCTTCATTGGAAAGTGTTACGGGCTTTGTCATGATACATATACATATCATATACGTATATAACTTAAAGGATAAGACATCGAAAAAGTCCAATCCTTTTACTTTAAGTTACTGCTCTAACTCCGCACAACCTTAGGGTATAACTTCAATCCAAATGGATCTTCGATCTTTTGTGATCTATCGGGATCTCTGCATATAATCTTGTTGCTCCATCCGCAACGACATTTCTCTTTGAGAGAAAAGACGGCTCATCCTACACGGATATTTTCTCTGAGAGTTTCTTCTACTTCAGCGTCTCAAGGTTAGTGAAGTAAACATACGGCGATACTAAAGATATGAAGAAATATCCCCTGATACCGTCAGTTGTGTGCAAATACGATTTGTCATTCTCAAGCTCGTTCTTTCTAGAAAGTATTTTTCTGTATCAATATCTGAGTGCCTTGCAATTGTTTCAAATATGACATCTAAATTTTTTTCCTGTAAAGTACTAAAAATAAAGAAATTACCGCAACTACGACTACTGCTAAAATAATGTATTGAAATTTTACGGAAAAACCAGTAGTTTTTAGGGAATTTGCTTTTGATATTGTAACATTGACAGATACGGAACGACCGTCTACAGTTATATTTC
>JAKBLT010000032.1:0-11329 GCA_021831925.1 Thermoplasmata archaeon
TAATTATGCAAGGTGGGCAATTATGGACCGGTCGGGATTTGATTAAAACTTAAATGAAATACCATGGACAACAGATCGTAAACCAGTTAAATATTCATGGAAAACAAGTTCTTCCATGCCGTCAGGTCCTGTCTGCCAGTATTAAATCCAGGTAAACGTCAGGCAAGAAGACGTGCACATTTCCGCGACGATGATCTACGGTAAGGGTGTGTGCGTCAGGACCGGTTTGTATTTTCTCCACAAACTGGAGAGTGTTTGTGTCAAAGACATCTATCACTCCAGGATCCCCCACAGCAACGTAAAGCCGATCCAAATTCCGGTTCAGCCAAATTACATCCGGTGGTCCTGAAAGAGGCCCGAGAACTTCTATTGCACCTGTTCCTAAGTCAAGACCGATTAAGATGCCCTCATCACAGGCGCAATATAGTGTGCCGTTCTTCTTATTCTGTTCCAGCCCGTGTGGTCCCCTAGCCGGGATGCTAAACGTTCTGGAAACCTTAGAAAGATTATCGGCCCTAACAGAGACTATTGAAGGCGGATCAGCAACGTTCACGTAGAATGAGTCCGTATCTGCACTATAGAGTGCCCATCGAGTTCTTCCCGGAAGTTCGATCTTTCCCATCACTTTCCCGCTGCTGGTGTCGATGAAGGTCAGAGATGGTGGGGCATTGCTCTTTTCTGTATTGCCAACACCTGCAACCATGAGGATGTTTCTTCCTTCATCAAATGCCATGCCGTTTGGCCTGACCCCAGTAGGGACGCGAAATTTCTCTATGGCTTTTTTACCATCCAGATGGAATACACTTGCAGTATCCTCCCCCCTATTGGAAGTGAATAGGAGTCTTCTTTTCGCTGAAACCCAAACTCCTGCCACTCCCTTATGTCCTGTGATGGAGTACAGGAATTTCTCAGCACTTAGATCAATGACGTCCACCGCATCATTTGATGGGTGGGCCACGTACAAAAGATCGGACATCTCGTCCACGGCAGCATGGTCAAATTCTCCACCTTCCAAGTGATGCGGGAGTGGAACACGCTTAACTTCCTTGAGCGCCATTACTACATTTTGCTCCTTTAAATTACGCAGGATCAGTTGCTGGAGTGCTCCAGTTTTCCGCCTTCCTCTAATCTCCATTTACAGTAGGCATATAATGCATCATACAAAGGAAATTGCAATTTCATGTTCTCATGGTCGTCCTTTGCTATTCTTCTGAATCCGAGAGCTGCTGCTTCGAGACCTGATCCCTCTGGCTTTGCATCCGGGGGTTCTGCATCCGCAGATCTTACAATCTTTGCGAGTTCAAGCAGTGCCGGGTCTTTGAGAGCGTACTTCTTTATGATGGCATCAAAGCTCACGTATTCGTAACCTTTTTCTTCATAATGCATCAATTCAGCGCCTGGTGTGTCGAAAGGTGTAGCATTATTCTTCTTTGCATACTCCAACACCTCTTGAGCCGGAACAAAAAAGAACTGAGCATCTTTATCGACAAATCTGGAAATCACCCAGGGGCACGCAATCCTATCCACCTTTGCCTTCTCTCTAGTAACCCATCGCATAGTAGTTCACCTACTTAGGTAGTAAATGTGTTTATATAAAGATTTCCTTACCTGTTCATGCCGAAGAACATCCCCCGGGGCATGAAGGTTGGAACGGTATCACTCTGGCTCCTCCTTCTCTTATCTGAAAGGCCAATGTATGGATATGAAATGATAAAGGAACTCGAAAAAAGGTTCTCCGGATTCTGGAGACCCAAGACTGGCACGATATATCCCTCCCTCGAGAAGCTCGAACAGGACGGATTTGTCACAAGCCGCGTGGAATTCAAAGATAAGTTGCCTGGCCGTAAACATTATGCCTTAACCGACAGGGGGAACAAGGAGCTCAGGCGCTCTATGGTTCACTGGACAAAAATGACCGAAGTGCTCGAAAACTACCGCGAGATGCACGAGTCAATTGTGAGGCACAGGTTAGATGTGAATAAGAATGAGCTAGCAAGTATTATGGAAAACCTTGGATCAGCTCTAAGGGGGGAAGTAATCGACACATCAAGTATTTTCAAAACTGAAGAGCGTGTCACAATCACTCCTGTGGAGCCTCTGAGATTCAAATTTGTCTATGCTAAGGAAAATCAAAAATTGGAGATGCACATAGAGATCGAGTGGACCCCCTAAGAAATAAAAGCTAATAATTAAAATCGATTTTGGTACCATGATACGATTCCGGGATACATCGTGGGATCTTCATCTATGTACGGATGAAAGCCATATAACTTTGAGACATCGGAATCGATCAAAGTTTTGGTGAAATCCGAGGGTTTCATTTTTAGTCTTTATTAAGATGGGGCCGAATCGAGATCTACATAATATATCCTACTTTCCTGCATGGAATAGTATGCCATCAGAATAAAACAAAAGGAAGTTTCATCGGAATGGACCAGTCGCGACTTGAACCCGAGACCTCCTGCTTGCAAATCATGCGAGAAAATCCATCATTCCTCTTGCATGCAGAATCAGAAAAATTCAAAATGGAAAAAACCAAATTTAAGATAGTTTCAACTAAATCTCGTGCCATTAATAACTATCTACTCTCAAACCTTCTATATCGTTAAAATGTTTAATATTTCTCGTGATTAGAACCTCGTTTCTTATTGAACAGATACCTGCAATCATAGCATCTTCTGGTTCTATTGTTGATCCTTCCTTTCTTTTTTGCGCAAAGATCCTGCCAGCCTCTCTTGCAGAATCCTCCTCAAAACTTATAACTGGTAGACCTTTTAATATTCGATTTATCTTATTTTTCTCCCTATCCTGTTTAATGCTGAGGGTCACACCAACGAACAACTCAAAAATTGAAATTGAGGTGATAGATATTGTGTTTCCTTTCTTTTCAATTTCCTCGGCTTTCTTTATAGCCTCTTTATCAGATTTCATTATGTCTATAAGAAATGAAGTATCAGCTATCATTATCTTGTTAACTCCTTAGCAATTTTATCTATTCTTTTGTTGCTTAGTTTCCTTGAATTTCTAATATTTTTCTCTAAGGATTTTCCCTCATCCTCACTTATGATGCCTTTTAAGTCTAGCACATTCGTTTTATTTGTCAGCCTATAAATCAGTTCTGTGAAACTTTCATTTTTTGACTTTAGCTCTGATAACCTTAAGTAGGCTTCATCCGAAATAGATATGTTTTTGCTTCCCATTCAACACACCCTGGTACACACACATACACATATGTATAACATATAAAATTTTTCCTGATTTTCTTTAAAAACATGTTGATTACTTCTTACCTGATTACCTGATATCCATGCTTTTACCACCACGATACCTTTTCAAGTGCATCAAGTATATCCTTCTGCCTTCTTGTCCTTTCCAGTCCGCTCAATCCCCCATTTCGGGAAGTGCTATATTTACAACACTTGTATCAATCATAGTCATAAACGGACCAGCGATAAGTCTAAATTGCAGAATAAGTGGGAGTTTTTCATTTGGCTTCAGATTGCTGGTATTGAAATTCCTATTATACCCTCTGCCTGCTATTTCCATCATATCTGTACGTTTTTGAAAAAAGTAAAATTCATACCTCACATGTTAGTATTCTGGGTGATGGTGGTTGAAGCAGAACTCGAAATCCGCATACGCCCAGATTCACAACTTTCACTTTACATGAATGCTCTTAGGAGTGCACAAAATCTTGAGATTTTGAAGTTTGGTAGCGATGGAGTTATATTTTTGGGTAAGGCGACACCTGAGCAGTGGGGACTTATTCGTGATTACCTCGGATCAAGCGAAGAAGAAAAAAGTGGTCTCAAGGTCCTTTCTACAAAGAAGGACGGGTCCGTGGTTTTCCTCACTGAGAAAAAATGGGGAATTAAAGACTCTGAGAACGCGGTCAGACACAAAGAAGATATGCTTTTTTTTAAGAAATGGCAAGGGATGGAGGGAGTTTACCCCATTGACATTCAAGTTACCACTAAAAGTATACAAGTCATTGTTGTTGGCTCCGATTGTTAAAATTGAGGAGTTGAAGGAAGGGCTTGCTATACGCAATGTAAACTACAAGATCTTAAGGATAGGAACACCCTACGGCAAGGAAAAAACCCCACTTTCGGCATTAACCGAAAAGCTAAGGTCGGCTCTAAGGATCGCATATGAACTTGGGTTCTACGAAATTCCGAGAAAGACTAGGATCGATAATCTGGCCAGAAAGTTAAGAATTGATAAAGGTACATTTAACGATCATTTAAGACGAGCAGAAAAGCACGCGCTTGACTATATATTCCGTAAATTATCTTAAATAGGACACAATGGACCGGTTGGTATTTTATTAAAGTTTTAAGGGAACACTGCAGAAAAATTTGTATTTGTTTCAGATTGAACATAAGGTTAACACAGGTTGCATTAGGAACGGCAAGAGATTTGGTCCTGTGAGATGTTGAAGAGACGGGATGTTATTCGGAAACAGCGACAGTTAAATCTTAACGTTGGGGTTGCAATATGGATATAATGAGTTAACAGATTTATTCCATATATATTTTTATACTCAATATGCATAGTGGCATGAATAATGGACAGATACATATTAAGTCGCCTCAGGGAAAGAATGTTGGATCGAGGTTCAATACGCAATTTGCCGGAAAAGACGCTTCAGGAATCATTCATACTGAATACCTGGGGAACCAATGCAATAGAGGGAAACACCCTCACCCTGGATGAAGTAACCAAGGTAATTGAAAGTGGCATGACTGTGCCTCACCGCCCCATAAGGGATCTGATGGAAACAATTCAGCATCGCGCAGCTTTGGCTGAAGTGGTAAGCGGAAAAATATGTGAGGTCAACATGAAAAGCGCATTGAATTTGCATAATATGATCTTTCATGGAATTCTTCTGGACGCGGGACAGTGGAGAATGGAAAATGTCAGAATATCAGGCTCAAAGTATTCCCCCCCAAGAGTCGAAAAGCTTATCTCTCTGCTTCAGGAATGGGAGCAGCATTACGTAGCAATGGAAATGAAGCGCCAAGATGTCTTTTCTCAGGCTTCTGAAATGCACTCTGGCTTCGAATCCATACATCCCTTCTCGGACGGAAACGGAAGAGTAGGCAGGCTACTGCTGAATATGCACTTCCTCAATCACAACTGGCCGCTCCTAAACATTCTTCCGCAGGACAGGAACGCCTATCTTGATGCTCTTGAGTCTGCCCATCGTAATGGCATGGACGGACTGACAGAGTTCCTTGTAACAAATATGGCAAGATCACTCATTTTTATGCTTGACATGACAGGATCCGAGGGCGATAAGCTATTAACACTGGACGAAGCAAAGAAAGCCTCCGGTACGGATTACTCTACAAAATACCTGGCACTTAGAATCAAGCAGGGAGAGCTTCCGGGAATCAGATTAAACAAGAGGTGGAAGACGAGCCCGGTTGCAATAAGCCTCTATCGTGAAATAAAAGGCAGAGAGTGATATCCATATCTTGCCATCACTTCTGAATCAGAGGAGTTCATAAAGAAATGCGAAAAATCCATCAGAAACAGGATAATTATATCCCTCCGCAAACTTGAAAACGAACCAGAGAGCGGAAAACATCTGACCTCAATACTTACTGGGCTCTGGAGCCTGAGGATATGGAACTACCGGGCAATTTGTCAAATAAAGAACAGTGAGTTGGCAATATATCACAATCAAGATTGGGCACAGAAAGACCGTTTATTGACAAACTGGTTCAAATGGACCGGTCGGGATTTTATTAAATTTAAGATGTCATGAAAAAAGTTTTTCTGTCCACGCCTGCATGACGGTGCAAGCGTGAGAGTCGGAGAGGCAGCTGTGGTATTCGCTGACCCGTGAGGCCGACTTTAAGATTAGCTGCCCTTCGTCTCGACATAGTACCCTGAAACAAGGGTGAATAGAAGGCTGTCGAAATGTCTCCGACTTTGAACTCCCACGTACCATCAAGGAGGTAGTTGGAATCTATATTGGTTTGAATACACAAAAAGTAGCGTATATGTTACAACAATGGATGAAGAAGGAAATGTTTGTGAAAGCTTTGAGATCGAAAACACAGAGAGTGCATTGAATGCATTCAGATCCAGATACCTGGATCTGAAACCTGAGATTGCACTTGAGGTATCAACATCGGGAAAATATATTGCAAGAAAGCTAAGGGACATGGGTTTCTCAGTGCATCTGGCAGATCCATCAAAGCTTTCGCTAATATTCATGACAGCAAAGAAGAACGATAAGGAGGATTCATACAAGCTTGCAAAGCTTCTGAGACTCAATGAATTGCCAGAAGTACATCTTCCCTCAAGGTTCTCAGATGCTCTCAGATCCATTGTAAGGTATAGGAAATCCATTGGCGAAGAGATGAACATGTTGAAGAATAGGGTTCATGCAATACTGACAAGGCATGGAATCGCCATACATGCAACAGACATATTTGGAAGGAGAGGCATAAGATCCATTATGGATGAATCCTCAAAGCTCCCTGCCATGGATAGAATTGTTCTCTCAGATCTCATAGAAAGGATATCTGATCTCAAAGAAAGGGAGAGAATCCTCGAGGATCAGATGGGCGTAGCTTGTGAGGGAAATACTTACGTGAGGTTGCTAATGACAATTCCGGGTATAAATGTGTATTCAGCATCTGCCATATTGTCAGAGATAGATGATGTGACCAGATTTCCAACAAAGGAGAAACTTGCATCTTATGCTGGGTTAGTGCCAAGGCAGGATCAGTCTGGAAACAGAGACATCAAAGGGCACATAACAAAGCATGGCTCATCCATGCTGAGATTCATCCTTGTGACTGCTGCCCATGTAACGATAAGATATTCAAAAAGGATGAAGGCAAAGTACCTCAGCATTGTAAGAAGACTTGGAAAGAACCGTGCAATAGTTGCAATTGCAAGGATCCTTTTGGAGTGCATATATGTAATGCTCACAAAGAATATTGAGTTCGAGGATAACATTGATTCTCTCACTGAGAGAAAGATGAAGGCCATGTCAATGAGGGCAAAAAATCCAGGAAGATTCAAAGATCTTGAAGAGATGGAAATGAAATGTTTATCTGAAAAAATATTTATGAAGAAGAGAGATCAGCATAAGACAGATCAACTTTTTTCATAGAAGAAGGGAATACCGATGAAAGTTGTTGTGACAAGAAGGGAGTTGCTGTTCTCGCATTATACCTGTGAATGATACTTATGCCTGATTAGAAGCTTCGCAAATAGAAAAGAAAAAACATATTACGGCACTCACAGGGCTGTTTCTATACCAAGGTTCCTGGCTGCTGCATTAAGTCCCCTGTCAGCCGAGCAGAACATAGTCGTCCCAGCTTCAATACAGGTTTCTAGCTGAATTGCATCTATAATGTATATGTGTTGTTCAAGAACCGTCTCGACAGCTTTCCTGATTATCTGGCTACTAACAGGATATATTTCAACCGAGGAGGATCTTTCAAGGCGGGCCAACTCACTTAGCATTGCTTGCAGACGTTTTCTCGCGTCAATACCCGTTTTCCTGGAGTATTTGTCAAAAACAACAGCCGCCTCGCCAAGGTTGATCTCAGACATGCAAATAACTGTCTCCCCTCGCTGGGCTTGATGGAAGTAGCTGTCAGCTAGGGTGCTGTTTTCCTCCTTAACGTACCTTTTGATCAGTATACTGGTATCAAGATAGACGTGAGATACGTTCATTTCGCATTTCCCTGACTTCTTTTTCTGAGTACACTCTACCAGTGAGATCAGGCCTGTTCTTTTCTACATCTTCCCCGCTAATGTATCCGCAATCGAGACTAAGCTCCTTGCACAGATCACTTAGGATCTCAGCTGTGGAAAGGGAACGAAGTGATTTTTCGATGTATTCGCTGAGGGTCCTTCCTTTTTTCAATAGGGCCAACTTTGCGTTGTCCACTACTGGTTTTTCTACTGATACAGTTATCTTGGTTTTAACCATCTAACCGTATATATGGTAAACCGTATTAAGTCTTTCCACCCATTTGGTTCTTAGCCGAGAACATATTCTACAGCAATAAACAGGTCTGACATCCTCTCACAGCTGAAGATTGTGAGGTTAGCACTTTTGCTTCGGTTTCGTCTTCATCCCTCACGGTCCTGTCTGTTTTGCGGGGTCCATTAGCGAGTCTTGAGACCGCTCCAGTCCCGAACGTTGCCTCTTTAGGGATATTAGTGCTCCCTCTGCACACATTCAGAACAAATCACACGTGCATCACGCCGAGGTACCTCAATCTTTCAGAAAAAATTTTGACCGTATAAATAGCATATTTTCCATCCGGGTCGAGATCCGGATTAAAGATAGTGCATCAGCACCAATAGCGCCCGGTGCCAAGAAGTTCATCAATTCAGCAAGATGCTCACCCTCAAAGCCTCCTTCATCAGGGCTAACAACAGCAGGCATCACGCTGGGATCCAGAACATCAAGATCAATATGAAGACAATAGGGGGTGCTACAGATTCTTTTAGCGCACTCACGGTGCGGTTGCCACTTTCTATCACTCCATCTGCAATTGCGTTGCTCGCCGGAATCACTAGTCGAAGTTTCTCTAATGCTTCTAAAAGGTGCTCATCATTATCTCTGCAATCACAGTGTACAACCTTTCTCGGCTCAAAATATGGACCTGTGCCATCTATATTCGATATTTCGGGATAGTGGAGTCGTACTACGGCGGCTAAGTCTTCGCCAGCTAAGATTGCACATTTGCTATAATTGCCAGGGTGGCGGAAATCAGTATGGCCATCGATGTGGACAAGTCCATAGCTACCTCGCCTCTTGAGTGCTAGCCCGATCCCGAGAAGAAGGATGCAGTCACCACCAATGACAAGAGGGGTATTTCCATTCTCTAATATTCCTGTGATTCGTTCTTGAATTTTCTTGGAATATTTTAGTATTTCGTCCTCTTTTCGTATTCTTCCAGATGAAATTTTATCAGGGTATTGATCCGGGATTGTCGCTCCATCATCTATTCCTTCTTTTTCAATGAAGAATCGGTAGATCCCAACTTCCCTCAGCGCTTCAGGAGCCTTCGCACATCCGGGTACACTAGAAACTTTGGATGGACGCAACCCTAAGTTGGTAGGTGCAGACAACAAGACTATCTTCTTCATGGTCAAAGAATCTCTTTATCCGATCTGGTATGTATCTGCTGCCGCTTGATATATTTAATCATCGGGACCAAATTTAATATGGACCGGTCGGGATTTGATTAAAGTTTTAAGTGAATGCAGAGAAACGTAAATAGAGTAATTCCGAGACGAACATCAACTTAGCGCGTAAGCAATAAATACTGTGGTGAATTATAGTATAATATAGTGATCCACAATGCCAACGACGATACAAGTGAGTGAAAAGTTACAGAAGGAACTGTCAAAACGTAAGTTATATAGCAAGGAGACCTACGAAGAGGTCATCTGGGATCTTATTGAAGATTCCCATGAACTGGACGAAGAAGCAAAGAAAGAACTGGTTCAGGCTCGTCAGGAGATCAAGGAAGGAAAGTACCATACCTTGGAAGAGGTAAAGAAGGAACTGGGCTTTTGACCTATCATGTAATATTTTCTGATCTTGCTCTCAAGCAATTGAGAAAACTTGATAGGGAAATCGGACAGAGAATAATCTCAACACTTGAGAGGATAAGAATAAGACCCGATGCTTATGTCAAGAAACTCGTTGGCGACGAAGGATACAGGCTTAGGGTGGGAAACTACAGGGTGATCTTGGACCTTGACAAGGAAAAACTGATAATTCTGGTGTTAAGAATAGGCCATAGGAGGAACGTTTATGATTCGTAAGTCAGTTCATTGCTCAGCTGGTACTTTTATTCAGAGTTTGATTGCCACTCTGGAAACACTTCTGAATAAACACGTAATGATCCAAATCAGTGAGAGCGATCTGGATATCGAGGACGGAAAGGTGAGAAATGCCAGAGACTTTCTTAAGGAACTCTGACGCTAGCAGCAATGATCGGTCAAGGATGTAAAGATGACTCAAAAGAATGAACTTGAAGAGAAACTCATAAAATTCTTCAATGCAGAGAACAATCGAAACTGGAAAGTATACGAGACGTTTCTCTCACAAGACGTGGAGTGGATTTCTTACGGTCTCCCTAGGCGAAAAGTTGTGATTAGAAAAGAGGATTATGTTAAGACGATGATCAGAGCTTATCAGTCATATTCCAGACAAGTGGGGCCGTCTTTTTTCTTTCAGTTATAATTCTGCTTATAGGGTGGGTATACAGGATCAAAAAGGACAAAGCTAATTAAATATGAATATGGCGGACTTTATACAATATAATTGAGTGGACCGGTCGTAATTTGATTAAAGATTTAATTGAATACTTTGATTTAATCTAAGACATTCCCACTCGCATTACTCCTACTTCTTTTGAGGTCATTTTAAAGATAATTGGAACCAGTTCTCTTAACACCTAGCTTTTCGTAAATGTGATCTGAGCTGATTATTTCGCCTCCACACAGTGAAGCATGGAAAGAGTCAAACACTCCCGTTTTTTCGTGATCTATAAGATGTGCTGCTGCTAATGCATTCGACTTGTTCGCGCCTTTCAGCTCAGCAATGGATAGAACACTAGCAATCATTCCTTCTACAGGAATCCCTTTCCGAACACTAACCAGCGCGAGTTCCACCAATGTCAGAATAGAGGTATATATACGCCCTTCATAGTCTTCCAATACTTTTATTGCCCACGAGTTCAGCCTATCATCGGAATTCGCAATCGCGATGAAGAAATCTGTATTCGCGTATGGCATTTATCTTCTTTCCTTACGTCTTCTGCTGTTCCTTTCTGCGACTTCCTTGTCTGCTTCTTTTTCTGCCAGCGCCCCAATATCTCTTGCGGTCAACTTACCAATTTCCAGTTCTTTGCCCCATTTTCTGAGCTCCGTAACAGGATCTTTTGGCCTAGGAATTAGCACGATCTCATCTAATAATTTAACTATAAAGAATCTATCTCCGTATTGTTTTATTGCCTCTTTACCTATATTAATTCGTCCCTTTTCATCCATCCTAGCTTCTTCAATCATTTAGTACAAGCATTGATTATAATCTAATTAAGTTTGTGGGAATTTATTTATATTTAGGGCAATTGTGTATATAGCATCCCACTACTACAAATTAGAAAAATTTAAACCATGAAGTTAAACGACCACAGAATAAACACAAAATGGACCGGTCGGATTCTAAACCTATTTTGGTTCAGAATAATGTTTAAATAGGTTGCCTAACTTCTCCAAACATGGGTAAGGAAAAAAAGTACGCCCATCTGTGGGAAGACAAGGATGTCGAGAG
>JAKBLT010000033.1:0-11219 GCA_021831925.1 Thermoplasmata archaeon
GTGAGGTCATTGCAGCAACGACAGCAACACCAGAAATGGTTCTTGTATTCTTTATTCTGAGAAATTCGCGCTCTTTTTCATTGAAGGATGATGAATTTAATATCTCAGTATCTCCTGGAATCCAGTCAAGCTTCATTTCCTTTGCAATTCTCATTTTAGCTGCCTCAAGGTCTGTCTTTGACCTAATACGGCCGGATTTAATCTCCTTCTCTATAGATTCGTAGAAATCCACACTGCTTTATTTTACATAAATATAAAACGTTTTAATCCTTCTGTCCTCACAAAACATATTACTTCACTTCTGATAACAGTCGATTAATATTCATGAGAGATACCGTGCGTGAGGGCTCGTAGTGTAATGGATTATCATCTGGGCCTCCGGAGCCCAGGATTCGGGTTCGAATCCCGACGGGCCTGTATCAAATATGATATCAGTTATATGCCGACGTTTTCCAAATTATATCTTGCAGAAAATAAGCTTTCTTAAAAAATATCACGTAGCATCATTGTAGAATTGGTGTTCAAACATACTTATATGTATGGAATCCTTTTAATTAATTGTATTTCGCTTCATTATATATGATCCCTATAGAAAGATTGCTTAATCCTAAGTCAATCCTTCTCTTTGATATTGAAGACTCATCACTAATAAGATTTGAAAAATCAAAGAGATCTCTGGTGCGACCCCCTTTAATTTTTAATGGTGATCAGTACATGGAAATTCAGCGATATGGCAAGAAAGTAGGAGGTGATGTGTCGCCACCAGACATTGCTTTCATAAATGCTGAATCTCCTAAGATAAGTGAATATATCCACAATTGTATTGGTATTAAAATTCCGTTTGTGTTTTTAATCGGTAACCCAAAAGACCACTATTTAATTTCAAATGAAATAAAGAAGGCAAATGAAAATTCAACTGGTGGGAATAAAAGCATTCTAATGGGACCTTATTCAAGCGGGTTTTTGAATTCCTACAGTGGATTCGTATCTGGACCGTATTTTCCACCTGACTATTTTGGAGATGAAAACGGCAAGCTTGCTGTCATAATAGAAAACGTCAAATTAAACCAGGAGAAACTAGACCTCCTGGTGAAAAAAATACATTCCTCCTCTATAATTATAGACCTGGGTTATCAGCCACCATCGTCCAAGCTTGGCACCGATTTTATTGAATCTTTCAGCTCGATACAAAAAATAAAAACAGTCTTACTGGTAGGCGATTCATATTCCGAATTTGTAAGCCGGATCGCTCCTGTAAGAAATTTCGAGAACAAAAAGCCACTTATTCTATTGAAGGAACCCCTTGAAAGATACGGGTTTGAATTTCTCGATTATTCCCATTATATGCATGATGAATATCAAAGAAAAAAAATGACGTACGTAAAGGGGCTCTTTCCGATCATAAAAGCCGGTTCTATTGAAGATGCGGAGGAAATAAGCGAAACCTTGAATTTATATGATACTGTTAATAATTCACGTGTTTATATCATAACTGATAAACCTGGTGCCGGCACAGTCATATCTGATTACATAACATCAGACCGAATAAGCCCAAGACTCCCCCTGGCCAGTATATCCAAGAAAGCATGTGACACCCTGGTAAGGGAGCTTAAGTCCAATATATATAGAGCTAACCCTGTTTCATTAAACGCGGGCTGCACTTTTAAGCAGTGCAGAAGGTTAATAGAGGCTGCGTTGGAAGACGTCTTCATAGATATCATAATAATAATTTTGAAAGAAAATTCAGTGAATCTGAAAGATGCACTCATTTCTGTTGCTAAGGAAGAGGATGTCAGGAAACCTTTATTCATAATTTTACCAAATGAAAAAATGAGAGAAAACGAATTCAGTTTCCTGCCGAAGCACAATATAATGGCGTTTAATTCGATAAAAAAGGCTGCTATCGCAGTAAAAAATGAAGTTATATATTCTCAACCTGATAAGATTATTATCAGGACCAAGACAACAGGAGGCCTGAAGTATGAATTTATATGAAGAGATATTGAAAAACAAGAGTGGTGGACGTGCCCTTTTTCTCCTTGGAAATGAGGCAGTAGCCAGAGGTGCTATAGAGGCTGGAATTTCAACGGCTACGACATATCCAGGAACACCTTCCAGTGAGGTGGGTGAAGTATTTGCCGAAATTTCTGAAAAAGCAGGAATTCACTTTGAATATTCGGTAAATGAAAAAGTTGCGCTTGAGGCGGCATTTGCATCTTCTACATTTGGAATGAGATCACTTGTCTTTATGAAACATGTAGGAATGAACGTCGCTGCTGATGCGCTAATGAGCATCTCATACATCGGAACGAAAGGTGGCCTTGTAGTAATGACTGCGGATGATCCATCCCTGCATTCTTCACAGAATGAGCAGGATAACAGGCATTTTGCCGAGCTTGGTCACATTCCAATGCTCGAACCGTCAACACCACAGGAAGCAAAGGATTTTACAATAGGTGCATTTGAGATTTCTGAAAAATATGGGTTGCCGGTGATTTTACGAACTACTACAATGGTGAGTCATCAGAGGGCTATTGTTGAACTTGGCCTAGTTGGAGAAAAATCTAAAAAAATCGTCTTTGAAAAGAATAAGGGAACATACAATTCGCTGCCATCTTTTGCTTACAGAAATAAAGAAAAATTGATGGAGAAAATCAGACAAATAGAAAAGAATGAGACAGATTCTTTTGCTGAAGTCAAAAACCAGAATGTGTCAGAATACGGCGTAATAGCTTCAGGGATCGGGTATTCATACGCAATCGATATTATAACGAAATACTCCCTTCATGTACCAATATTGAAGATAGGCATGACCAATCCAATGCCTGATAGCACGATCAGGGAATTTCTCGATGATCACAGATACATTATCGTGGTCGAGGAACTGGATCCTTTCATTGAAGGTAAGATCAGGGAAATAGCTCAGATGAACAATATCCCCTGCAATATTCATGGAAAAATGGATGGAGTGATGCCGGATTCATATGAATATAACATGGATATAGTCAGGGATGGTATCTTTTCGCTACTGAAAAGGAATGATTCCCAAGATTCATTTGGAAATCCCCCCAGTATCCAGGTCTTAAGAAATCCAGTTTTGTGTGCAGGTTGTCCGCACCGGGCTTCTTTCTTTTCAGTCAGGAGGGCACTCAGGCTTTCAGGTATAAAAGATGTTACTGTATCCTCAGATATTGGATGCTATTCCCTCGGTATCTATGAACCATTCGATTTTGGTGATTACATGGTTTCAATGGGTTCTTCCACCGGTATCGCTTCCGGCCTCACACAGGATATGACAAAGAAAACCGTGTCATTTATCGGCGATTCGACCTTCTTCCATTCCGGAATACCTGGTTTAATGAATGCAGTTCTGAACAACGCAAATACCACGATTGTGATACTGGATAACAGAACAACTGGAATGACGGGCCAGCAGCCAAACCCAGGAGCAATGGCAGATTCTGAAAAAAACCTGTCTATTGAGTCAATTGTCCGTGGTATAGGTGTCAAAAATGTTTCAACTGTAGATCCGTATGACCTCAATGCCACCATACACGCAGTCATGGATTCATTGAAGCAGGAAGGCCCATCCGTGGTAATATCAAGGAGAGAGTGTGCTATAATACGGGATCATAGATTGAGGAAAAGTGGTGCTATGCCTGTTTATAAAGTGAATACAGATAGATGCTCAGGTTGCATGAAATGCCTTACTGAGTTTTCATGTCCCGCATTACACTTGAGTGGTAAGCAGGCGGAGATTGATCCAGAAATATGCGACGGATGCGGCGTGTGTTCCGAAATCTACGTTTGCCCTTTCAAAGCAATTGAGGTGGCTTGAATGGAATTCAATGTTAAGATCGTTGGTGTCGGGGGACAGGGCGTGATTACACTGGGAAGAATGCTCTCTGAGGCAGGAATCTATGCAGGGCATAATGTTGTGATGTCTGAAATACATGGTCTTGCGCAAAGGGGCGGTTCGGTTTCGGTGAACGTAAGATTTGGTGAACTGATCTCTCCTATACCTGAAGCCGGTTCCATAGATGTCGTTCTGGGACTTGAGCCTCTCGAGGCACTCAGAAATCTGGGTAATGTCAGGGATGGCATCCTCTATATAATAGGACTTGAGAAGATGGTACCGGTCACTCTTTCCGTTAAGGGCATGGAGTACCCGGATACTGGAAAAATACTTTCCGAAATTTCAAGCAGAAATACATTGATTCCTGTTGACCCTGACAGCTTCATTACAATGACTAGCGACCGCAAGATGATTAATTCAGTTGTGGCGGGGGTATTTTGTGGATCTGACATATTTGACATTCAGAAAGAAGACTTCCAGCTAGCAATAAAGACAATGTTTCCTGAAAAGACTGTTGCCAGGAATATTGAATATTTTGAGAAAGGTTTTGATTTTGCAAGGGAATATATGAAGAAATACAATATTGTTGTTGATTGATTTTTCAATCCTTCTAATATCCGGATTCATGGATATCAGATAATATTGAATTTCACGTTTTTTTAGTTATTGAAAGTGGATTAGGCCTGGACTTTTACATTTACTAACTCCCGATGCCTGATTCTGTCCAGAAGAAAATACATAACTGCAACGAACATCGTACCAGAAGCGATAATTATCCAGAAGGATGCTGTGATGCCGCGTAAATATGAAAGCATTAGAAGGCCCAGGATCGATCCGGCAAAACTGCCAAAGCTTGTGTAGAAACTGTATGCACCTATATAGGTTCCACGCAGATTAGCAGGTGCAATACCAGTTACAATCGTCTGTGTTGTTGGCGATGTGAAGTTTTCCCCGATTGTAGATACTATCATGAACAGGATGATTACTGAGAAAAGTGGTGATATGGTTAGTATCAGAAAAGCAGCCGAATAAAAGATTACACCGACACCGCGCCATACCATTGCAGAATACCTCGAAGTCATCAGCTTAAGTATTCTGAACTGAAGCAGAACAACAAGAATTCCGTTCAGGGCATAGAGGTAGCCGAGATCAATAAGGGGCAATTTCGTCAGTACGATGGCGTAAATTGAAAGGGAAATGCCACTCTGCCGATAGAAGAACATGAATAAAACACCAACCAGAACGAAAGAAAGGAAAAACCTGTTGCCCAAGCTTTTTGTCAGATCTTTTGAATTAGCTACGCTCATGGAGTCTGTGGCTTTGATCATGGTTTCAGGAACTGCCCTGTATAGTGTGTATATCTCTATCAAAGTTGTAATTGATGCAACGAGGAAAATGTACTCGAATCCAATCCCGGAAAGAAAGCCACCGATAAGAGGCCCAACTGCTGTACCTATATTCACCATTATCCTTACAGTAGTGAAGGCTGAAAGCCGGTCTTCAGGAGAGCTGAGATCCGCAACAGCAGCCTGAAGCGCCGGAAATTGAAGTGCGTTTATTATAACAGACGAATACCAGCTGCCTATCAGCAGATATACGCTGAGATGTCTCAGAACAGCAAGAAACATCAAAAAATAGAATACAATGTTTGGGAGTGGAACAAGGATCATAAAGAATCTTCTTCCAAGTGTATCTGTTAACTTTCCAGAGTATAACTGTACGAAGGCCATAATCAGTGTTGCAAATCCAAGTAAAGTTCCTGCGACGATGAAGGAGAGATGATAAAATTCGATAAATACGAGAGGGAGGAATATAAAGGTTGAAGATCGACCAGTAGACCGGATGAAACGGGCAAAACCGATATAAAAGATCCTTCTGTTGAGAGATCGCACATTATATCTGTTTTCCATTCTGAACCTGTGTATTGCATTCACATTATTAAAAAAGCCTTATACGGATTTTGCAAAGCAGAATATTATAATGATAATAGATATGCCGTACTTTAGATTTGGAAAATGACAAGGTTGATCCTCGAGGACGGAACTGTTTTTGTGGGCAGGGGATTTGGTTCTCTATCAGACTCGTATGGCGAGATTGTTTTTACAACATCTATGTCTGGCTATCTGGAATCGATAACGGATCCTTCATACAGAGGGCAGATTCTGGTATTTGCTTTTCCTACCATAGCAAACTACCCCCTTTCCAAGGGAAGCATGGAATCAGATAGAGCTCAGGTCGCAGGTGTCATCACCATGGATTCACATCATTCCTTAAGCCATGGTGGTTTTCCGGATCCTTTTTCTGATTTTCTTAAAAAATCTGGTGTTCCTGGGATTGATGGTATCGATACGAGATCTCTAGTGAGGAAGATCAGGGAAAATGGAGTGTTGAGGGCCTGGATCTCACAGGGCGAGGAGGATCTGGATTTCAAACGTGACCCTACAGACAGGGATCTGTGGAAGGAATGCATACCCGACAGAATATATGAAATTAAGAACACAAAAAGCGATAGGAAGATGCTCTTTATAGATACAGGAGCCAAAAGATCCCTCATAACAAGGATGTCTGAGGTATCCAGCCTATCCGTTTACCCTTATAATGAATCTTTCCCAGATTCGGGCTACGATGCAATATTCATTTCAAATGGGCCCGGGGATCCCAAATCAAAATATCTCAGGAATGTAGTGAAATTTATTTCTGAAAACATTGGCAAGAAGAAAATTTATGGGGTGTGCCTGGGACAGCAGATTATATCCCTCGCATATGGAGCAAAAACATATAAGATGAAATTTGGACACCGCGGCACAAATCATGCCGTTACTGATGGCTCCAGGGTATGGATTACATCACATAATCATGGATACGCAGTGGATTATGAATCAGCTAAATCATCCGGCCTGAAAGTGGAAAGATGGGATGCTAACGACAATACACCAGAGATGTTATCTGACCAAGAAGAAATGTTCTGCGTGCAGTATCACCCTGAAGCATCTCCTGGTCCCAATGACACTCTTACTTTCTTTGACCTGATCAAGAAGAAGGTTGATTCATAGTGCCGCTCGACAATTCAATTCGAAATGTTCTTGTGATTGGGTCAGGTCCGGTGGTTATCGGCCAGGCGGCAGAATTTGATTATTCAGGATCCCAGGCATGCCTTGTAATAAGAGAAAATGGGCTCAATGTTACATTGCTAAATCCAAATCCCGCAACGATCCAGACAGATTATTCAATCGCAGATAGAGTTTACATTGAGCCAATAAATTCAGAGGTTATAAAGAGTATAATTAAAAAAGAAAGAATAGACTCTATAGTTGCATCTGTTGGTGGACAGACAGCGCTGAATGCTGCAATGGAACTTTACAGACAAAACGTTCTTGGTGATTCCGTAAGGATCCTGGGCACCTCTCCGAGGAGCATTGAAATCGCAGAAGATAGAAGGAAGTTTCATGAGCTCATGAAAGAGATCGGTGAACCTGTCCCGGATTCATTTGTCGCGAAGAGGGATAACCTGCATGATCTCCTCAGAAATATCCCGGAATCGTCGTATATAGTAAGAACATCCTTCTCTCTTGGAGGCATGGGGGGCGTAGTTGTAAAGGATTTGGATGAGCTGGATTCCTATGCAACTAATTTTTTTTCTGATAATCCTGGAGAAGAACTTGAAATTGAGAAATCAATTCTTGGACTTAAAGAAATCGAATACGAGATGATCAGGGACAATGCAGGAAACTGCATTTCCATTTGCAATATGGAGAATCTAGACCCAATGGGCGTCCACACTGGTGAGTCAATTGTAGTGACACCCAGCCAGACCCTGAGTGATAATGAAATACAGAAGCTCAGATCAGCAGCGATAAAGATAATTTCTGCGATCGGGATCATAGGTGCCTGCAACATACAGTTTGCCATTGATGATGTGACGGGAGATTATTACGTGGTTGAGGTTAATCCCAGAACTTCAAGATCTTCTGCGCTTGCCTCCAAGGCATCGGGTTATCCTATTGCCAGAATATCGACGCGTATTCTCCTTGGATATAATCTCACTGAGATAAAGAATCCACTTACAAAAAGCACTTCTGCTGCATTTGAGCCGTCGCTTGATTATATAACAGTGAAAATACCAAGATGGCCGTTTGACAAACTTGCTGTCAACAGGCAGATAGGTGTACAGATGCGATCTGTCGGGGAGGTTATGGGGATTGGCGTGACTTTCGAGGAAGGCCTCATGAAGGCTATAGCATCCCTTGATACACCTGAGAGCAGAAAGCTCAGGTTATATCGATCAGGCGAGGAAACAATATCGCTTCTTGCAAGGCCCAATGATCTTAGGCTGTATGCAATATTTGATGCTTTGATGATTGGCATTGATGCCGATTCAATTTCGAGATATTCTGGTATCAACATCTATTTCATAGAAAAGATAAAGAATATCGTTGCTGGAATCAAAGGGGTAAGAGTTGGGGAAATACCTCTTAATTTACTGGAACTCAAGAAACTTGGCGTATCAGATTCAATAATTGCCTCACTTAGCAGACTGCACGAGATTGATATAACCAGGTACAGGATAGAAAATTCCATTATGCCTTCATTCAGGGCTATAGATACATGCTCTGCGGAGTTTGCATCCTCCACTCCATATCTTTACTCGACGTATAACGGAAACGATGAGAACACTATTACCGGGTCAAAGAAGATATTGATTCTGGGCTCGGGCCCGAACAGGATTGCCCAGGGACTGGAATTTGATTATGGTTCGGTCAAGGCATCACTTGCCATCAGATCTCTGGGAATTGAATCCCTGATGATAAATTGCAACCCGGAAACCGTATCTACGGATTTCGATTTTTCAAGCAAGCTATATTTTGAGCCCCTCACCTTGGAACATGTCTCAAACATCATGCATGCTGAGAGAGAGCTGAGAATAATTATTCAGTTTTCGGGACAGACTGGACAGAATATGGCCACGGGCCTTTCAGAATTATTCGGCGAAGACTGTTTCATTGGAACAAAACCATCTGACATTGAAAGAATAGAGGAAAGAACCAAATTTGCCCAGGCGATTGAAAAACTCCGCCTGAAGCAACCACCTTTTTCAATAGTCAGGAATGAGAATGATGCTATAATGGGTTTCAATAAGATCAGGCTTCCTGTTATCATAAGATCCTCATTTATCATAGGCGGTCGTGCAATGGACATAATATATGACAGGACTGCGGGAATATCAAGAATAAGGGAGGTTTTAACATCTTTCCCTGAACATCCTGTACTGATAAGTGAATATCTCGAAAATTCAACTGAACTGGATGTTGATTTCATTTCCGATGGAAAGAAGAGCCTGATCGCCGGGATATCTGTGCATTTGGAAGAAGCGGGAATTCATTCCGGCGATGCTATGTCCGTTATTGGACCGAATTTGGTAGACGATGCTTCCAGGAATGAGATTATTTCAATCGTGGATCGCCTTACAGAAGAATTCCATTTAATAGGTCTGTCAAACCTTCAGATTGCACTAAACAAATCAGGTATATACATAATAGAGCTGAATGCAAGATCGAGCAGAAGCGTTCCATATGTATCCAAAGCCATTGGAAGGGATGTTACGCTTACAGCAATAAAGTTTACTCTGGGCATTGAGAGAGCAGAGGGTTCACTGGTTGAGCCGGCATCTTTTTTCTGCAAGGTTCCAATTTTTCCGTTCAAGAGGTTCCCGGAACATGATATCCTGTTATCCCCGGAAATGAAATCTACCGGGGAGGGCCTTGGGATTGGAAAAACATTCGAGGAGGCCGTTCTGAAAGCATTCAATATCCAGAACCACAGATTCAATGGATCAGGCGGATGCCTGATTTCAGTCAATGATTTTTATAAGGGTATGATTGTTGAGGTCGCAAGAGATCTAAAGAGAGAAGGTATACTTTTATTCTCTACCCCCGGGACTCATCATTTCCTCAGAGAAAAGGGAATAGATTCTTTCCTTGTATTCAAGATAGGTGATGAGAGGAGACCCACAGTTAGAGATATTCTTGAGAATCAGGACATTATGATGATAATTAATTTACCAAACAGGTCAACCGGGTCGATTGCCGATGGCTTTGAAATAAGGAGGATTGCTACAGCAAAAAACATACCGGTTGTAACAAACCTTAACCTGGCGAAAGCAATCGTGCGTTCTTTGGCAAAAAAACCAAGGATGTTTCCAAGGGAACTGAAGGAATATTACATTCAATAGTGCTAGAGCTAAACTGGCGGAGCTACTTCTTCCTCTTCCTTCTTGCGTCTTGACTCGAGTTTGAGCATGTATCTTGTAACATAGCCAGCAATATTGTTAAGTGTTTTCTTTGAAGGGACGGTGACAACCTGTCTGACTACCTCCCTGTTCTCATGAAAATCCATACTGAACTTTCCAGGAAATGAGTTTACCAGTGACTCGGCTGTTTTCTTGATACCTGAAGATCTAATGCTACCCATAATATGCGGTCAGATAATTGTATATCAATATAAAAAGGCTCTTTATTTTGAATCTATCCTATGAAATTCAAAAGAATTATTCAGGAGGTGGGCAGATAAGGACAGGTATCTTGCTCAATTTAACTATTTCAGAACTGACCGATCCAAGTATAACCTTGCTGAGACCACTCAGTTTTCTTGTTCCTGATACAATCATATCACATGACTTCTCCTCTGCAGCCCTAACTATAACCTTGGCAATCTGATCACCGGTGGCATCCATCTTTTCAATATCAAAATCAACACCAGAATCGGAAAGCATTGTAGAGGCTATCTGCAATATTTTATCTGCAGCTTCGTCCTGCTTAATATATACTGTGGACGGAACATATGAATCGAATGTTGGACCTGACCCCATAACAGCAGGTGTTACATATAAAACGGTCATTTTTTCTATTACTTGTTTAAATCTAAGCGCAAATTTAAGAGCCAGTTTAGCACCTTCTGAACCATCGAACGCTAAAATTATTTTCATAGCAATGATCTAATATTCACCCCTTTAATAATTTTTCTATTAATTTCGGTTACCCTAATTTAATACCATCTATTCGTAAAATTCTTAATTTAACTAAAGCACAATAGATTGTGGCGGATAGATAATTCCAATATTTCTTAAAAAATCCTTTTAAAAAAACCAGACAAATAAATGCAAAATACGTGTATCCAGATTAAGGGTCAAGATCGCTAATTTGCTTTCCTGGCCTTGAGAACAAACAGTGCAAATTTGCTATCACTATCGGTAAGAACCTTTTCTGTCATTAGACCAGATAGCCTGCAGATATTGGTGAATTGATCAACCGAGTATTTGTAGGAATTCTCTGTGTGGACTTTTTCCCCTTCGTAAAAATCCACGCTT
>JAKBLT010000002.1:0-45777 GCA_021831925.1 Thermoplasmata archaeon
CAATACCGCTATTCTCTAAAGTTGCCTGGGCGGTCTGGAACCAGGTTGCACCGGAATTATTGACTGCCTGGATCATTCCATATGATACAGCAGCTTCAGGAGCATATAGACCAGACGGGTACTGGCCAAACAAACTATTAAACTGACCGAAACTCAGATTTATCTGTGCCATCACATCAGAATAATAGGAATTCTTGTATATCGTGCCTGATGGTCCGGAAATATTAGATGCCAGCAGGAGCGGGACAATTGGATGATAGAAAGGACTTGTAAACAATTCGGCATTATTGCTTCCCGATGGATTCCCAATCATGTCATTCTTGAATGCTGGAACTACTTGCCCGGTCAGCCATTTTGAGTATTGTAATATTTTTACAAGATCAGACTGATTGAACGAGGTTTGATTATGGAATCCCCAGATAGTGCTGTTTGTCCACGAGGAGCCAAGTTGACCTTCCACTAATGGCGTGCTTATGTCATACAAAAACCACAATACCTTGGCATTCTCGAATTGTGAGCTATTCAGCTTTTCATTCGAAACCCACATTGAATGAAGTTGAGAATAAAGGTGCGAAGCGAGTTCATTGAAATCGAATACGTAGCCTGGGATGCTGAAATAATCAGAAGTGAGTGTATCATATAATGACTGGTTGCTGCTGATTTGTGACCAGGGAATAAAAGCACCTTGGATATAACTATCATTATAATATGGGTCAGAGGATATATTCACCAGTTGATTCAGCAAGGAACCTGACAGCTCATAAGTTACATTAATTCCTGGAAACATATGGAGAATTAGTGCCTGTTCAATGTACTCTGCGGTAGCATGAGCTTCCGTCCAGGGCAAAACATAGTTGTTCGAGCCAACGACCTTATACATTGGCTGGTGGTCATTCAATATTATGTTAAGATTTATTGGAACTGCCCCTAAAGATGGAGAAGGCGTGACTTTTCCAGATTGTATATCCGTTAAAGTAAAATCAAATGAATTGTTGACCGTGAACATAGCCTGAGTACCATTATTGTACTTTCCAGTTTGATTATAAGGAAGACCCATACCAACCCATGATCCACCATCTCCGACTACGAAAGCAGATAAAGAGAGAGTTTTCTGAGAATAATTACCAGTCGCGTAGATGTCCGAAAAAGGAATTGCAAGTTCCGTTGAATTATAAAGTGAGTCTATCATATATGTAATGTTCATTTGCTTTGCAGACGCAGTAATATTGCTCTGGGAAAGGGTAGACGAAACCAAATAGAGAGCTGGCTTATCAGGAACAGAGGTTTTGTTGAAATAGACATCAAAGACATCATTTACTGGATTTGTAAAGTTCAACAATTGAGAGCCGCCAAATCCATTTGCCAGCGATAGTTTTGAGAGATTGTAAAGGCCATATCCACTAGATGTATCATTTGAAAGAAATACCATTAGATTGTTACCATATTCTCCAGAAACTATTTCTTCCATTCCTATGAAAAGATAAGTGGCGTTATATGTCACGTACAGGTCAGAAATATTGTTTCCAGATCCCCAAGCTGATGAAACTGTATTATGATCAACCAAATGTCCAGAAAAATCCGTCGCAACATCTCCCGTGAAAGTGACATTGGCTTTAGTAATAGGTGCCGTAACATTATAGCCTTGAAAGCCGCTAGAACTAGATGTGGACGAAAAGGTTGCTGAGAACATTGAAACAATCATTAACAGTGCTATTATAATTGAAACCAGGCCGATAATACGGTTCTTCATGTTAGTCAAACTGCGAATAACAAATAAATATTATTAATTTTACACTTACTAATACAACATCCTTGAGAGGTATTTTTCAAGACATTTGCGTATCTATCCTTAAAAATCAATCAAGAACTTATCTAACATAATTTTTTAAAATCTGTGTTATCCCCCAAAGCAGGTGTAAGTTTGGAACTTTTCAAAAGATTGAAGCTGTTCGAAGATTTATTCGGAGACCAAATATCTACAGATTCACTGACGTATACATTACTTAGGGATGGATACGATAGTACTTATTTGAAGAAAGAAAACGATGAGCTTCAATTTCCCGGAAAATTCAAAGAATTTTCTGTTGACGGCAATGAGATCAGGATCACATTCGAGAACCATTCACTACGTCTATTTTTGCTGGAAGAAATGATAATAAAAGTGGTTTGGCAGGAGTGTCCAATAGACACACTATTGAACAAAATTAGTCCATTTAAAGGACAGCTTGATACTTTAAACGAAGAGGATTCATTTAAGGTAAAACTGCAAGATGTCACTATAGTGATTGAAGCAAATGGTACAATTAATTTCTATTATCTCGATAACCTAGTGAGAACAGATTTCCCTCCAGAAATTGGTAAAAAACAATCTAAAATCACTTCCAGCGTGAGACCATCCTCTGCAATATACGGTTTTGGCGAGAAGGCTCTTGGCCTAAACCAGAGAGGAACCAAATTATTGCAATGGAATCATGACGCAAATGGCCTGTACGGACCGGGCGATGATCCACTTTACCTGAACATCCCAATGTATATTGACATTCAGGGTACCGAAGGTTATTTCATTTTCTACAACAACCCTTCAAGATCGGTATTTGATCTTTGCGCTTCTGAAAGCAACAGAGTGAAGGCAAGCTTTGAAAACCTCGGTCTTGAATATTACATTGGTTTCGGGAACCTGGCAGATCTCATGACGAAATATTCCCTTGTAACAGGAAAATCAATGCTTCCTCCTAAATGGTCGCTAGGTTTTCATCAATCCAGGTACAGCTACATGAGCCAGAATGAGATTGAGGAAATTGCAGCAGATTTCAAGAAGAACGATCTCCCGATATCTGCAATTCACATGGATATTGATTACATGGATGGGTACAGGATATTCACCGTAAACAAGAAGACTTTCCCTGACCTACGAGCACTATCAGGAAGCTTGATGAAAGACGACATAAGGCTGGTTTCTATAATTGATCCAGGTGTTAAAGCTGATCCCAGTTACGATATCTATCAAGAAGCAGTTTCGAAAAACTTGATTGTAAAGGATCCAGCAGGTGGTCATTTATACGCACCTGTGTGGGCAGCAATGTCCGTATATCCGGATTTCAGCATCGCTGAAGCAAGGAACTGGTGGGGTTCAAAATATAGTTACTATTTGAACAACGGTATTTCAGGCTTCTGGCATGATATGAATGAACCTGCTGCCTTTACGCTGTGGGGCGATAATACCCTCCCGGATGCGGCGGAACTTGCCATAGGCAGTCACGCATCCGTTCATAATCTATACGGTCTGTTAATGGACAAAGCAGGTTATGATGGGCTTCTGCGTCTGAGAAAGGAGGAAAGGCCATTTATCCTTTCAAGATCAGGCTGGGCTGGGGTACAAAAATTCGCGTTTATTTGGACCGGCGACTCGGCGAGTACTTGGGCTGAAATGCACTCATCAATTTCCACAATTATAAACCTTGGACTGTCCGGCATTCCCCTTACCGGAACGGACATTGGAGGTTTCTCCGGTTCACCAAGCGACGAACTTTTCCTGAGATGGTTTCAGATGGGAACATTCTTCCCATTCTTCCGTGTGCATTCTGCAAAGGGCACAAGGATGCGGGAACCATGGCTGTTTGGTGCCACATACATGCAAATAATCAGGAAATTTCTCAAGCTCAGGTATAAGATGATGCCATTCTATTATAGTCTGGCATACGAGTCGCATATTACAGGTTCGCCAATCATCAGACCTGTCATATGGGAAGATCCGCAATATGATCCATCCGCGGACACAGTCTTCATGGTCGGAGAAAGCCTCTTCGTTTCTCCTGTCTTAACGCAAAACCAGAAAAATTCAGTGATTGAATTTCCCGGTGGCCTATGGTACTCGCTTTGGGATCATTCTCTCCATAGTTTGATAGAAAAAGTGAATGTTAATCTTGATGAAATACCAGTATTCGTGAAGGCTGGTTCTATTTTGCCGTCTGAAATAAACGGTGAGATCGTTATGGAGGTATACTTTGCCGATGACTGCAAAGGCACGCTATATATTGATGATGGCTCACAGGATCCAAAATATCTCCTTTACAATTTTTCATCCCACAGGAAAGACAATAGTTTCGAAATCTCAATTTCATTTGATGATCATGGATACAAAAAGCTCAAAAAACTGAGATTCAAGTTCTTGGGGCTAAAGCTAAGTTCAACAGAAACGAAAGGCGCCAGGATTGATAAAGAAGAGAACATACTTGAGATACCTGGCTCGATATCAAATGCCATATTCAAGTAATGACTTCGAGTCTATTTTGAATAGGCAGAAATCTGGTTCCTCAAGAAGAATATTTCCAATTTCCAAAAGTGATATCCTCTTATTTCTACCTTTTTCATGAGCCTTGTATATGCACAATATCATGGATTTCTTTGAACCATATTTGATGATAAGATCCACTCCTTCAAGCTGTTTAGTAAAAAGGAGACCTTGCCTGAAACACTCCTCCGTGGCCCTTAGTCTTGTTATATCCAGAAAGAATTTGTTCACATCGGATCCGACCTTTTCCCACGGAAATGTTCTTCTGCAGTCAGGGTCATTATTTCCAGCAAGCGCGACCTCGTCGCCATAGTATATCGTGGGGCGGCTATTCATGATCATAAGTATAAGATATGCAAGCTTGAACTTGCCAATGTCGTAATGAAGAGTCGTGAGAAGCCTGACTGTATCATGTGAATCAAGTATGTTCATCATCTTATCCAGAGACTGTCCGTACGCAACCACCTCTTCTAAGTAGTGTGAATAGAAATCCATGATGTTCTGCGTTCCATTCACATATGAAATTATGGCCTTCCTGATGTGATAATTCGTCAGTGAATCATAATAATCTTCACTAACCAGGTCACTGCTGAGGCACCAGGCTTCACCTATATGAACGAGGCCACTTTTCAGTTTCTCTGTGTGCTGCCTAATCGCACTTATGGAGGACTTTGGAATGCTGTGACCAACATCATACCTGAAGCCATCAACGTTAAATCTTTTCAGATAAAATTCGACCACATTTTTAAAGAAGTCAACAACTTCAGGATTCCCGTGGTTAAGCTTCGGCATCAATCCCACTCCCATGAATGTTTCATAGGATGGTTTTTTCCCGCCCTTTCTTGTATCATATCTTGAATGGAAAACCTCATACTTCTTCTCATGAAAAATGTACCAGTCAATATATCTTGACCTGTCCCCCTTCTGGAGCACATCCTGAAATGGTGCGAAATAAACTGAACTGTGATTAAACACCATGTCTAGAATGACCTTAATTCCGAGAGAATGGCACTTTTCAACAAGAAGTGCGAGATCCTCCTCGCTTCCAAGCATCCTGTCTATAGCAAAGTAGTCATCAACATCATATCTGTGATTGGAATGGCTGCTGAATAAGGGATTAAGATACAAGTACTCAATTCTTAGGCTCTTGAGGTAATCCAATTTTTCAAGAATACCTTTCAGGTTCCCGCCGTAAAAGTCTGCCCTTCCCGGACGGCTGCCGAACTTTCTGAATTCACCACTTTGACCGGATAATCGGTTGAATCTGTCTGGAAATATCTGATAGATTATGCCACTTTCTCTTGAACCTATATCATCTGAATTCTGAAGTTCGAATCTCTCTTCAATTCCATCTTTTCTCAGGGTATAAGATCCACGGCCCTCGGCAATAAATACAGCAGCTTTATATTCTCCGTATGAGAGGTCAATATCCCTCCTCAACGGATGCATGTTTGGGAGAAATTCAACATCAAACGACATTCCCTGGGAATATATTATGACAATTTGAGTTAAGCCACCGCTACTATATGCAAATTTACGCTTTCCTATGCTGTGAAACGGCTGCTGCACAGGAAGTCTTATGCTTCTCTTCCTACTCTTTTTCCGGCCTTTTTCATCCATAATATTGTACTGGTTCTTCATTATAATAAAAGAAAACTTACCGGGTCCTGTTTCATGGGATAGGCTGCATCCTTTGTCACGTGAAAAAACAAGGTTTCCTTCACTGAAACAATTATCTGAGCAGGAAAGATAGAATGTATCTCCCTTTGTTGCAGCTCGGAAAGAAAAATGAAGAGCCCATCTGTTCAAAGATAATTCTTTGATCCTTAGCATTAGCTGAAGTAGCTTCTCCTCGGATTAATTACTTTTTATCTGATACTGGAAAAATCGATTAACTTGCTATGAGAAAATAATTTGAATGTTTGGGACACTCTAATATCGCAGTAGGAATATTTATCTATTGAGATTTAGATACTGTACTATGGTATCTTCTGAGCCAATTAAAACACCCCCCTCCGGTAAATCTGGAAGTGGGATGACTAAGCTGATTGTAGTTATCGTGGCCGTGATTGTTATTGCTGCCGCTGGAATAGGCATCTATGAATTGACAAAGAGCAGTAAGGCGCCGAGCGGTTCTAAAACGCCTTCAACCAATGTCACAATAACTGTGTGGGGTTCTGGAAGTGCAGGCGGCGAAGCGACTGCTTTCAACACGTCTCTCGCCCAATTTGAGGCGGCATATCCCAATGTAACGGTTCAGGATAGCCCTGCAATTAATGTTGCTTCTACTACATTCTTGACAGCTGCGCACGCTGGAACTGCTCCTGATGTCTACAGGGATACAAGCGACAATGGCGGTGCGGCATACGTTGCGGGGGCAGTTTTGAATCTTTCCCCATATCTTAACAAGACATACGTAGATTCATTCACCACCGGAACGATAGCGGACTGGACTTACAACGGTGCGCTCTACGGAATACCGGTCAATACGAATGGAATTGGGCTTTATTATAACAAGGCTCTTGTCCCGACCCCGCCAACAAACACTTACCAGATGATCCAGGATGCAAAGAACGTTTCCAGCAAGGGTGGTAGCTATATAGGCATGCCCTATGCTATCGGTGCAGACAGCGGGTACAGATTCGCTGCTTGGATTCCAGCGTTTGGAGGTGTTTTATTCAACTCATCGTTCTATCCTGAGCTGAACAGTTCACAGGATATCGCTGCAATGTCATTTGTATGGAACTGGACTTCCCTATATCACATAGACAAGACGGGTCTCACCTTCTCGGATGAGCAATCTATCTTTGAAGGGGGAAATTCTGCATTCATGCTTGATGGTCCTTGGGATCAATCAACTTATGCAAAGGCTTTGGGCAGCAACCTTGGAGTGACGGCTATTCCCTTCAATAATGCAACTGGCCTATGGCCCACACCAATATGGGGTTCAGTTGGCTATTTAGTCTCCACCCCGCAGGCAAGCGGTATAACCGCAGCCCAGACCTGGGCTTCAATCAAGTTCGTTGAATTCATGACAAACAATGCATCGCAGGTCAACCTGTTTGACCTGGCAGGCGACTTCCCTTCACTGAAGAGTGCAGGAGCATATATCACGAACCATACAAACAACGATCCCCTGATTGGTGGTTGGCTGGCACAGGAGCAGCACACACAGATACAGCCGAACTATCCTCAGATGGCTTACTATTGGCCTAACTTTGGAGTCGGTGCGAGCAATCTTTACGCAAATTCCACCACAGTTACTGTGACAGATGCAATGAATCAGATAGAGACCGGAATAATCAACGATCTGAAAACAAACGATCTTCCATATTTCCAGTTTTCACTGGCAAATATCCCCGGGATATCTTCTGCAGCAATGTATCAGTCTATGTACTACGCCGCACCCAATAATCTGAAAATGCAGTGAAGATAGCGGCTTTTATTATTTATTGTAGAAACATTTATTTTTAACCTAATCTTATTCAACAAGGTCGTGGTCTGATGGTTGAGCTTGGAAAACAAAGTGATTCGGCTAATTCGAGAAAGCCCAAGTCAGACGCGATTTATATATTATTTCTTATTCCCGTATTTGTTGTTCTCGGTTTTCTTGATTTTTATCCAATAGCATGGACAATTAATATTTCGCTTACTAACTTCAGCGAAGCACACTTCTTCACTTTTTCATACGTGGGATTAAGGAACTTCTATAACGTTCTGACTTCACCAACTCTTTCTACTGTAATAATCAATAACATAGTTTTTGCAGGAAGCAGCATTCTCCTGATGGCGGGCCTGGGATTTGGTGTAGCACTTCTTATAACGCAGCCCGGGTTAAGGGGGAAAAATGTATTCAGGTCATTGATCCTCGTTCCATGGGCTTTTCCTGCATTCATTACAATACTGATCTGGAAAAATCTCCTGGATCAGCACTATGGCGCGGTGAACCAGGTCTTGAGCCTTATATTTCACATATCACCTAACTGGACAGGTTCCACTCCGCTGGCAATGATATCTGTAATATTCGTGAACCTGTGGCTGTCTCTGGCGTATTACACATTTGTATATACTGCATCGCTGCAAAGCATTCCGCAAGAACTTTACGATGCAGCCCAGATGGATGGATATGGAACCCTCTCTAGGGTCAGGACAATAGTCTTTCCACTTCTTAGCAGACAGATTGCTTTCATAACTATATTTGGCTTCATCTTCGCATGGAGTAATTTTTACATACCCTACCTGCTTACTGCAGGAGAACCAGGAATCTCAACACAGATTCTGATAACATATTCCTATACTGAGGCATTTTCGTACCTGTCATACGGCGTTGCTGCTGTTTATTCCATAATCTCCGTGCTAATCCTGCTTGTCATGGTTATAATTGTGAATCATTACTCGAAGATGATGACGATATTATATTGAGGTTGAACTGATGCAAAACATAGATGAAACAGTAAAAAAAACCGGCTTCGGTACAAGGTACGAAAATGCGACCAAATTAAACTCTTATTACAGAAGGATCAGGCGAATCAAACTTGGACTGTCATATCTAGCATTGACGATAATCTGCATATATTCTATTTTCCCAATCTACTATATATTCTTGACTTCCCTGAGCCCGTTAGCAAACCTTACGAGTACTAATTTCAGTACCCTGTTGCCGTTTCATGACTATTACTCCTTTGCGAATTATTATGGTATAATATTCAAGAATCCGTTTCCGACATGGCTTGAAAATACACTTATCTTGACAGGCACATCGACCCTTATAGGTGTTGGACTTTCCATTACAACGGGAATTGCCTTTTCAAGATATAGGATACCTGGAAAGAGGGCCCTTCTATACATGCTGCTCGTTCTTTCCATGTTTCCATTCACCATTATGGTTATCCCGTTTTATTTCATGTTCTCGCAGCTTCATCTGCTTGACACTTACATCGGTCTTATAATACCTTACTCCGCTGGAGCTGTTATCTTTTCAAGTTGGCTTATCAAGAACTACGTCGATAATCTTCCTAGGGACTATGAGGAGGCAGCCACTCTTGATGGTTATTCCAGGACAGGGGCGCTCTTCAGGGTACTTGTACCTATGGCAAAACCTGCGATACTCCTTGCAGTGGTACTTGCATTCATGGGACCGTACACAGATTATGCTCTTGCCGGCCAGTTCATTACTTCACCAAAGCTTTACACCATGGCAATTGGGATGTACTACATCTCGCAGGGGACCATAACCGTGAATTACGGCGTTTATTCAGCGTTTGCTATCTTGATGGGAATACCAATATTCATACTGTTCTTCTTCTTCCAGAAGTATATAGTAGCGGGATTCAGCATAGCCACTTACAAGTGATTCAGTTGATAAACATGAAGACTACGAATGTTCAGGCAGTGCTCCTTGAAAGAGACTTCACAGAAGAACGAGCTACTATTGAAGCGAAGATGACGAGTAGAAAGGGTTGATCAATTATGGCTGAGGTAAGATTAGAGAAAGTTACAAAAAATTTCGGTAAAGGCAAGGGAGTGTTCAATATCAGCATGCATGTCGAGGACGGGGAATTCTTTGTATTGCTGGGGCCGAGCGGCTGTGGCAAGACTACGACCCTCAGGATAATCGCTGGACTGGAGTTGCTTGACTCAGGAAAAATATACCTCGGGCGTAACGAGATTACTGATTTCCCGCCCAAGGACAGGGACATGGCCATGGTTTTCCAGAACTATGCTCTTTATCCATTTCTTACAGTCGCCGGCAACCTGGCTTTTCCACTTAAAAAACGTAAAGTTCCCAAGAGCCAGATCGAATCAAAGATTGAAGAGGTTGCGAAAGTACTTGGTATATCCGATCTTCTTGACAGAAAACCAGGTCAGATATCAGGAGGCCAGCGCCAGAGAGTCGCACTGGGGAGGGCCCTCGTCAGGGAACCATCTGTCTTTCTGATGGACGAGCCACTGTCAAACCTCGATGCCAAGCTCAGGACTTCAATGCGGGGAGAACTGAAAAGAATTCAAAAAAGCTTCGCAACTACAACCATCTATGTTACTCACGATCAGGTAGAAGCTATGACCCTAGCTGACAGAGTGGCGGTTCTGAACAACGGTTTAATGATTCAACTGGATTCTCCTCTGAAAATTTACGACATGCCGCGCAATAGTTTTGTAGCGGCTTTTCTCGGAGACCCGCAGATGAACATGGTCCCTGCGGAGTTGGTGAACGATGATGGAGAATTTAAGGTCAAAGTTTCCAACAATGAACTTGACCTGAGCCTAACTGGGATCAAAGTGCCATCAGGTACCAAGTCCGTTGACGTAAATCTTGGATTCAGACCCGAGGATGTTATGATCACGGAAAAAGGCCTGAATGCAAAGGTGCTGGTGATCCAGAATCTTGGCAGGAGCAGAATCGAACACCTGCAACTCATAGACAGCGGGAAGGAAATCATCAGAATTGGCGGCCCCGACTCTCCGCTTTCAGTTGGGGAGATGGTATCAATTATGCCAAATGAGTCCAAGTTCTACTTGTTTGACCAAAATACATTGGACAGGCTCTGGCCTTCTCAGCCTTAGCTGCTTCGTTCTCCTTATCTGTGTATCTTTGAATTCTGCTATATAGATAATTCAAATCGTAGTAATTGGAAGTTACTTTCCAACAGCAAAGGTCGAATGTAAATAATAGTAAACTGAACCGATCAGGGTGAGAGAAAACGACAGGACAAATATTGGCAGCAGACTCGTCCTGTACAAATCAAAGATCACGTTTGCAAAGACCGGACCTACTGCCACTGACAACGATTGAGTGATGTTGTATATTGAGATTCCACTTACCCTTCTTCTCTCCGTTCTCCTTATAAGTTCATTGAATGCAGCCAATGTAAACCCAGATTGTGCCAGACCCAGCAAAATTATGGGGAAAAATAATATTACTATGGAACTGGTATATGCCACCCACAATGGAACAATTGAAATTATGGATCCACTTAATAGTATTGTTTTCCTGTTACCGACCCGCTCAATGAATTTTCCCCAAAAGAGCTGTGAGGAAATTGCAGCTACCGCGATTACGATAATGACAAGAGTATAGATCTGTGCCGACTGCCCAAGAAAACTGCTAGAAAGGATGTAAAGCTGCATATAAGGAGAAAAAGCGCTCAAGCCAATTCCGGTCAAAAGTGTAAATAGCAGGTATGAAAGCAGGACCTTGCCTGCTGCCGAAACTCCACCTGTATCTTCTTTTTCAGGTTTGAAAGGCGGAATGCGCTGCATAATAAAAAGAGACAAGGTCGAAAAAATTAAAGAACCGACAAATAGGACAACGTAGGCTATCTTAGTGCTCCCGAGGAGAAAAAATATCATGGAAGCTATTCCATATCCTACGAGCGAGAAAAGCCTCAGAAACAAATTTCTTCTTGAAAAATATAAGTTCCTCTTCTTGGATCCAATTGCAGAGGGAACCCACGCATTCCAGGTTGTACCAGAAAATGACGAAAAAAAGACCCTGACAGAGAGGAGAACAATCATGAGAAAAGACAGAAGCAGGTATCCCCTTAAAAATACCAGAAGTGCTATTAAAATCCAGACTACCCGGTCAAATATCGTTATCTTGATAGTTAAAGACCGAAGATCAACAGTTCGCCTGGATAACTTTACGGCAAAATACTGGGCAAGCGGTACAACCAGGTATGGTATACCTATAATATAGCCAACAGGGGCAGTGGGTCCAATCACAAGAATGGAAAATGCCACTATATAGGGCGATGTCATGTTGCTGTATATAGTCCAGAAAACCCCATCGCTTATTGACAGGTCCATGGTTTTCTCTTCATCTGTTCCAGAACCAAGGAACCACTTCCTGTATCCTCTTCTAAAATAAGCGCCGATCATAGCTTATGTTCCATTACTTGCGATTTATACAACACATCTATTATTGTCATTCATTCTTCTTCGAATTCCATATGCATAGAGTCGGCCATTATACATTCGTAAACATGATTGTATTCCCGCTTCCTGTTGGCACAATCATTGGCAAATATATCTAATTACTGGGAATGACCGATTCACGAGATTTAATGTGCAGCTAGTTGCGAGAAAAAAAACATGGATGAAAAGAGAATGCAACCTAATCATCGATAATTGAGAATATTCAGAAAATATTTGTTAATCCCAAAGGTAAGCAAAAACAAGAAAATTAAGGAGTCATATTATAAATGACTGGAATCACTGTATCATGCGAATCATTGACCTACATGAAGATTTTGGCATAACCTCAACCACAGAGAATGTCTTTACTGGTACTTCACAATCGTCTATAGCGAAACTGAGGGAGTACGGAGACGTCCTTATTTTTTCAGCTATTTTTCCTTTCAGGAGGGTGTGGACAAAATCAAAGCCATCCATTGATCTGAAGCAGAAACCTGCAGAATTTACCTGGGTCCCGGATTACTCTGCACTCATTCAACAGGCGAATTTCTATTCTTTTCTGCGCAACTCATTGACAGTGGATTTTGTCTCCAGAGCCGCTGATCTGAAGGGAGAGATGCCTAAATTTTTAATATCTGTTGAAGGGGCAGATACTATTGCGGATCCTACTGACATATATTCCCTCTATGATCTTGGAATAAGATGCATCGGCTTGACATGGAATTACGATAACAAATATGCGGCTTCATGCTATTCAAAAAAAGACTATGGCCTGACCGGGGCTGGCGAGGAACTTGTTGATCTGTGTAATGAACTGGGCATAATAGTAGACACAGCTCATACCAGCAGGCAGTCAACTCTTGACGTATGCGAATATTCCAAGAATCCAGTGATAATGACGCATACAAACATAAGGAAGCTCTTTGATCATGCAAGAAATGCTGATGATTCAATGCTACAGGCAATATATTCCACTCATGGCATTGTTGGTATAAGTGGAATCGCTGAAATGTTGTCTTCAGAACCAACTATAGACGATATGAGAAAAAACATCAATTATCTTGGTGAAAACTTCGGATGGGATATTGTTGCCGTTGGATCTGATTTTCTTGGCATGAGGGGCGGAACCAGGGGATTCACCTCATTCTCTGATATCCGAATGCTTGCAGAATCAGCAAAGCAGCCAGATCAGTTACTTCATGCTAATGCAGAGCGTGTTATCAGGGCAGTTTTAAGATAAACTGAACAGGTAAAGATTTTAGTTATCCTGCGATACTAAATTATGGAATTCAAATTGGGCATAGAAAAATTGCTTCCTGAGCTCCCAAGCAAGCCGATCGCTTTATTGACGAATGCGTCTGGCGTAACTCAGGACCTTATACAGAATATCGATCTAATGATGAAGAAGGGTGCGAATATAAGGAAGATATTTGCTCCTGAACATGGTATTTATGCCGCTCTTAAGAATGGCGAAATGGTCCAGGACGAAACCTATGCAGGGATTCCAGTCAAATCCATCTATACTGAGAAGTCTCACGAGATAGATCCTGCTGAACTGGAAGATGTAGAGACAGTTATATATGACATTCAGGACGCAGGCGCAAGGCCGTATACCTACATATCATCATTAAAGCACCTTCTAACTGCCACAGGAAAGTCAGGCGCTCAGGTGATAGTTTGCGACAGGCCCGCACCTCTTTCAGGATCGATAGTTGATGGTCCGATGATGCAACCTGGTTTCAGATCTTTCGTCGGAATAGATGATTTTCCGCTAAGATATGGGATGACGATTGGTGAAATGGCACAGTACCTGAACAGGGATATAAACGCAGATCTCAAAATATCAACCATGTCTGCTTACAAAAGATCCTATTATTATGATTCCTATCTGAAACATTTTGTGCCGCCTTCACTAAATCTTCCAACGCTAAACGCCCTATTTGTATTTGTTGGAATGGTTCTCGTTGAATCTTCAAAAGTAAGCGTTGGCCGAGGAACGCCTTATCCCTTCTCACAGTTCGGTTACAACGGCGCATGGTCCCTCAACCTGAAAGAACAACGGGGTGCAATATTTCGAAAGATTATGTTCATTCCAAGCCTCGATCCGCTTACAGGACAGAAGCTGGAAGGTTTTTCGATACACATCGAGGATAGGAAGGCATTTCGCAGCACCACTCTTGCAATAAGAATACTGAAGCATCTATTCTCGCTTGATCGAGAGAACATTGATTTCAAGCACCTTTCTATCCTGTATGGATCCGATGATCTGAGAAAATTCCTGGAAGAAGATATGGGCGTGAGGGAAATAGCTGAAGCATGGATCGACTCCTCTAGGGACTACATGGAAGCTAGGAAGGCTTTCCTGCTTTACGACTAGTAACAAGATCAATAGCTAATAATATTTACCAGGGATTACGCGTCATGAAGATTAAGAGTCTTGAGTATAAGAAGATCAACATTGAGATGAAGAAGCCTTTCAAGATTGCACTTGGTTCCACAGACTTTTACGAAGGGTACTTCGTCAAGGTCACGACAGACAGTGGGCTATCCGGTTACGGCGAGGCAATCCCGACCCCATTCATCACAGGAGACACAATGGGATCTGTCGAGTCTGAGCTTTCTATTTTCAGCCAGGCACTCAAGGGGATGGATCTGTCCACGGAAGCACTCAATGAAAGGATGAAAGCGCTTGCCAGAAGCTCTAAAGCTAGCAGAGCAGCGGTGGACATGGCACTATACGACATAATTGGAAAGAAGGCAGATCTTCCTCTCTACATACTGCTTGGGGGTTACAGAACAAGCATGAAGACATCATATACTGTAGACCTGGTGGACGCCCCTCATGCGAAGGTTCAGGCAAAAGAGCTACTGGATGATGGTGTGGAATTCTTCAAGATAAAGCTGGGCAAGTCAATAAATGAGGACTATGAGAGGGTCAAGGCGGTCAGGGAGGTAATTGGATCTGAACATTCAATCTGCGTAGATTTCAACCAGTCCTACAGCCCCAAAAAAGCAGTCGACCTTTCAGGAAAGATAGAGAAATTCGGCATCGAGTTCCTCGAGCAGCCTGTGGTTAGAGACGATGTCAAGGGAATGAAGTTCGTCCGTCTCAACTCTTCAATTCCGGTTATGGCGGATGAAGCAGTATTCACCCTCGCGGATCTGAGCAACGTCGTTTACGAGGAAGCTGCAGACTATGTCAACATAAAGCTGATGAAATGCGGCGGCATAACGGATGCCCTTAAGATAGTGAAAGCTGCCCAGGTATTCAGGATGCCATGCATGATGGGCTGCATGGTTGAGACGAAGCTTGCAAATACAGCAGGTCTCCATGTCGCTCTGGCACAGCCGAATTTCGCTTATACGGATCTTGATGGTTTTTCAAGTCTTAAAGAGCCTGGAGTCTCAGGCGGTCTAACATTCGTGAAGGGCATTAACCACCCTCCGAAAGAAGGCGGCATCGGCGCAACCCCTATTATGGCGTTTTGAAATATCAGAAATAGCCGAACGCCCTGAATACAGCTCCCGCTATTGCATCGACCTTCGTGCTGAAAGTCGAGATATATCCTACACCATCTGGAAAGAGACCTAAATCTGCAGGTACGCCGGTGCTGATGAATACCGATCTCTTGTCTTTCATCTGTTCGACGATGGCCATATAACGATCCTTCAGGTGCTCATTCCTGCCTATTACAATCATCTGTACGTATTCTTGATACGATGATGCAGGGTCATCTGAGGTGAAGCCCTCAAGCTTCAGCCCTGTTTCTTTGAGTCTCTTTATAATTCCACGGGAGTTGGTGAATGAATCTCCTACGATGCTTTCCCTTGTATCATCCAGGTATAGAATGGCAGTCCTGGTTTCTGGGTTGAGAGGTACAAATGTTTTCTTTATGGCGTTATTTATAAGCGCGAATGCATTCAATATGTCATTAGGTGGCTCGACATTAGCCTTCTTCACTGGAAGCAGATTGAGTATTCTTTCTGCGCTTGCTTGCTCATCCTTCATTTCCAGGTACTGTGACAGTTCCATTGCCCTGTCGATATCGACGCATTCCAGTATATCCGCTCCTGCCCTGGAAGCTCTCTTTCCCATCTCCTCAGTAGAGAAATCCTTTGACACAGCTTTCATGTCAAGCGAGTCTGTTATTGCCAGCCCATTGAATCTAAGGTCTTTCCTCAACATATTGTATATCGCAGGAGAGAGGGTTGCCGGATTAGAGTCGTCTATGGCGGTGTATAGCACATGTGACAGCATGATGGAAGCTACGCCTTCATTCACGGCTTCCTTGAATGGAAACATATCACTCTTGATTGCTGCCTTGCTCCTTTCATCCCTGGGCAGCATGAGGTGGGAATCGCCGAGGACACCGCCATGTCCGGGGAAATGCTTGGCGGTAGCCGCAACCCCGAATCTTTGAATACCTCGGGTAAAGGCTTTGCCATGTTCTGCAACAACCAGTGGATCATAAGAAAAGCTACGCTCGAGGATAACCTGGTTGTATGGGCTCGAAAGATCAAGAACAGGAGCCAGATCCCAGTCTATGCCAATATTCTTCAGATCATATCCTGTCCTGGAACCCACGTATTCGGTAAAGCGCAGATTGTTCAGGTTTCCAAGGAAGGCGTTACTTGGATTGTAGTTCAGGAATGCAAGTCTAACAACATTACCACCCTCCTGGTCTACTGCAATGTAGGGTTCCCTAGCATCTTTTTCAATCCTGTAAAGCCGCTTTATGGTGTGTATCAGTTCGGTCAGGTCTTTCCTGTCCGAAAAGTCTTTGCGCACCAGAACTAGGGTGGATGGAAGTAGTTTCTCAACAAGACGAAGCGATTCCTCCCTTTCATGGCCAATTATACCTGTCTGTATAAAGTAACCCGGTCGCATACCACGTCATTCCATAAAAGAGTTAAAGTTAGCGATCCTTCGAATTTCTGTTCATGACGGCGTAGAGTGAGAGGAATGACTGCTTATCCTTTCCATGGAAGATCGTTTGATTTGCCTTAACAGTTCGTGTGCTATTCGTCTGGTCCCCTTCAAAATTAAGGTTTCTGGCAAACTTCGGGAAGGCGCTCGACGAGACTTCCAGCCTTATTCTCTCTCCTCTGGCAAATCTGTAGGAGGTATTCCACATGTCGATCGAGACCTGATATACTTTACCCGGGACAGTCTTTACTGCAGATTTCATGCCATTTCTGTATCTCATCCTTACAATACCATCACAAAGCCTGATAGCCCTGAGATCTGGAAGAACTGTGAGCAGTTTTGCAGTGAAGTCTGTATCAGTTGCCGATGTGCTGACACTAATGTTCAATTTTACGGGACCAATGATTGTGAGCGGCTCATCAAGTGCATCTGTTGTATATACGAGAACATCGTCCCTGCGTTCAACGGAGGAATAGTCATCCGGTCCGCCTATCTGTGCATAATTCTGATCTGCGATGAATGGAACAGGGTTTTCAGGATCGTATATGTAGGAATCCTTTCCATCCTCGTAAGAAGGTTTATGAAGCTGAAGCTTTCCGTCACCGAACCTACCGTTTGCATTTCCGTTTGAGGATAGATATAGCTTATATTCTGATGCATTCTCCGGCGGCCAGGAATTAATCTCAGTCCATTCGTTACTTCCCATGATGAATATTTTGGCTTTCTTTTCAAACGGAAAATTTTTCCTTGATGCTTTCAGATAGAGGTCAAGCCATCTTGCCTCGACATCCAGTAGATCAATCAGTGCGGTAGGTCCAAAATCGAATTCGCCTATTACTCTTGCTGTATTTACGGCATGCCCCCATGGTCCCATTATCATGAACTGGTTTTTTGCAACTTTTCCTTCGGAATGCCTGGACATGGTTGAGAAATTAAGCGGGGTGCCTATCTGCTCATCGTCATACCAGCCTGAAACGTGAAGAACCGGCACCTTGACCCGATCAAACTTGTCCTGGTATGATATCTCTTTCGTGTAGCTATCGGTCTTCTGGTGATCAAGCCTTTTATGCCAGTGAGGTATTTTTCTCCCGGTCAGGAGATCCATCTCTCTCATTGGCAGGTGTCTGTAAACTTTCTGCCAGTCGACCGGCTTGGTGTTCTGAAGCGCTTTTCCTGACACAAGAAATTCCCAAGATACATTCAGGGGCGATGCCACTCCCGTCGGGTCTTCCACAAAAGGATCCGATGGCGGAACAACAGATATCATTGCCTTGAGGGCTGGGGGTTGTAGAACGGCGGTGTACCACTGGATCCTGCCTGAGTATGATGCTCCCCATGTGGCTACCGATCCGTCGGACCATGGCTGTTTTGCAATCCACTGAATAGCATCAAAACCATCTTTACCCTCAGACCTGTAAGGCTCGAAGATACCATCGGAATCTCCACGTCCTCTCACATCGCATGAAATGAAGACATACCCTCTGGAGGCAAAGAACTTTCCAGTCGACACTATTGGATCCGTTGTCTTGCCATACGGTGTCCGGAGCAGAATAGCAGGCTTCTTCATCGCCTTAGAGAGACCATATATATCGCTGGATAAATCAACGCCATCTCTCATTCGAATCTTCGTGTCCCAGAATATGTCCACCTCGTCGTTCATATGAATGGTGATACCTTGCAGATTATAAATAAAAGTGCAGGAAGGATCAGAATATTTTATTTCAGTCAATGATTACCGCTTCCATGGTGGCAGATAGTGAAGATCTGGCAGTCAAGTTGCGGGATCACATAAAATCGAACATACCTGAAGTTTCACATGGCATGACTGTTCTCGTTGCAAAGGACAACAAAAAGCTGTTCTTCGAATCGTATGGAAAGATCGACGAACTGCATTTCACCTATACCAACGATACAGTCTACGATCTGGCTTCACTGACAAAGCCGCTGGCCACTTCGACTCTGGCTTTCAAACTGATAGACAGCGGGAAACTTTCCATGGAAGACACGCCTTCATCCCTTGGACTGTTCAGCGGAATGGATAATTTAGGAAAGTTATCAGTCAAAGCACTTCTATCCCACACATCAGGCTTGACTCCAAGCCTTCCACTGTATCGCAGAGGCAAAACAAGGGAGGCATACCTAGCTGGAATAAATGACGCTGCTGCCTCTGCATCACCTTATACGGAGGAGAATTACAGCGATCTCAACTACATACTGATGGGATACATAATAGAGGAAATAACCGGCAAAACTCTCGACAAGGCATGGGAATCAATGGTTGCGCGACAACTGGGCCTAAAGCACATGGGGTTTCTTCCCAAGGTTGCCAGGGAGAAAATCGCACCTACAGAGTCAGATCGATCAAGGGGACAGGTATGGGGCCAGGTGCATGATGAGAATTCTTTCTACTCCGGCGGAGTTGCGGGTCATGCTGGCCTCTTTTCGGATGCATCTGATATATTTTCATTTGCTTCAAAGTACATACAGGGGAAAATAATCTCAAGATCCAGTTTTTTAAAGGCAACTAGGCCTGCAAATGAGTATATAAAGGGTTCTTTCGGTTATGGTTGGATGATAAACACGCCAAGGCCCACCAGGCAGAGCCCTGCCTTTGATTATGCGAGATTTATAGGTGACATTGCTCCATTTGGTGCATTCGGCCACACTGGATTCACTGGCACCTCCATAATGATTGATCCTGTCTCGTCTGTATTGGTCATAATCCTCAGCAATCGTGTGTATCCTTCAAGGGAGAATGTTAAGATATTGAGATTCAGGAGAACTTTCCACAACCTTGTATTCAGTTCTCTGCTGACTTAGAAGAACCTTCATCACTACGCCCCGCTTTGAGCCTGTCTATTGCAGCCCAAAGTTTGTAATCCGACTTTTCCAGGGTTCTTATGGCATCATCCCGGCTGACTGCAAACTCATTCATCAATAATAATATTGCCCTTTCCTTCAGCTTGGCGTTGAATGTTACTCCCATATACGACATCATATTATCATAAACCCTTCCGAGTTTTATTGCGATAGTGGTGCTCATCGCATTCAGGGTCAGTTTTTGCGCCGTTCCAGCCTTCATTCTCGTCGAGCCCTGAATGACCTCGGGTCCCGTGTCCAGGACAATGCAATGCGAAGCCTCCTTCTCTATCACGCTGCCGGGATTGTTCACAATACCTATGGTCGATGAACCGATGCCATTGCCATATTTCAGTGCAGAAAGAACAAACGGTGTCCTCCCGGACGCTGAGATTCCAACCACGATATCATCCCGTTTAAGGTCAATTTTCTTCAATGCATCGACGGCAGCCTGAGTATCGTCCTCCGATCCTTCCTGGGATTTCAGCAACGCATCAAGGCCGCCTGCCATGACATACAGAAAGGTCTTGCTGTCTAGACCATAAGTAGGATCAAGCTCGACAATGTCCTGCACCGCGATCCTTCCACTGGTTCCAGCTCCGACATAAATCACCCTGCCGCCTTTCTTTATACCTGAAAGGCAAATGTCTGCAGCTTTGGCGATTTCTATTACTGATGCCTTTACGGCTTCGAACGCCTGAAAATCCTCATCATTTATTATTCTAACAATGTCTTCTGTTCTCTTGCTCGAAATGCCCCTGGTCTTTGGGTTGTTTTCCTCAGTTGTCAACTATCACACCTGGTTCCTGAAATCATAATATATTCCGTTCTTGATCGCGCCAGCGACTTTATTTCTTTTATCAATTATGGTGATGTTCGCCTTCTTTCCAGGTGCAATGGAGCCCTCGTCAGAAAGGCCAAGGATTCTTGCCGGGTTGGTTGATAAAAACTTCACAGTTTGCAGGATAGAGTAACCCTGATCTATGAAGTTCCTGTATGCAGAATCCATTGTGAGCACGCTTCCAGCTATCACATCCGTCCCGGTCACAGTACACCTTCCACCTTTTAAGGTAACACTAAGGCTCCCAAGTCCGTATACTCCATCAGGCATCAAAGTTGCCGCAATAGAGTCTGTTATCCCAATTATCTTGTCCTCTCCCTTTGATCTAACCGCTAGCTTAATGATCCCTGGAGATAGATGATTCGGATCATTTATGATCTCTGCATTGATATAATCGTTTATCAATATTTCGCCGGCAATTCCAGGTTCCCTGTGAAAGATGGAGCGCATTGCATTGAACAGATGCGTAGCCTCTGTTGCACCAGCTGATATGGCTTTTCTAGCTGTAACTGCATCAGAATCGGAATGACCTATGGAAGGAATAATGCCTCTTTTTGAAAGGTATCCGATCAATTCCATTGCCTTACCGACTTCAGGTGCGATATCCACAATCCTCACCTCAGAACTCAATTCTCCTGTAATATTGATAAAATTCTCTATTGACGGTTCGAGCAGTAAAGCCTCATTATGTGCTCCTTTCTTCGAACGGCTTATAAACGGACCCTCCATCCTCGCTCCTACTACTTCGGCATATGGTTCAGTTAAAACAGTGGATCTGGCTGTCTTTACCGATTCTAGAAACGCCTGTGTTGTTTTCCGATCCGAAGAAACAAGAGTAGGAATTATCTTCAAAGTACCAGTCTTAGGAAGGGTTGTCAACCATTCAGCCATTCGGTCCTTACTAAGGGAAGCAGTATCAACTCCAAGCATGCCATGTGTGTGCACATCGATGAAAGAAGGCACTGCTGTATAGTCGGTCAGATCTATCTCGAATTGAGCTTTATCAGAGACAGAGGCAATAAAGCCGTTCCTCGTCGTGATCGAAACATCATGCAGTAATCTACCAGCGACGACTGCATTGGAAAACCTATAACTGCTTGCAGAATGCATCATAACTGATTATACCGTGGTATTAGGATTTCATGCCTTTAATCCTAAAGTCAGGAAGTAATAACCTTTGTGAGCTTTGAGGGCTTGTCGGGGTCTAGTCCAAGAAAAACCGCCCTGTAATAAGAAAGCAGCTGCACAAACAAGACTTTAAGGATAGAATCAGCAATTTCGCTTTTAAATCTTATCTTGAATTCTTCATGTATAATAGAATCAAGATCCAGGAAGTTGCGGCTCAGCTTCGACAACTCGAGCTTTACAGAGTCTTCTTTCGAGAGGATGAGAACAGTCCATGAATCGTCAAGTATTTGCTTTGGACCATGCAGGAATTCCCTTGTAGGATAAGCATCTGTTATCATGGAACAGGACTCCTTTAATTTCAGCGCCCCTTCACGCGCAACAGGGTAATCAAGACCAGAACCCAGGAATACAACCTTCTGAAGAAGACCTTCTGCCAATTTCTTTATCTCTTCTTCCCGATCCATTATAATTTCGAATCCTTCTTTGATCTTTCCAAGCAGGCTGCTGAATTCTTCACGTTCCCCGTCAAAATAAATAGAAAGTGAGGAGAGCAACTGTCCCATATGGCTTTTAGTGGCAGCAATGGATTTCTCAGGACCGGCAGGTGTTATAATTGATGTATCTGAGAGTTTGGCGAGGCTTGAACCTGGAACGTTAGTTATCGACAGTATAGAAGCTCCGTTTCTCTTTCCAAAATTCGCCGCAGAAACTGCATCGGAAGTCTCTCCTGATTGGCTGAAAAGTATAACTCCTCTGTTCTTGAAATTGAATTCGCCATTCATGAACCTGGGAAACTCAGAGGCAAAAATCGGGACAGAAAACACATTTCTCTTGAGGAGAAGGAGTGAAAGATAATAGGCAGCGTTGTAACTGGTTCCGTTACCTGAAGTGATGCATCCATTTGTTCTTTCAACATGACGCAATGCCGAAGCTGAATTTTTGCTGTCTTCTGATAAATATTTGTCGAGAAGGTCCTTCTCCTCCCTGATCTCCTGTATCATGTAATGCATTGTTTCGCAATAGCAATGGAATATAATAAATGCCGATCCCGTTCATATTAAGAAACAAAAATCATAAAATCAGCCGATGAACTGTAGTTGCATGCGATATGTCTCAATAAGTGTAGCCGATCTCCGCGCTGAGCCAAAGTTCACATCTGAAAGGATTTCGCAGTTAGTTTACGGGGAAGAGTTGAAAATAATCGAGAAGGGGGAAGAATATTCGCTTGTCGTTGGGAGCGACGGTCTTCAGGGCCACATAAAGACTGCACTAATAAATGAAGGTCCTGCTAGAACACATAAGCTGACTCGACGATACAGGTATGATGAGATAATAATTCCATTTGGCGGATATGTTTCCAGGGAGGAAATAAAGAAGTTTTCCATTCCAGGTCAATTCTTAGCACCAATTTCAAAATATGACTATAAACCGACTGAACTTTCAAGCAGGTTTCTGGGCGTTCCATACCTCTGGGGAGGGACCTCAGAATTCGGATTTGACTGTTCTGGATTTACCCAGAGACTATATAGGTTTGCTGGCATCGAGCTTCCAAGGAACGCTGATTGGCAGCGCGATTATCTTGATGAAGTGCCATCATTTAAGGAGGCTTTGCCAGGAGATCTTATATTTTTCAAGGGTCATGTTGGCCTGCATCTTGGAAAGATGCGCATAATACACGCAAATGGAAGGCATGCCTCGGTTACAACAACAGATTTGTCGGATCAGAGTGAATATTCAAAACGCCTTCTGGAGATATTCGAGCAGATAGGCAGAGTTGATATAAGATCTATAAGACTAGGAGAAAGAATAAAGAAGCGATATTCTTAATTTACATTAAGAGCTTGAATATCTGATCAAAATTTCTACCGGGAACTATCTTCCCAAGTACAGGTCCACTCATAGTCTGAATATCCGTCAATCTCCCAGCGGCGCCATGTAGAGTCTGGTTTGCCAGGATAGCAAAGCCAAGGGCTTCTCTGAGATCGTCCCTGACTCCGGTACTGCTAAACGTCCTTACCTTGCCGTTAAAAAGCTCGTTAAGATCCTGCATTAGAACTGGATTTTTTGTTCCACCACCTCCTACCACAATATCTGAAAACGGACTGTGAACGAACCTCTCTATCTGTTCGTGTATGCTTACCGCCGTGAAACGAGTGAGTGTTCTAACCAGGTCCTCACCTCTCAGTGATGGGAATTTCCTCATGACATTTTGAAAATATTTCTTGCCGAAATATTCCCGCCCGCTGTTTTTAGGAGGCTTTTTCTTAAAAAAAGGATCCTTCATAAGATATTCCAGCAACTTAGGGGAGATTGTACCGGACAAAGCTATTTGGCCATTCTTATCCATTCTTTGTCCATATATATTGAAAACTGCAAGATCAATCAACATGTTGCCAGGGCCGGTATCAAAGGCCAAAGAGCCCTTTGAGTCCAGGAATGTAACATTGGAAATCCCGCCTATATTTACTGTAAGGGTGCCAGGCTTTTTGAAGATGATATAGTCGCTCAATGCTATAAGTGGGGCTCCTAATCCCCCGTATGCCATATCAGTTATCCTGTAATCTGTTATCGCCGTTTTACCAGATTTGGCCACTAAAAATGATATTTCACCAAGCTGAAGCGTGCCGTTTTCAACCTTCTCAACAGACGGTCCATGGTAGATGGTGTGCCCTGAATATGAAATCACGTCGTACTCAAGATCCATTGAAAGTACACTTTCACTTATAAACTTTCCAAGCCTGACATTTAAACGTGATATAAGTTCAGCATCAACCTTGGTATTTTCAGCTAACTTAAGAAGGTCCTCACGCAGTTTAATGGAGAATGGTTTATTCTTCCCTGACAAAATATTGTATTTAGTGTCCCGATTATAGCCATTTAACTCAATATTTGCTATACTTAGCCCATCTGTTGATGTCCCAGATACTATCGAAACGAACTTCACTTGCAACGATGTATATTTTGTTTATAAAATTACTTCTTACAATTGAAGCAATGAAATACCGAATAGTAAAAAAGAAGATTGCGTAAGCAACTATTATTTAGTGCAATCATAATATCACTTTCAAGACTTCGATTTATATGAAAATTCTTGTAGTTCTTGGATGCATGCTCAATTCTTGCGCTGCAACCGAAGAAATGAAAGGAAGAGTAGAACGTGCCATTCAGTTTGCCCGCCTTGTACACCCTGAACGAATCATATTTTCTGGTGGAAAAACATCTCAAGATTGTTCTTATTCGGAAGCAGGAATGATGAAAAAACTTGCTCTTGATATGGGCGCAGATCAAAACATCATCGAAGTCGAAGAGAAGTCAACGACCACTGTTGAAAACGCAGTTTATGTTCGAGAACTCCTTGAGAAAAGGCAATTTTTTGGTGATCTTTACATTGTAACATCTTGCTATCACTTAACAAGGGCCATTACTATTTTCAAGATCATCATACCTTATGTGAATGCTTTTTCTGGCCTTTGTTTTGAATGCAAGCCAGAACGCCTGAAGTCAGAAGCTGAGAGGCTCATTATCGATCAGGATATCATGTCACGAGTTTCATGGAAAGATCAGGAATGGTTGAAAAGTTATGAAAAAGTTAAGTCTTCGCTATGAACCAAATGCGCTATATGGTCAAGGGAGTCGTTTTTACCAATTCAAAAAATTCTTAAATATATAAACTAGATTTCATGACCTATGAAGTTTCTCACCCAGTCTAAGGCAATTTTTATTGTTACCTGTTTTTTAGTACTTGCACCTCTAGGAGGTGGAATCAGTCATAGCATTCATATAAATCTGGTCTCCAAAATCCCGTCGCAAGCTAATGGCAGTTTAAAATATATACCTTCAATCCCATCTGGCTACTGTCTTTATAATTACAACCAATCTGCAGGAATTTCATATGCTCTGCTGATCCACGATAACTATTTTGGAATGGCAGAATATCCTGCCGCAATTAATCTGTCAATAATGCAAAAGAATTTGGACTATTATAACAGTGAGGACTGTTCTCACTTTGTTTCTGAAGCTTTGATAGCTGGCGGACTGAAGGAACTTGCTATTAATGCACCAAAGGGACCAGGTGACAACCTCACAGGATACGAAGGAGGGAAATTTGTTGGAAGCTATGGTATAGTAGGCGTCTACAGACTGGTGAGTTACTTAGCTGGATACGTACTTCCAATCTTTTCAACAAATGCGACTGCGGAGGGAGTTCTTGGATATCAGCCTATTCCCGCATCTTTCCAAGGGTCCCCGCTTGCTTCTGTGTATTATGTTTTAAACGACAGTATGTATCCGGCTTACTATCTATCACCAGGCGATGTAATTGCAGATGGCGGTGTTGGTTCCGGTCATATCATGTATTACATAGGGAACGGCACCGTCATCCAAACTGATCCTGCAGCTGAATGGCATTATCAGCCTGGAACAGACTCAAACATCAGCTTATATGGACTCGACACTTTAAACGGGAAGAATGTTGTGGCACTTTATTTACATATTCCGACATTTCATGGGGCTAAGTCAGTCAGGATAACCGCCTTATCTGGTGAATCGATCTTGAATCTTTCATCAAACGTAAGTGCAGGATCGAATGTTTATCTTATTGGATCTTTCCCGGATGGCGTTGGACTTGGGAATTACACATATACCTGGACAGAGAATGGGAAGATAATTTCCAACCAACAGAATTTTACTTATCGCGTCGATGGAGGAGCCAACAACATAGAACTTATGTCTTCTGGTTCAAACGGCACAGCATATCAGAATATTACAATTTACGGAATTTCGAAAACGCCCATTTTGTCTGAGAATACTATAGATGCGTTGAGTATAACTATAGTTGTAGTTGCCACAATCGCGATTGCAGCAGTCCTAATATTGAAGAGGAGGCGCTGATAATTATATGATTAAAAATAAAAGTGACGATTTGCCATATGTTCTTTCATACAGTTTTAGACATAATGGGAAGGAGATCCAGTCTTTCAGGTCGAACCTTCCTGTACTTCCTGCTTCTAATATGAAGATTCTCACTGGTTTCTCTTCTTACAAACTTCTTGGAATGAATCATAAATTTATTACCGAGGTGAAGCAAGAGGGTAAACACATAATATTTTCAGGAGGACCATCCCCACTTCTTGATTTCAGTTCTATCGAAAGCATCACAGATTCTCTTGGCATTGGCAATCAAGACCTAGGGCATTCTGACCTTGTCATCAAAACGAGAAATAATAAAATTGATCATCACCCGGTCAATCCTTCTTGGAATTACGATAATTCGGCATACTCATACCAACCCAAAATTACAAATTTTTCTCTTAATGAGAACTGCATACCCAAAAACAGTTCATTGCACAGCTTCACCCTCCAAGATCTTCATGAAAGAGAAGACACATTTATTCCAGCCAAGAACCCAAGGAATAACTTGAAAAATGGCATTATCGGCATAAGTTCCAAAAAGCATGAAAAGCTAGAAAAGGGAAAAGGTGGATCCGCAATTCATGCTGAAAGGTTGGGTGACATATTGGATCATATGGAGACCGTGAGCTGCAACTATTCTGCAGAGGTGCTGTTCAAATATCTTAGTTACGCAAGGACCTCGATACCCGGTTCTTGGAAAAGCTCATCAATGATTTTGATGGACGAACTTAAAAAGTTTCTCGGGTATGATCCTCATATCTCCGTGGCAGATGGATCTGGGTTATCAAGATCCAATTTTGTCAACACTTCATTTCTCTCCGATCTCATAATGAAAATTCATCTTAAAGGGGGTGACGATTTTATACGGTGTCTTCCTAAACCCGGTGTGGGAACACTGAAGAACAGGCTGAAGTCTTATCACAATGCTTTGATTTTCGCTAAGACTGGTTCTTTAACAGGAGTGGCTGCTCTTTCCGGTTATATATATTCAATTGATACATCGTTCAGCATAATAATAAACAATTATCTTGGCAGTGAGAAAATGACCTCTATTATTGATGATATACTAATTCAATTCCTCTCTGAAAACGAAATATCCTAGGTTTTGGGAGAAAGATAGAATACTTGTTCTGAAATAACCATTTCATGCTCCAACGTATAATGAATCACTTTTCAAGTAAAAATGGAAATCTCTGTCTAGATGGGATGGATACCTGTGCTCTTGCTTTAAAATACGGAACTCCACTTATCGTAACCTCTGAAAGGAGAATCAGATATAACGCTAGGAGACTAGTCAAAGCAATTTCATCATTTTTCAATGACTTTGATGTAAAGTATGCAATGAAAGCTAACCCAAACCCCCGGATTCTATCCATTATCAGGTCAGAAGGACTGGGAATTGATGCCTCTTCGGAACATGAAATCAGATTAGCCTTGGAAACTGGATTCAGACCAGACCAGATATTATTTACACCAAATTATGCAAGAAGAAGTGAATTACTTTGGGCATCGTCCATTGGAATACCGATTAACTTTGATAGTGTCAGCCAGTTTTGCCTGGTTGGAGAAAGAGTTCCGCAAACTGTCAGTTTCAGGATAAAGATAGAATACGGAAAAGGAGAATTCAAGGGCACAACCACTTCAGGGCATGATGCAAAATTTGGTATTATGGAGAAAGAAGCGGTATCTGCTTATAGAACTGCTAAAGAAGCCGGCGCAAGGAGATTTGGTATACATGTAATGGCTGGCTCAAATGTGCTAGATACCGAACATACAGCTCGTGTAGCTGCTTCAATTCTTGAAGTGGTAAAAAAAATAACTGAGGCCAATGATATTGAGCTCAGCTTCATAGACCTAGGAGGCGGTCTTGGTGTACCTTATCAACCTGGCATCAATGAGCTGGACCTAGATGAAACCTTCAGAAAGGTACGCGACGCCTTTTCACAGATGTTCAACGGGGGAAGATTGCCAAGACTCTCAATTGAGCCGGGCAGGTACCTGGTTGCGGATTCCTCAGTACTTCTCGGATCAGTAACAGATATAAAGATGCAGGACGAGGCATTTCTTGGATCTGATATTAGCATGAATACTCTTATCAGACCTGCACTTTACGGTGCTAGGCATCACATTGTTCTTGCTAATCGTTTGAATGATGAGATTTCTGGTAAATATCAAGTTGTGGGTCAGATTTGTGAAAACACAGATAGGATTGGAACTGACATAGATTTGCCGGAGCCAAGGATCGACGATATATTGGCTGTGTTTAATGCCGGTGCTTATGTTGCCAGCATGGCGAGCAACTACAACGGAAGGCCTATTCCCGCTGAAGTTCTCATAAGTGATGCAGGAGAAGAGATTATTCGGTCTCCATCAACATTTTCAGACTACGTAAGAAACTATATCTTCAGCGGATCAGAGAAACAGGTCTAAACGCTGGAAAAAGTTCCTAATTTCTGGGCAGAAATGTGTCATATCTTGGCATGCCCACAGGCTAAAGATCAAGCACCATAATGCTGAATTCTCTTGTTATTCTGAAACCATATCTCAAATAAAGATGGGATGCCTTTTCCGAGGTCCAGAGAAAATATGCGTGTCGAATCGCATTTGCCTTCATTGCGTTTAGTGTATGAACAAGAAGCATCGTACCAATGCCCATCGATCTGTGTGCCTCGCTCACCTCAAAGCATCCAAATCGTTCTCCAGGTGCAAATTCGAAAGGACCTTCCCCTGCCGCATACATTGCATATCCTGCGAATTTATCTTTCACTTTAGCTACTGTAATCTGTTGCAAGTCGCCTTCGTTGATAACGCCACTTGCCCGGTAAAAACAGTCTGCGGGGAAATTGTTCTCAATAAATTCCAGGAATTCCTCACTCTCGTCAATCTTGAGACTCCCTATATTGACATTATTATCCTTTATTTCTTTATACCAGTGTGCGCCTATCTCTGCCTCCATGGCAATTGCAACAGAATCTTCCTTAAAACCGGCTTCACTGAGTGAATCGAATACTTCCGGATATTTTTTCCTGTCTATACCAGGAAAGAAATAGCCTGGAGAGAAATTCGAGTAGTACACCCTATCTATACCTCGTCTGATGCATTCACTTTTCTGCTTTTCTAAGAGCTTCACCAGTTCATCACTTTCTCCAGGCGCTGCGGATAGAATCCAAGCCAGGTTCTTCTCAAATGGTGCATAGAGGAACTTAGTTGCTCTGAAACCCATAAGGGAGTAGGCTTTCCCATAAGTTAGTGTATCCATTGGCTTAATGAATGGATTTTTGAAGAATTGACGATCCAAGGAACCAACGTCGGTAGGATCATACTTGAAGTAAGAATTCCAAGTGTCAAGAATTTGCGCCTCAATTGCTGTCTCCATAGGTAGATCGCGCAATTTGAGTTTCGAATATAATCTTTTCATCACAAACGTTGAATCTAATAGCAGCAATTACTGGTACTTTAAATGTAAGTTGCTAATCCTTAGCGGGTATGGGCGAGTGAGAGTCTTCGTTCTTAGTTTTCTGAATGATAAAGACAGACTTAAGACGGGCTATCTTCATTTTAGAAGGTACAGATTACCTTCAGATTACAATATATTCAGCTAAAAATATTGCACACAAAATTAATAATTATATTAAGCATTAAGGGGCAGTGCCCTTTACTTGTCGTTACTACGGCGGTTAGGCATTCATACCCAGAATGAGGATTTCTAATGTACGTTAGCATAGAAAAAGAATATGTTGCAAGAATACCACCTGAAAAGCTGAGTGGAGATTATCTTAAAGCGGTTTCAGATGTTGCGAAAACATCTATTGAGGGTCGTCTTATAGATCTTGAAGAGCAGAATTACCAGAATCAGAAAGCATTCATTATATCTGTCTTGTCAGTAGAACCTATCGGCGAAGGTACCATTGTTCATGGCGACGGAGGTGTTTACCAATCTATAAAGTATAATGCTCTGGGATATCTTCCTGAAATGCAGGAAATTGTTGACGGCTTTGTTACTTCTGTTAAGGAATTTGGTGCTTTTATCAGATTCGGGCCTTTTGAGGGTCTTTTACATAAGAGTCAAATAATGGATGACAGGATAGATATTGACCTGACTAACCAGAGGATTGTTGGTAAAGAATCAAAGCGTGAAATTAGGGTGGGAGACAAACTTCGCGTTAAAATAGTATCCCTTAACCTTGCATCATCATCCGTAATGGACAGCAAGATTGGACTTACAATGAAACAATTAGGATTGGGCAAAGTTGAATGGCTCAATCAGGTCAAGAAGGAGAAAGCAAGATGAAGGAAATATTAAGAGCGTGTAAGAAGTGCAAGCTTCTTACTGTTGAAAAAACATGCCCAATCCATGGTAGTGAAAAAACAACTGAGGAGTGGTCGGGATTTGTTCTTGTAACTGAACCGTCAGAGTCTATTATAGCCCAGAAGGCAGGAATTAAACTGGCCGGCATGTATGCTATTAAAGTCAGGATGTAAGTTCAAAGTATCCTCTTCCATTAATGCTGAAATTTCAGCAACTCATCATACTTTATGCACTCCTGAATATCTAAAGAGCCTTGGCTTAGGAGTCAGGATAGTTTCTGTTGGAGATGTTACAACAGAGAGGATAGTTTCTTCTGGGCTAGTCCCTTTTATTCAGATTGTGGATCTGAAGACTAAGCGATCTGATACAGACGCATTTAGTCACGTTGTAGGTTCCATTAAGATTAAAAATGAAGCAGGCACGATCTCGCATGACCTCTTCTACCTGATACGTGATATATTTGCTCAAAACAAGCCCACCAGGATTGAGGTATCCGGCGAGGAAGATCTCGCAGTATTACCAATAATTTATTATTCAGATGATAATACGGTGGTTGCCTATGGCGTACCAGATGTCGGAATGGCATGCCTTAGGGTTGACAGTCATCTTAAATTGATTGTAAATAACATGCTTGAGAGGATGGAAATAGAATGCCAGAATTAAAAATTGAAAGTGTCAAGGAAAACTCCCTGTTGAAGAGGAAAGAAATCAGATACAGAGTAACCTTTAGTAAGGAAACTACACCTAACAGGGTCAAGATAAAGGAGATCATCGCAAAGAATTTTTCAGCTAATCCAGAACTGGTTATTGTTGATAGAAATATCCAGGAAACGGGGAAACACGAAGTTATTGGATATTCCAAGATATATGCTGATAAGAAGAGCGCAATGCTCTACGAGCCAGATTATGAATTATTCAGAAACGGCCTGAAAGAGAAGAAGGCGGAGGGGCAGTAGATGATGAAAAGAGAGCTATATGTCGTTGAAAATGATAAGCTTGTAAGGAAAAGAAGGTTCTGTCCAAGATGTGGCCCCGGTGTGTTTTTGGCTGAACACGAGGACCGGTTTACATGTGGCAGGTGCCACTACTCAGAAACCAAGAAAATTTCTACCAAAAGTACCTCAGTTGACGCATCAAAACCAACTTTAAAAAGCAAAGCATAACATTATTACGCTCTTAACTTGAAAAGAGGAGCTGTAATCCACCTGCTGCATTACGTCTTCATTTTAAGAAATTTTAGTTTCATGAAATAACCTACTTTTCAGCGGCATTTTCTTAATTCATTGCACAACAACCCATATTTAGACGTGGTTTCTATGAACTCCTAAATGACCTAGATAATAAGTAATTCAACCAATATTCTGATTATTCGGGTCGAATTTCTGATCAAATTATAGGTAACTCATTAAAGCAACAACACTGGCTAGTCGAAGTATAAATGCGAAGTTTATAACTTATTGGCTATGTTTAAGATCATGTTCAAAAAACTTCAACACTAAATCAATGAAATCTAACTTCTTATGTCATTTCATTCTTCTAGTGCAATTCTAGCGAGAATATTTTCATCAGATGTTGCGAGAAGCCTTTTTATAAGTACAAAATATGTTCACTCATATGCGAGATCAGACATTTTTTCCAGTAGCAGTATGGTATAATGGATCATTTTCACGGGCACCAATGATGTCAAGGACACCATTGGACGAAGCAAGAATTAAGAAAGATTTGAATAAAATCAAAAATCTTGGTTTCAACTCAATAAAATACTGGGTTGACTGGGCAACTTGTAACCCGAAACCCGGAAAACTTGACTTTACACAGGTAAAAAAATTCATGGATATTATTGGTTCATCAGGACTAAAAGTTGTAGTGCAAATTTACTTGGACTCTGCTCCGAACTGGATAGCTGATAAATACCCAGATGCATTATTCAGGTCACAATCAGGACAAGAAGTAGAATCTCAAGCATCCCCTGGTTATTCTCTCGATCACCCGGAAGTCAGGAGTCATGCAGCTTATTTCTTAAGGGCGCTTTCTAAACTACTTGCCAAATACCCATCCTTTTACGCATGGGACGTATGGAGCGAGCCGCATGTAGTAAACTGGTCTTGGTTTGACTATATGGGCCCTGAGCCATGGTTTGATTATAACATTCATACCCTTGAGAGGTTCAAAAAATGGCTGATCAAGAAATATAATAAAATCGAGAACCTCAATAACTCTTGGTACAGGACTTACAAAGATTGGAACCAGGTAAGAATTCCGAAGTACGTAACACTTTCCACTTATCAAGATATTATGGATTGGCAGGCATTCACGATACAAAAGATGAAGGAGGATCTAGAATTTAGGGTAAAGGCCATACGAAGCCAGGACACGAAACACCTTATATCGAGTCATTCAGCCATCACTTCTACAATGACTTCTATCATGGACTGGGGTGCAAATGGAAACGATTGGGAAATGTCTAAAGTAGTTGATGTCTGGGGAACTTCTTTTTACCCTGCCCACATAGGTTCTCTTAATCCTTATGATCCTTCTATTAGTGGCGTTTTCCTGGATGCATCCAGGTCATCATGCGATTCCTCCAATGTTCCATTCTGGATAGGAGAATTACAGTGTGGCCAGGCTGTGGAAGGCATGAAGTTTGGGATACCTGTAGATTCAAAAGAAATTTCCTTGTGGACGTGGACCTGTCTATCCAGAGGCTCAAAAGGTCTGTTTTTCTATGCATATTACCCAATGTCTTGTGGGGAAGAAATTTCTGGATTTGGAATGGTTCCGTTTAACGGGGAATTAAATGATAGAGCAAGGGAAGCGGGCAGGATTGCTAAAATAATCAATCAAAATATGCGATTCCTGCTAAGCGCAAGCATACCTCCGTCTAAAGTTGCGATACTAGTCAGCTCAGAAGTCAGCGCCATGTTATCTGCCCTCAGGGCCAAACACAGTTTAATTACGTCCTCTTTAATGGGTACGTACAGGATCCTCTTCAATGAAGGTATTTATCCGACTTTCATTGATTTTGATAATATCACACTAAAAACTTTGCTTAGTTATAATGTTATTTTTGCACCGTTATTGCTGGCAATAGATAAAAGCAGATCAGAGATGCTGAGAAAATACGTTAAGTCCGGCGGCACTCTAATAAGTGAATTCAGACCTGGATGGTCTGATCTGGAAGGAAACAGTGCTAAAGTGATCCCCGGCGCCGATCTTGATTCTTTGTTTGGGGTAAAGGAATCCTATATTATCGACGGAAAAAAAGTCATAATTTCCTATCAAAACGGGAACGAAAAAATTGAGTTTGACTACAACAATCAATGCGAAATTCTGGAGCCTACCTCCGCTTCAGTCATTGCGACAGCAGATCACGACCAGCCTATAATAACCGATTCTTCCATTGGAAATGGACATGCTATTTTAATTGGCATGCTTTTAACATCTAATTTTGAAAACACCAGAAATGAAAAGATCCAGAATTTGGTATTGAGGTTAATTCATGAGAAATTGAGCATACTGCGCACGCATCCAATATGCTCGGAACGATCAGTGGAAGTCAGAGAACTCATCTCTGAAAATGGTATAATGGTATTTGCTTTCAATCATATGGAAAAAGAGATAAACTCTTCTCGGATTTTGGTTTCTGACTGCAAATATACAAAAGCAATTGATCTAATCAATGATAAAGCACTTGAAGTTACTTATGAAAATAATAACCTGATATTAAACACATCGTTCAAGAAATATGAGATCAAGGTAATCAGGTTAACGTAGATAGAGAATATATATAATGCCTATTGTCCATAAATATTATTTATATTCTGAACGAATTGCCAGAATCTTCGAATAGCAATTTTATTACATCCTTTCTAAAGATCGGAGTTTCCTTGCTCAAAAAGATTGCAAATTCTCTTGGTCTACTTGCATAGAGTTATCTTCTGGATATACTCAATATTATTGAGAATTTTTGTCTTCTACTTAATTTTCTAAATTCCCATCACATTAGGCACTATGACATTTATCTTCTCGAACAGTTTCTTCTGACCCTTGGTCAGTTCCTGCACCACCATCTCCCTGTCTTAAACCTTGCACTTGATGCTTCCCAATATATTCATGGAGAACTCAATGGATTCAAGGAGCTTCTACATCTCCATATATATGATAAGGGAGATAAAGGTGATGAACAATTCACAATTATTTCAGCTTCCGTATGGATTTCTTCAGACCACACTGATTCGGTATCTCAGATTTTTCCTTCTTTATAGCATAGATTTTATCATTATGATCCTTCATCTTCATTTTGTATACTACGATATATCTCCTTTTTTCAGTCAGTTTTCTCTGTTCCTGCGTTTAATCCTCTTTCATTAAGCCTTAGACTCTTATCGTAAAGTACGAAATTATTAGATCATTCATCCCCATCCGCTGGTGATATCAGTTTCAAAAAGGTTATTTAGGTAAGGCTTGACTCATAGGTAAGCTGCTTTTACACAGTTGTTCCGGTCGAGGAGACCTAGCCATATCTACTTTTAGAACGTCCTGTCATCAATGATCGTTAGTGTTTTTTTTATTTGGACCTCCTCTTCATATCTAAGGTGTTGCCCAACCAGGTCTTATTGTAAGTAGAGATTCCGCCAGCCATGATGAGCCGGGAGAGCAGATCCCTTCATCTCTCAAGGTCATGAAAGATATCTCTCCTCTCTTATATTGATAAGGAGCCACCCGAGATCCATAGAATCTACAAAAAGAGAGAAGATGTGGAGCAAAGATTCGTTGCCACGAAGAATGAAATCGAGGAGATAACACTTACTTGCAGAACGATGAGTTTGTGGGGTATTTCTTCCTTATTTTTATCTCTACATATCTTTATTATTTCGTCCAGCGATCATAGGATTCCACTGTCTTCTGATGGAGTTATCCGTCAACGAGGTCCCTCTGAAGGTCTCCAGAATATACATGGTCGAGAGTATGGATGGTGGATGGCAGTACAAGGTTGCTGGAGATACCAAAAAAAGTTCGAGGAATAGTGCGAATACCTTGAGGTTTACTTATTACCTATAAATCCTTGAGAAACGGTTTTAAACTACTGAAAATTTAATTACATCTGCATTCTTTGTTATTCGATGTTACTGGAAAGTTTTTCTGATAAGAATAAATTAATTACTGCGAACTTTGCATTTTCTCATAAATCAGATTGGACAAAATTCACTAAACACAAGGATTTTACTTTTAAAAGCCTTAAACATTTTAAAGTTGCACAGGGAAACATTGAGATATTATTAGTAAAATATTCTCAAAACTCGCAAAAAATTGAAAAATTTATGAATATGCTTGTTGCTAAGAAGAAGATCCATTCTATACTCGAGACTGTTAACTTATCTTCCCATCTTATGGTCATAGCAATTTTGGGACCAATAAGAAATACTGTCAGGCATGTTCTCACATCAAATTCAGTAGTTGACTCTGTTTCCACTATTCATGATGGATTGCAACATTGGACAATTGTAGCAAAAAGGAATGAGCTAGAGAAGATCATAAGATCGTTGAGTAAATTCGGCTTTGTAAAAGAAACCAGTATATCGAACACAGCAAACTTAGGGAATGTATTTTCTCTAAGTACCTCGTGGAGCACTGATCTTACCACACTGGAATTACTCTTAACATCAAAAGAATTAGAAGTTATGAAAACCGCAATTAAGTTCGGGTTCTTCGAGAAAGACAGAAAGATAACAGTTGCGCAAATTGCCTCAGAATTAAAGAAAAATAAATCAACAGTTAACCGAGAAATCAGATCTGGAACTAGTAAGGTAATAAAATTCATAACATGCAATCTTCAGTTATCCTCATTATTAAATCGGCTAGGTTAGAAATATTTAATTCTTATCTAAAGAATGTTCCCAAATATCCAAATGATATTACTAATAATTCCTTTGTTTAGTATTATAAAGGAGTATGCAACAGGTTGCACATTACGTTTGAATATATAACTTATGTTCACTCAGCAATGAAACTGGAGAAAAACAAATCTAAAAAGATAATTACCATTTGCGTAGCCGCGTTGGTTGTCCTCATGGGCCTTGTTATTATAATGAATTCAAAAGATACGCATACCACAAGTATCGAAGCCCCCTTTGCCACTACTTCGGCTAACAATACAAGCTCGCACAATGTTTTGTACCTTGGTGAAGTGACTTCACAAGTCTTGTCTTCCCTGAACTATTACGGGTCTCTGTCTAACTATTACTTTTCTTCTATGCTTTACGTTCCATTTGCATCATACACTTTCCCCCCTCATCCGTATTTAATGATGCAACTCGGAGAGGGCTATACACATAACGCTAACTATACTGTTTATGACCTTTCTTTGAAAAGCAACCTTAAATGGGATAATGGTCAACCAATTACATCAAAAGATCTATGGCTGACTCTTATTATAAGTTGGCAGGACGGTCTACTAGTTTCTTTTAACGTGACATCGGTTTCTATCGTAAATGCAACCACAGTACAGGTAACGACGAGTTCCCCTGAACCTAACCTGGTACAGCTTTGGGTTACGGATTCCAATTCCTATGTAATTCCTTACAGTAACTATATTGTTCAAGATCCCAACGCAAACATTACTAATTACTCCTCTGGTTCACAGTTTTACAACATAACAAAATTATTGGCTTTCACAAATTTCAAAGATATAGTTGCTGATGGGCCGTTTGTAATAACAAACTATAGCAGTACTGGCGAAAACCCGCTTATCTTTAACGCCAATCCTTATTACTGGCAAGGAAAACCGTATATGAGCCAAGTAGTTGTTAGAATATTCACTTCGGTAGCATCTGAATCTGCTGCAATGAGAAGTGGAGAAATTTCTGGCATTTGGGATATGGGTTCTTATAATGCAATTGTAAAACCTAATCTCGAAGGGATACCAAACGCCAATCTATATAAACTCGAACCGGGTCCTTACATGTCCGTTGACTTTGATATGTTCAAATGGCCATTCAACACCACGCAGTTTAGAATGGCTCTAGCTTACCTCACCAACAGGACCGCAGTCAACAGCATTGTGAATACCCCTACTGGACAGTTAGTAGGTTATAACTACCTTACACCCGCTCTGGACACGTCCGTAGGAATAAGTCCCAGCAGCGTAAACAACTACACACTTAATACGTCAAAGGCCAACGCGCTTCTAGCTCAAGTCGGTATTGTTTATAATACCTCTACCTCTGAGTACATGTACAACAATTCGGCATTGCCAGACTATGGACAGCAGGTCTCGTTTAACATATACACTACACAGTTGGGCTTTGGAGACCTCTCTACATCAATTGAGCTAATGAATCAGTGGAGGGCTGATGGATTCAACGTAAATGTTGTTACTGCTGCAGTTAGCCCATTCTATTCAACTATATACAATCTGAATACATGGGATGTAGCCGTCCAGATAGATCCTCTTGGATACTATCCTGGTGCCCTAGAGAATGTAGCTGGAGCAACTGGATACGATAATTCGACTTATTTTAATCATCCAGCATCTTTTGGTATGGCGAATTTCAACTACACTACCATCTCAACACTCTCGTCAGAAGCGTATAAGTATCCGATTGACTCTAACCAATCTAATTACTACGTGAGGGAGCTGGCCAACTACCTTACGACTGTTGTCCCACAGATACCGCTATGGGTCAACTATAACTGGGAACTAGTATCAAATAATTACTACTGGGGCAATCAGACGAACTCCACGGGGATATTTAACGGTCAGGCCTTGGTCCAGGAACAATTCTGGTACGGTACATTATACAGAATACACTACATTGGAAGCAGTACTTCTACCTCGCCAATGTTGGACTATATCATAGGTGGAGTCGTTGCCGCTATAGTAGTTATTGGAGTCGCTACATATGCAGTAAGCGCGGGTAGAAAGAAGAGAATGGAGAAGCAGTAGGTGAAAATTGTTGCCTTCGGATGCAACATTACCTACTAATTTTTCATTAAATGATAACAACTCGGAAATAAATGAACACAAAATCCTCGCAAAAATAAAGTCGAGGTATTCTTTATCTTATTTAGCGAGAAGGATAGGCTCAACTGTAATAGTATTCTTTGTAGTTCTCGTGCTTATTTTTATTCTACCGCACCTGATGCCAGGCAATTATGTTGAACTGTATATAGAGCAACTTGAAAGACAGCATCCAGGAGTACAAGCCAATATGATTAAGCAGAGGCTTGACGCGCTCTACGGTGTAAACTTACCTTTGTGGGATCAATTTGTGATTTATGTGAAGAACATATTCTCTGTTAGCCCAAATTTTGGATATTCCTTTGCATACTATCCGACATCTGCCTGGACTGTAGTTGGCTTCGGTTTAAAGTGGACGCTTTTGCTTCTAGGAACATCTCAGGCCGTTTCTTGGACAATCGGTATATTTCTTGGCACCTGGTTATCATCTAAGAAGGGTAAGTTCATCGATAGGATTGGGCAACCAACAGGATATTTTGTTAGCTCGATGCCATCTTTTTGGGTTGCGATGATTGCAATTTTGGTCTTCGCGGTTTATCTTGGCATATTTCCAGCTGCTGGGGCGTATGATCTTTATCCGACACCCTGGAGTATTTTTACACACATGCTCCTACCGATGGGCGTGATCGTATTTGTTACTCTACCTGGACATACTTTGGTCATTCGTAGCGCAGCTATTGAAGCTTTGGGCAGTGATTTTGTCAAGGTGCTGAAGGCGCAGGGATTTCATACTTCAACCATTATAAGGAGGGTAATGAAGAATGCATTTTTGCCTTCAATTACTAATCTTATGCTCAACATAGGGTATCTTATTGGGGGAATTTTTACTGTAGAAATAACGTTCTCTTACCCGGGGATGGGTTACATAATAGCAAATGCGGTCTTGAGTGATGACTATCCTGTCATAGAAGCGGCACTTTATCTAACAACTCTAGTGATATTGTTAGCCAACTTAGCAGCAGATCTTTTATATCCGCTGATCGATCCTCGTGTTTCCTATACTGGTGGTGATGAATGAATAAGCACAGCATCCTTGGTACAATGTTACAGGCAACGATTCGGAGCAGGACAATAAAAGTGGGGCTCGGGATTTCATTGTTTTTCGTATTCACTACACTACTGAGCTTTTTCTATATGCCTTATAACCCCCTTATAACTTCAGGGCCGGATTGGGCCTCTCCTTCCTTCCAGCATTGGTTTGGGACTACCAACATAGGGCAAGATGTATTCAGTCAATGGATGTATGGTGGGCGTGCAAGCCTGCTGGTTGGAGCCTTAGCTGCAACGATTAGCGTTGCCATTGGGTTATCGGTAGGTTTAGTGGCTGGTTTTGTTAAGCACGCAGACAACCCTCTAATGAGGCTAACCGACGTAGTGCTTACACTTCCGGCTCTGCCACTGTTGATAACTATTTCTGCATTTGTTAAGCCGAGCGTTATTCTCGTGGCCCTTCTAATTGCACTGCTCGCGTGGGGAGGCAAGGCTAGGGTCGTAAGGTCCATGACTCTTTCATTTAAGAAATCACCAATGGTAGAGATTGCCAGAATGAGCGGAGTACCAACTAGGCAAATATTATTTTCGGATATTTTGAAGCACATATTACCACTCGTGCTAGCTTATTCGTTATTCACAATTACTGGCGCTATTTTGACCGAGGCGGGTTTAGATTTCATTGGGGTCGGTCCTATTACTAGTTATAGCTGGGGAGCACAGATATCCATTGCGAACGGAAGTGGGGCGATACTCGCAGGCGCATGGTGGTGGTTCCTTGTTCCAGGTCTTAGTATAGCCGTATTTTCCCTTGGACTCGCCCTTGTCGCATATGGTCTAGAGGCATCATTTAGGGCAACTGGTGTGTCTTGAATGGATAATCCATTAATTCGATTAGTTGATCTCTCTGTCAAATACTTTTCCTTTAGTAATTACATAAATGCAGTAACTGATATCAACCTCGAAGTATACCCAGGAGAAACTTTAGGAATAGTTGGAGAAAGCGGTTCAGGAAAAAGCACAGTTGGATGGGCAATTCTTAATATGATTGAAAAGCCAAATATAGTGACCGGTAGCTTGATATATGATGGAATGGGAGAAATTTTTGGCTTATCGGAATGGAAACTTTCGAAATATCGCTGGAAAAAAATCGCTATGGTTTTTCAGGCCTCTATGAATAGCTTCGATCCTTTACAAACTATTAGAAAGAGTTTCATCCAACTGTTAATTGAAAAAGGTCTTGCAACAAACAAAGAAGATGCTACTAAAATAATAAAAGATTCTTTTACTGAGTTAAATCTTTCTCCTTCAGTTCTAGAAAGATTTCCACACGAATTGAGCGGTGGAATGAAGCAGAGAATCATTATAGCTATGGCAACTACTTGCGAACCAGAAGTTCTCATAGCAGATGAACCCACAACGGCACTCGATGTAGTTTCTCAATTTAATGTCATTAACATACTTAAAGATCTAATTAAATTAAAGAAAATCAAGAGCATGATATTTATTACACATGACATTTCTGTGCAACTTATAATGGCAGATAGGCTAGTGGTCATGTATGGTGGAAGGATTGTTGAAATAGGAAAAAAAGCAGAAATTATTGAAGATCCTAAACACCCCTATACTAAGATACTTTTCAAATCATTCGTAAAGGAAGAAACTAAAAGGATTTTAAACCCATCAGTTTACAGAGAAAGCGAGTTAACTGAAAAAGGGCAAGCTGGATGCCCATTCATAAAGCTATGTGATTATGTCAGCCCACCGTGTTATGAGTCCTTCCCCAAGCCTGTAGATTTAAGCGCGACTCACCGTGTGTATTGTTATGTCTATGGTGGTTAAAATGGGCTCACAAGACTATATTGTTGAAGTTACACATGCATCTAAGTACTTCAAAGGAAAGCAAGGAGGCATAGTCACTGCCGTAGATGATGTAAGTTTTGGTATAACCAAAGGCGAAATTTTTTCAATCGCTGGAGAAAGCGGTTCTGGAAAAACTACGGTTGGAAGAATGGTTGCAGGGCTGATTTCTCCAAGTAAAGGGAAAGTTTTGGTAGAAGGTAAGCCAGACGAGAAATTGCCTGATAATGTGAGGTTCAAAATTACTCAGTATATTCACCAGGATCCTTATGGTTCTCTCGATCCATATTCAACTGTTTATAATATATTGAGTCGGCCGCTGAAATATCTTTATAAAATGAAAGATAAAACTGAACTCAATGATAAAGTAATGGAAATGGTAAAACTTGTTGGGTTACTTCCAGATTCTATTAATAAAACGATCCAGGAACTAAGTGGAGGGGAAAGACAGCGAGTACTCATTGGGAGAGCCTTTATCATTAATCCACAGCTTATAATTGCTGATGAGCCAACAACTATGATAGATTATGTACATAGAGACGAGGTAATGTTACTAATATCTAATCTTAAGGCCCGAATTGGTCTTAGCGTCATTCTTATCACTCATGATCTTTCTGTTGCAGCAAAAAACAGTGACAGAATTGCGATCATGAATAGAGGAAAAATTGTTGAAATAGGCAATACAAAAGCAATTATAAATGAACCAATGCATCCATATACGAAGTTGCTGATGAGCGTCTCGCCAGAATTCATGATTAGCAACGTTGGAACCCAAAAATTCAATGAATACCTTCCCAGAAATTCAGGCAGCACAGGTCGTCCATCTAAGGGATGTGTATACTCATCCAATTGTCCGCTTGCTTTTGACAGATGTTTTGAAGATGATCCTGAATTAAAGGGTGACGAATCACATAAAGTTGCATGCTTGCTTTTCAACTCATAAATAAGGCTCTCTTCAATACTGGAGAGGCATGTGAATAATTTATTACCTTTATCTTCGTAAAGTTGTTGAGAGATCCACTTTTATTTTAATGTTGTTTCTTTCCAGTATCATTTGTGATGGTCATACTTTATACCAAATAGGTATTTGTCCCTCTCTATTTTTCATACTTACATTACAGCAATTGCGAAATCTGTTTCGAATAGAAGAATATGTTGAGAATACGCTCAAAATAGGTTAAGAACTTAATTAAAGAAGATTATTATCACCCTTCATGGTAAGTCAACTGTTTCTTGTCCCTGATCCATTAAAACTAGAGTTTAGTGGCAAATGGTATAAATTTGATGGATTTAATAATCTGCCTGATTTTCTCGCGAAAGCATACCAGGTGAAGAAGGGCTCTTGGGACATAAGGAAAATAAAGAGAGAGGGTCAAGGAGTCTCTGTCTCTGAAGGGTTAGTTGAAATATGGGGAGATAAAGGCATATCATATGCATCTTTAATACAACTAGCCAAAAATAAACCTGGGTTTTTGCCAGAAGCCACTTTTGAAGAACCAAGTGACTTTAAATTTAGAGGGTTCCACCTTGATATCGCAAGAGGAGGGGTCCCAAATGAAAAGGCTTTTGAACAAATATTAAAGTGGCTCTTTCTACTCAAATACAACAAATTCGGTATATATTTTGAGGACCTTTTCCCGTGGAAAGGGAAAAAAGAGATAGGCAAGAGCAGGGGGAGACTTACGGACCTCGAATGGAAACACATTCTAGAATTAGGCGCTAAACTTGGCATTGATATTTTTCCATCTCTTGAGTTGCTCGGTCACATGGAGCACTTTTTAAAAATTCCAAAATATAATGAATTCTCGGAATTGTGGTGGATGGGATATGACTGTTTAGATCTTAGCAATAAGGAAGCGAGAAAATTCGCTGTTTCTCTACTTGAAGATGCGATAGATAAAAGTAGTTCTAAATTAATTAATTTAGGAGGTGATGAGACTTGGGTTCTCGGAAGAGGAAGGAGTCTCGACAAGCTCCATAAGTATATAGGGCCAGATCTTTACCTTGATCATTATAGGGAGCTAGTTCGCACATCCTTGAGAAAAGGAAAAATCCCAATGCTCTGGGGGGACATGCTCACGGGAATGTACCTTACTTCAGATGGAAGAGGTTCTTGGGCAAAGATAGTAAAAGACTCACTATGGAATGAGGTTTTAATTGCCAATTGGGATTATGAACCATTAGAACGCGATCATTTTATCAGCAAAATACGTGAAATTGGTCATAAAAACAAACAGATAGCTTGTCCCGCTTTGCATAACTGGAGTACATTTTACCCTGATTTTGAACCCGCCATTAAAAATGTAACTTCATTCCTAGAAGCCGCCAGATCCGAACATCTCGAAGGTTATATGATTACTGCTTGGGGAGATGCCGGGCAAGAATGTCTGTTATCTTTTCTTTATCCCTTGATTCTTACATCGGCAGATTTTTCCGCAAATCAAGATAGCTGGTTAATAAAATACTCATTATTTTCTGGGGAAAGCCTCGATTTAGCTAAAATAAGATTCTCCGCAGGAAATGCTTCTGTAGGTCCAGCAATTCGAAATGTGCTCTATTCTCCACTTAATTATTTAACACACAGAAGAAAACTTCCACAAGATTGGAAACTTAAAATGAAACAATTTTATGAGCAAGTGAAAGACAAGAGGTTACCACCAGACCTGGAATTGATAAGAAAAATGGTTTATAACTCTTTGAATTTAAATAACAAAATTTTTGATGAGGAATCTTACCTGGATATGGTGCACAGTTATGAACAGGCATGGCTCAACGAACGCAAATTCAATGGATTAGAAAACATTGCTTCTCGACTCATGGGTACGTATGAAGCTAAGAGGTTAGGATTTTAAATACTTATATTAAAATCCCTCTTGTGCACCGTTCGGAATTTAGTCTTTCGAAATTTTTGAAGGGTTCACGTTGAATCCATCTACTAATATTTCAACCAACGATTCCTGAATTTCTGATGTCAAAACTTCAGCTTTTATTGTTCTAGCTTCTTTTGGAAGTAATGAAATATAGTTGTCTTCCCAATACGAAGGAGCGACTTCTTTTTTTTGTTTATTGTCTATTATTCTAAGTCTGGTTAGGAAAGCGATCTTCGATGATTCATTATTGACAGAGACAACAAATTCAGTGTTTTCACCTTTTTTAACTGAATAAAATGATCCTGTTAGCGATACCTTATCTAACCCAGTTAGTAAAGTTAGATCAGCATAACTTAATTCAGGTGTGTAATAGAATTCAGTCTTCGAGAAATCAAAAATGTCTTCTTTAGTAGAAAGCCAGTACAGGTTATCGCTGATTACGTGACCCGAAGAATTTGTTAATTTTAAACTAAGAAAGTAGGTCCTAACTTCTTCCGGAACCTTGGGTAAGTACATCGCTGTTTCAACTGAGTCCACTTTTACATCGACTGAAGATGATAGATCAAAGATTACTGATCCAGCTATTGAAAAGGCTTTAGCCATAACCGTCAAATTCTTGTGTGTTAACCAGGTTAAGTTTGACACCACTACTGCATGATTGTCGTATGAATATTGTACATGCAGAAGTTCCATAGCTTTTTTTGAACCGTAATACCCGCCGTCTGCACTTAGATCATAATTATATAGATGCCATAATAAACTCGGCCAAGCATTGTTGAGCATCCATTGTATTACGCCTGATGAACTATACCTGTTTCTCGTATAAGCTTCAAACATTGCTCGTTGACTTTCATAGG
>JAKBLT010000034.1:0-10627 GCA_021831925.1 Thermoplasmata archaeon
AGGTCCGTCTGGACCAATGTTGCACCCCCTGCACTGGCGTTGGCGTGATGTTGGCAAGGTTGGTTGGGGTGGGCTTTGTTGTTTTATTGCTAATTAAACGACAGATTTTCTAAAAAACGACAAAGCCGGCTCATTGCGTCTTGGGACAAATCATTTTGATTAACCTCTGCCCTAAGGTGGTACATTTGTAGGTATATTTTACTTCCCAGTGGTTTACCTGCACTAACTTATTGATGAAGCTTCGTGGCCCTATATCTTAGGTACGTATTAATCAGTATCAAGGAAATGAGGAATGCACCAATAGCAGTTACCGCTGAAAGAAAGGATGGCAGACGATCTTGGAAGAATGCCATATAAAGAACATAAAAAGGAAAATAAAGTAGAACGAGCCAACTCCTGTTGCCTTTACTTATTACCCATTTTGAACCATTATGCTCATTCACGTTTATGCTCAAGCGTATCCTCCGAAATATGTCCAAGTAATATTTATGCTTACTGTTGAGTAGGGATATTGGGACAGAAGTCCCTCTAACTGTGCAATAACATCAAATTGTGAATGAGCCCCTTGCAGAACCCTGACGTTTCTTTCCTGTCCTTCCTCCTCTGATATATCAGGCCTCCCGTAGCTCTCTTGTCTGATGAGAATCCAGATTCTGATGCATTCCTCTTGAAGTATTCCCTGAGATAGTTCATGGGGTCATCCATGAAGCGCCTGATTATTTCCCTCCAGTTCCTTCTTCCCCTTATCCTGGAGTTGCTCTTAGGGATGAGGAATATCATTGTGTTTTCATTGAAGTCATCGAGAATACTCTGTCCCGAGTAATATTTGTCCAAACGGATGCTCTTAAGGTCAATGCGCATCTTACCTATCATCTCTAATGCCTTATGATATGCATCCTTCCCCGATTTAACGGAAACTGCATATCCAACATACATCCTTGTTGCCAGATCCATCAGTGCGAATGAATAGACAAACTTCCCCTCCTTCACAAATTCACCATCTTTCTCCCTCATGGAACGGTAGTGCTTCGTGACGGTGAGGGAATACCCGGTACCGTCACCCGATGTGTCAGCGGAAGAGATGCCCTTTCTCATGACGGAGCTGATGAAGAGGTTATTCAATATCATCAGGACAAGAGGATCTGAATATAGCCTCTCGACGGTCTTGTAACTGATGTCCTTGCTAATTCCGAGAAGAGGAAGGAGGTAAGCGGCCTTCCTGTTGCTCAGTCGGAATATCTCCTTCACAAGGATAACGAAGACCTTCTCCCTTGCTTCCAGCAACGAGGGTCTTCCAAACTCCTCTACAACGAAGGAAGAGGACTCGTCTATCATTGCTCTGAGCTCCAGAGCCATGCCCTTCATCCTCTGCCTGTAGAGATACTCGTAATCCCTCCAGTTTGTTGTCACTGGTATGGAGAATTCCTCCCTGTAGCGGGACATGAGTTCTTCAATGGAGTCACGGAAATACTCATAGTCCAGCTGGGTGATCCTCATTACGAAAATGTAATATATATGGGGTATATATACATTTGTGCGCAAGGTACAGATAAAGGAAGGGAACCAGATCACCGTGAAGAACATTCAGGCTTACATGGAAAGGACAGTCACAAAATTTGGATCTGGTGCCAAAGTTGACTGTCCTAAGGAGTTTCTGGGGAAGAAGGCCTTCCTGATCATAAAGAAGGATGAAGATTAGTCACTTCTGTCCCAATGTCGGAGTTCCCTATCCGTTTCTTATAAAAGAAGACTCGACTGTGAAAAAAGGGATAATTTCAATTGAAGATCAGAAGATGGAAATGTTGTTTGAATTGAACCAGCAAGGAATCGAATTCCATCTTTTTGTCAAGAAAGATTTCGCAATAATCATTGATCAAACAGAATCTACTCCTGGGACAGGAGGGTCTTGTGGCGTAAACGAGGGAGTTATAATTCTACGTGTTTCGTCAGATATGACTTCCCAACAAAGGATAAATCTGATGTCACATCAAATCCAAAGTTTAATTGTTCCTGATTATTTTAAGAACCGATCTGAAATTTTTTTGCCTACGGAAAGGGGACTTATAATCTCAATTTTCAATGTTCTTACTTCTTGGTACGTAAGTTCATATGGTTCCCAAATTTTAGCTCAAGAACTTGGTATAACAAGACAAGAAGCTCCTATCCAAACTGACAGAGCTTCCGTAGGTAGATTTATTAAGGACTTTCTTCAAAACGCAGCAACATCCTCCCGGGTCAGAATCAAAGAATATTTTCTTCCTTTCAGGAATAAGACTATTTCATTCAAAATTACTCAACCGCTGAGAATAGAAGTAGAACAAAATAATTATCCTATTCCTCTCAGCCTCCTGTCATCTGGTTATTCTCAGACTATCCCTTTAGTGTTCTTCCAGGATTTTACAAACCTAATCATCGAGGAGCCAGAATTAAATCTGCACGCTGGACAACAGATAGATGTCGCAAATTTCTTGTATTCTCTAAAAGGGGATATTTTTCTCCTACCCATAGCGACCGTTTTCTGGTCCAGATTGGAATAAACTACAAGAAGAACAAGAAAGATGTTAAAATCTACCTTTTGGATAATGGAACAACAAAGGAAAAAAAGATCTTAAATAACGGGGATATAGAGCAATTCGAATCTATTTCTGAAACCCTAAACGAACAAGCCAAGGAACTGTCCTCGTGATAATTTGGTGATGATTTGGAGGATTTTTGCTGCATTGATTTCGATGATAAGGCCTGTATACAAAAAGATAGACCAGGCAAAACTGCGGCGGATAGTGTATGTATACAAATTTCAGGATGTGATAAAACAAACCTTTACATAATTGAAAAGTACGCAGGTACGCTGGACGTAAATAAAGTCAACGAAAAAATAAGGCAAATACGTTCCACAATGGAGATATTATCAAACACAAAACTCCTTGGAAATTTTGTTCGAAATTTCGAATCTGATATTAAGACATTTATAGTCTGCGATAAGTACGGAGTGGGCGGAAGAGATCGAGTATACCAAATTTCTAAACCTACAGTAGTATACCAATATAGAGAACTCGATAGTAAGAATGGAATTCAGAGAATTATCAAATATGTGTATGAAAAGAAAGGATAGGTAGGAAATTGTTACGACCATGCCCCAAATTACGTGTGAATCGTGGGTGCTTGTTTCCAAACATTGCCTCCCTTTTACTATCTTTTATACCTAGCCTTCCATCAAAAAAATGAGCTCTTAGGTATTTACTAGAACGGTCATTAACTGAAAACTGAACCAGTCATGGTACCTAGGAAAACTCCCAGGTTAACCTATGCAGATCTATCCAGTTCTAAGGGGGAGTAGACCAAAAGCCCCAACAGCAAAAGGATTTATATAGGCCTAATATTTTATTTTGTGACAAATTTACTAACGATAATCCACTTATCTGACTTGCATTATGGCAAGGACCTGACATGGCAACAGAATGCTATTTTATCAACCCTAAAAGCAGATATGGAGTACAGGATTTCACTGATGAAACTTGAAAATGTACACGTAGTTGTCTCTGGAGATATAACGATAAGCGGCAAGAAAGACCAATTTGAAATTGTTAGAAAATTCATAGATGAGCTATACGAAATTGGAGTCGCGAAGGTGATTCTGTCACCAGGAAATCACGATTTAGACAGAGATAGCGTTTCATCATCACACAGGATGAATTTTGAGAATCTTGTCGTTGGGTTTCCTGAAGCTGAACTCAAAATAGAGAGTTTGTTTAAAAATGAAGTAGACAGAATGCAGTTGAAAAATGCGATGACTAATTATTACAATTTTATACAAGAGATAGGGCAAGACAGTAGCGATTATCTGTATTCAAACTACACCTGTGAGATTGAAGAAACTGCCGTTAACTTCTTAAGTTTTAACTCTTCCTACTTGTACGCCAAGAATAATGAAAAAGCACCTCACAACGAATATTATGGGTACATAGGCAGAACTCAGATCGAACGTGCTACTGCAGAGGCTCAATTTGCATCTGTTGCTAAAAGGAAAAGAGCATTCAATATCTGCATATTTCATCATCCTTTCAACGCGATGCCGCAAGCAATAGTCAGTGATACTGAAGATTTACTCAAGAAACGTTGCAACCTTATTTTGACAGGTCACGTTCATCGCCTTCAAGTTTCTGTCGATCTCACAGCACAGAGCCTTGGCCCTGATTACTATCTAAACTATCCATTGATTAGTTCTGCAAGATGTGTTTATGATGAAGAGAACGATCCTTTCACTCAGCCCGGGTATTCTATATTTATAATGGAACTGAACAAAGGGATATTAAGTGACGCAATTGATGTTTACGAAATAGGATTTGACAAAAACTCACAAAAGTGGTTTTCTGTTTCAGGTAATAAGCCATTTACTATAGATTTTCAATCTAATACAATTATAAAAAAACTGAAGGAATTTGGTTATAGTTCATTCTCTCCCACCTTAAGGAATTCTTCGCTTTCGCCTCAAGCTGTTCTTGAGGACAAAAGTGTCGAGTCCATAGACTTTATGGGTATATTTGCTTCAAAGTGGCTTATCCCAGAAAATCTTAAAATACTAAAGAACTTTTTATCCAAAGATACTAATCGTGCAAGATTCCTCCTTTTAGATACTGAGGGAAAGGCCTTCTATGAATTTAACAAAAGCAGGAAGGGCATGTTAAGCACAGATGCATTGAAATTACACGAAGAATTAATACGAGAATACTCCAACTATCAAGTGAGGCTATTTAATGACCTTCCTAAGTATAGAATGCTTATATTAAACAACAATGTTATTGGGTTCTCCATTCATGAACTTGATTATGAAAATTATATACAAAAAAGAAGTGAATGGGACTCCTCAGTTTTAGTTCTCGAAAGAGTAGGGGAAAAAATTACTCTATTTGACTTATTTTTAGACTATTTCAATAATGTTTGGAGTAAATCAAAAATTTTGAATGTAGGAGGTTCCGGATGAGTAACATGCATAAGATAGGAGTAATCCACGGGCGTTTTCAACCACTTCATCTTGGTCATATGGAATACCTTTTAGAAGGTAAAAAGAGATGTGAGTTCTTGTACGTAGGAGTTTCAAATCCTGATCCAACTATGACTAGATTGGTATCTGTCAATCCGCATCGCTCAGAAACTAGCTCTAATCCTTTCACCTATTACGAAAGAGCAGCAATGTTAACAGATTCATTAATTGACGAGCAAATACCACATAATGAATTTGAAGTGGTCCCCTTTCCGATTAATGTTCCCGAGTTGTTGAGATTCTATGTTCCATTAAGTGCAGTATTCTTTGTAACGATCTATGACGAGTGGGGTGAATATAAGCTAAACCTGCTTAAATCTCTCGGGCTACAAACTGAAGTAATGTGGAAAAGAAAAAGGTCCGAACTTTTTACGTCGGGCGAATCCATAAGAAGGATTATAAAGGAAGGAGGGGAATGGAATAAGTTAGTGCCAAAGGCTGTTTACAATTATGTCAAAAATCACAACCTTGAAGAGAGGGTAAGAAATTTATGACTGTTAATTTCAAAATGAGAAGAATAAATGAAAATGTGGACCCAACCATTTTTGGTTGGAAAGCGTATTGGCTTTCTTGGTTAGAAAAAGAAGGTTACAATGTGCCACCTGCAATTTTCATTTCGGCAGTAGCAGAAAAAGATAAGTATGAACTAACAGAAAAACTCAAGGAAACTATATCATCTAAGACACTCATATTATTTCGAGATGGTCTAAAATATTCATTGGCAGTAAGATCATCTGCAACGATAGAGGATACAATGCAAACTAGCATGGCAGGTCAGTTTAAAACATATCTAGGACAAATGACCAGATTTGAGGTGATTGAAAGTATTATTAAAGTAATAAAGAGTCTAGGGGAATACGGAGATAGATTCAATTCGAAAATGGGAGTAATTTTGCAAAGAAGGATAAAGCCAATATATTCAGGAGTTCTATTTTCTTCTAATCCGTTAAATGCTTTAAAAGATGAAATGATTGTGAGTCTAATAAGGGGTAGTGGCGAAGAACTTGTTTCCGGCAAAAAAGAAGGAGAAGATATTCGCGTTTCCTTTGAAAAAGGAATCCTGAAGATCGATGGACACACAAGTGATATTGATAACGATTCTCTAATTAAGATATGTTCAATAGGTAAAGAGATAGAATTAAAACTAGGTTTCCCAGTAGACATAGAATGGTGTCTAGAAGAAAGAACCATGAAATTATATTTGCTACAAGTCCGACCCGCTACTGGAATACAACTAAAATTTGACAAAGTAATCCCAATTAATTCAAAGAATGAAAAGTTGTTTCCACCCCAAATTTTTGACGAACCAAAAGTCTCTCTGAGGATAACTGCAGAGCGAGAGGGGATTATTATCTCACCCGCCAGCTTAGTTCCATTTGCGTGTACTACACAGCCGAGTATTCCTGACCTTTCAAGCATAACGCCAAGTGAGTTTTGCTCTAGCTTAAGTGTTGTACTAATTTATCCGAAGAGAATAGATGGGAAGATCTTAAGGTATTTCCAAAAATTCTCAGAGGATTCAACTATCTTGAAACTTGCTATTGGCGGTTGCGAAAGATATCAAGTTCGTGAATATCCCAAAACAAGTACACTTAAAGACACTATACTGCATATTGAGGAGTTGTGCCGTACCCATAGTTGGATAGGGATAGTTATCGTTCAAGAAATTTTTGATGCAGAGTTTACGGGGGTTCTGATACAGATTTCTGATGGCTATGCTATAGAATTCACCTTCGGTCACTTTATAACCAAGGGTCTTAACTCTATAAGTAGGTACATCACTGACAAAGAAGGAAATGTAGTGACAAAGAAGGAAGTATACCAGTCTAGTCGCTTAAAAATTTATCAAGGTCACATAATTGAAGAGAAGATTCCAAAAGAAGACTCGCTAGTATATATTTCTGATGATTTAACTAAACAGTTGATTAGGGAGTTTTGCTCATTATTTGATAACGGGGGGAAATCCGTAGAGTTTGGAATTATTCGCCATTCATCTCAAGATTTTAAAGGGAAATTGATGCCTTACCTTATAGATTTTGTAGATGACCCAGAAGGTCGTAATTTGAAGTCGACTGAACTACTCAATGGAATACTATCTAGGGGAAAAATTCAAGGTAAATTGGTCAATTTAACTAAAGAATCAATAAAAAAAGATGCATTTAACTTTCACTATTTGGATTTAGAGCATACCGAAAGCAAAAGTAGTGAGCCAATAATATATGTATGTGACAAGCCATATATATCCTTGTTGACTATCGTAAATGAACATCAGAGTGGGACGGTTGGTTTCATATTCAGGGATGGCTCGCTCCTATGTCATCTGGCCATTACCCTTAGAGAAAGGAGAATCCCAGCAATCATTCTAGAAGACCAAATGATTTTAAAAGAAGGCAAAGTTATTGAACTCGACGCATCTACACCAAATCTTGCCAGTGAACAGAGGGTAAGGTATGTCAATTGAATCTCAATGTGGATATGTATTTGGATACATAAATCCAGATTCTGATGGAGTTTGCTCATCAATAGGATATGAATTTTATTCTGCAAATATTGAAAAGAATTTTAGGGCGGTAATTTTCGGCAGTATCAATAATGAAACTAAATTCATTCTTAGAAAGTTAGATATTCTAATACCTGAGATGAACCCAAGAATTAATCCATTGTGTCAGATAGCGATAGTAGATACTCACGACAGGCGTCAACTACCTTTCCAGATAAATCTTCAAAATGTAGTAGAAGTGATTGACCACCACCCTTACGGGAATGCACTCGATTTCCCTAATGCAGAGATACAGAACGAAAAGGTTGGGGCTGTCGCAACTCTGATAACAGAGAGAATTAAGGCTCTAAAGGTTAAACCGACTGAAAAAGTAGCTGGCGTACTAGGCTATGCAATAATTTCAAATACTTTAAATTTCAAGGCCCCGTCTGCCACAGAGAGAGATAAGAAAGCGCTCGAGTGGTTATCAGGCTTCAAAAATGTTAGCAGTAAATCCATAAAAGAAATGTTTACGGAAAGATCTTTTATCGGGGATAAAAGTACAGATGAGATTCTAAAATCAGACTACAAACAATTCACAATTTCGAACAAAGAAGTTGGAATTTCGCAACTTGAGACTACTAATCCAAGTGCCTTCATTAATAGAAAGGACATAAGAAACGCATTCTCTAAAATTATCAATTTGTACAAGATTGATTATTTTTTTGTAAATGTCGTGAGTGTTCTTGAGAATTCCTCTATCCTTATAGCTTTTGATACTGATACTAAGAAAATACTGGAAAAGGCAGTAGGAGCTAAATTTGACAAGAGTGAGTCGCGATTTCCTAAAATATTATTAAGAAAAACAGATCTAGTACCAGGCATTGAAAAATTGTTTAAAGTTAAACCTTAAACTTACTTTTCGATGAGTTGGAAGACTTATTTTCGAATTAATCGTCAGTTTCCTGAGCACCTATTTCTCTGTCTCCTATAGCACTTTGAGGTCCTTGGTCTGGGTACCAGAGAGCAACTGCTATCTTGGAAAGAAGTGTCCGAAGAGATATCCGGAAAGCTACTTATGTTTGGAGAATATGGAAAATGGCTTATATTGTTATGGTTCCATGAAATCATGACATGATTTTAAAGCTCATTTTTTCTGAGGAGGAAATATTTCAATACCTTGAAACAATAGAAAACCAGTTAATCGTACTAATGAGGCATTATAGCCTAAAAGAATTCTAATCAGCCCGTATCCTGACAGAAGACTTTTAATTGTTACCACCATCTAAAATCATGGGCGGTTTATTCAACCCTCACCTGACTGATCCGAAGATTGAGACCGAGTTAGGCGACTTACGTTCGCGGCTAGCAAATGTGCAGTTTGAGTTGGAAAAGCAACGTAGAGAGACAACAAAGTGGCAGTTAATCTCGCTTGTTTTAGGAGTCACCCCTGCCAATATCAATATCAATCCTTGGTCACTTTTATGGTCTGTATGGCACAACAACAAATCGTTTGGGTTACCTGAAAAATTCAGAAAACAGGAATAACGAAAAGTAAGGGAATTGCTTAAAAACTCCCTGAATTAGCGGTAGCTATGAATCAGTATACGAGATTTTACACGCATGGAAACTAAATATAGGGTGCTGCTCCCCTTAAATTCGTAACACTTTTCGTTACTTTTCATTTAGTTTCGCCTCCAATTTCTTCACATACTTCTCCCTGAACGACCGATCTTCCAGGAACCTCTTCCTGAATTCTTTCGGTGGCAGGTAATCGATAAAGGAGTGTAGCCTAAACTCATTGTAGCCCTTGAAAGCCTTCTCTATAGCAACTGAAGCCTCACCGTAATCCCTGAACTCGAATGGCCATACGTAGTCCGTCTTCAGAGAGTTGTGGAAAGATTCTATGTTACCTTTGTCCTCTGGAGTATGATTCCTGATGTATTCGAGCGGTATGCTCAAGAGATTCATGGAGCTCCTGAACCACTGTGAATTGTACTGTGGACCGTTGTCCGTCCTCAGTATCACCCCTTCAGGAACTTCACCCCCAAATGGCCTGAGAACTGCATCTTCTACTGACATTACTGCAACCCTGGCCAAACAGGTTCCCTGTATGCCAGTCCATAATTGATTTTATTATGTCGTTGCTGCCTTCTTCTCAGTGTGAGCTCTACTTTACCGTAATTTCCCTAAAGTCCTGTAGATTTTCCAAAGTACCGTGCTCAAGGAATGAAGTAATGGAAGTGTAAGTCCTTCCTTTATGCTCTATGGATGTTTCTGCAAGTTCTGAGTTGTAGCAGTATGAATCGTGTTCCCTCACTGCATCGTACTTCGCCTTTATGGTTCTGTTCCTGCTTGCACGGGAGTGTATCGTGAACTTCTCACCTTTAATGCTCAGCATTCCCTCAATACCTGAAATATTGTCCGTTCCAGTGAACATGGCGGGGAATGGACTTGATCGTATAAGCTTTCCATTGATTCTTCCAGAGAAGAGGGAGACCTTCTTTCCTCCCATCTCCTTGTCACTTACCAGCAGGTCTACCCAATTTTCCTTTTCCTCCGTTGAGCCTGACAAGTGCATCCAGGTCCAGTGCTTCAGATAATCGGGTTGTGATATGTAGCCAACCATACCCCTGTATTCCCTTATGCTATGGAATTCGTTTAGGTATGTTATATGACCGTTGAATATGGCATCAGGTGAAATGAGGAAAAGCCGTGATTCCTGAAATTGTGCTCATTTTAACCTCGCTACTTGACCAGATTGTGGAATATGCGTTATCGATATAGGAAGCATATCTTTTGCCTTATCTATCGTTTTTCCACCTATCTTTGTCCTACCGTACGGATCCAGTGAAAATGTATCGTGGTGATTTCTGATGCATGAAACATCATCATTATCAGGCACTGCAATCACAAAAGATGCATTCAATCTCCTTCCCTATAGATAGAAGGTACCTAATCCAGAATGCCCTCTCTCCATCCGAGTGGCAGAGGAATATCTGTCTGAACAGCAGAATGAATGCCGTTCCCGCGGGAAAACATTTATTCCCTGTTCTGATAATGCATGGATATGAAGTATACGGTGATACTCGAGAGGGATGAGGACG
>JAKBLT010000003.1:0-44742 GCA_021831925.1 Thermoplasmata archaeon
TGACAGAATCAGGTATGATTGGCCTCCTCATCTCCAGGAATTTCATCTTTTTCTACATCTTCTGGGAACTTGTCCTTGTTCCAGTATATTTCATGATAGGCAGGTTTGGTGGGAACCGGAAGGAGCCAGTTTCACTGAAATTCTTTGTTTACACGCACATAGGATCCATCTTCATGCTGCTTTCTATATTTGCGCTTTATTCATATTACGATCTCTATTATCATGTGCTTACCCTGCAGATGACACCTCTTCTTTCTGCAATGACGTCAGCTAAGTTTGTATCTTTCTTACCTTCGATATCAAGGTTCTTTATCCTGTTCGGTTTTGTCATTTCATTCCTTGTAAAACTTCCATCTTTTCCTGTCCACGCCTGGGTCGCAGATAGTTATGAGGTGGCACCATACCCGACTACGATTATACTCGCTGGCGCTCTTTCAGCGATGGGTGGTTACGGCCTTTTTGGTATAATTTTCCCGTTTGCAAATCTAATAGGATACACAGGGCTTGCCATTATAATTGCACTGGGGTTGATCAGCATATCATATTTTGCACTGACAGCCATGTTCCAGCAGTCCCTTAAAAGAATGATGGCATATGCGAGTGCTGCTTCCATGGGTTTTGTCACAATCGCATTCGGTGCATCCCTTATAGATCCAGGTTTCCAGAATGCCCTAATTTCTGCCTCCGGCGGCATGTTCCAGGTCGCCACTCATGGGATAATCATGCTTCTATTATTTACATCAATCTATTTCATTTACCAGAAGACAGGAAGCGAGAGGATACCATCCCTTGGAGGAATTTACAGAGAAGCACCTTTCCTCTCAACACTTATGCTGGGTGGCCTCCTTGCATCACTTGGCCTTCCGGGCCTCGCAGGTTTCGTTGGTGAATTCTCAATCTTGGTTGGATCATTCCAGACAATTGGATACTGGATATTTTTGCTCGTATTCGGAATGCTTATTACAGCATCATATCACATATGGGCTGCGCAGAGAGCACTTTACGGACCATACAATGAAAGACTAGGAAAGATATCTGACATAAGTGGTCCAGCACTCGCAATTCTACTAATCATATTCATAATTATACTCATACTGGGGATATTCCCTACATTATTCTATGGTCCGATTGAGGCTTATGCCGGAGGAATTCTATGATAACACTGTATTCACTTGAAACTTATTATCCATTATTCGTGCTTGGCGCTGCTGGTTTTATAATATTGGCCCTTGGCATTTTAAGAGCTAAATCCGTGGTCTATGCTTCTGTAGCATTCGCCGCATTTATTCTCTCATTCTTTCTGATACTTTATCTGCCGCATAATGTTGATCTATCAGATTATTTTGTGTTCAACGATTTCACTGTATATTTCGCCCTTCTATTTGTGGTATCATCTGCTTTCATAACCTATCCAGCACTGAGGAATATAGGAAACAGGAGTGAGATATTCTATGCCATGCTGCTTTTTGTGACCGTTGGAATGGTTGTTGCTGCATTCAGCTACAACCTCATTACACTATTCATAAGCTTTGAGGCTGTGAGCATTGGAACATACGTAATTGCTGGTTATCACAAGACCAAACGCACCCTCGAATCGGCCACAAAATATTTCTTCACCGGAACTGTGGCAACAGCTTTCATCATCCTCGGGTTGTCCTACTTCTTTCTTTCTACAGGCACATTTGACCTGTCATCTCTCGAACACATTTCTTCCTCACCAGACATGCTTATTGCACTCGGCCTCCTTATCATAGGGTTTGGATTCAAGCTTGCAATATTTCCGATGCATCAATGGGCAATCGACACATATGACGGGACTGAAAATTCAGTTTCGGCGTTCCTGTCCACAGGAAGCAAACTGGTTGCTTTTATGATCATGTTAAAGGTTTTCATTGTCGGTTTCTCCGGAATGAGTGGCTATGTTTACGGATTTTTCGCCATACTTGCAGTTGCAACGATGACGTATGCGAATATATCGGCATTATCCCAGACCAATCTCAAGAAGTTGCTTGCATATTCAAGCGTTGCACAGGCAGGATACCTTATACTTGTATTCGCAGTTGCGGGTTATACGTCCAATGGTCCTGCAACGAACTATGCTGTCGCTGCCGGAATGCTGTATTCTCTTGTATATATTTTCATGAAGGGTGGAGCATTTCTGACCATGAATTCTCTTAAGATGACGTCTCCCAAGATAGACGATCTATCTGGTATGTCAAAGAAATCACCCGGTATTGCCCTCTCCTTCTCAATCCTGCTTCTGGCACTTGCTGGAATACCTCTTACTGGAGGATTTTTTGCCAAATTCTACCTGTTTCTTTCCCTGGTGCAGGGAGGATTGTGGTGGCTCGCCGTAGTTGCCATACTGAACAGTGCAATTTCCGTTTTCTACTATTTCCGTGTGATGATAATAATGTACTCAGGCAGTCCGGATGACAATAAATTCCAGACACCGGCCAGCGTCAAGATTCCTGTTTACTTTTCAGCTGTCATAGTGGTGGCCATTTTCTTCTATTTCAGCATTTTCCAGTCACTTCTGCCAATGGCAAGTGGACTGTTTGGTGGTTAAAATGAATGTGATCACAGATTTGGAAATTGTTAGGAGCGCATTGATGTTTGGTGAAATCGAAGATGCAGAATCAAGGATAGGTAGAAAGATCCTCTCCTATTCGACTGCTTATGCCATTACAAAGAAGCAGAAATATGAAGCAGCTCTTAACCTGCTCCGCAGAATCGATGATATCCTTAAGGGCAAGGAGAAATACGACTCAGTCCTCGAATTTGCCGACCAGATCGGAAAAGCAGGCTTTCCTCAGGTTGGCCCGGAGGAAGCATCTGAATATCTGGAAAACTTCGTTTACTATCTTAAAATTATGATAGATCGGTACAGCGTAAAATTTCCTGATTTCAATGCAAAGAGGTGCTCCGATCTATGAGTTACAAGGAATGCTTTATTCACGCTGATAAAGATGAAGACGAAGCCGCAGAGTGCGTTCACTGTCTGAGAAAACACGGAGAATGGGTATATTTTGATGAGACCTTATCCAGGCTGGCCCTGGGAAGAGAACTGTATGACAGGTCTGATGCTGATCACATGGAAAGAATCTCAAGGCTTCTAAACGTCCGGGACAGAAAGACATACGAAGAAGCGGACGAGAAATTCAATCTCACAATGTATTGATCAGGCATCCACAACTGTTTCTTTTTCCGTGCTATATTTTAATTCTGCCTTTCTGGCAAAATAGATGCCTGCAAAATACAGGAGTATCATGGGTATTGCCATAGCCATCATAGTGAAACCAGTCACACCGGGTGACAGGATCAGTCCGAAAAGTAATGCGCCAACAACAGCATATCTCCATTTTTCTTTCCAGTATGATGCTGAAATGACTCCGAACCTGCTCAGCATCACCATGAAGACTGGGACCTCGAATGAAAGACCAAAAATTAGCGTGTAGATAAAAACGAATGAGACAAGCTTACTGATGCTTAGATCCGGCACCGCTCCAAGTCCCACGTCATATAGATAGAAAATCCTGAAAAGATCTGGCAAGAAGAAATATATGCCTACAAATGAACCCAAGATGAAGAGCAGCGAACCCGGTACTACAACAGATCTCAGTGCCTGCGACTCATTTGTCTTCAATCCTGGAGAGACAAATTTCCCGATCTGGTCAATTGTTAACGGTAATGTCATGGCAAAACCCAGAAACATGGCACTGTAAAAATCTGCCACAACACCATCAGTTGGATTCAGCGTTATGGTAACATACCCTTTAGTTAGAACGTGATGTTCGATAGCTGTGAAGAATTGAGCTCCAATATTATGGAAAAAGTCCGGGTATAGGAATGGAAAATTAAAACCTAGGAAGGATACCGTCCGCAGGTCAAAAATCAGGAAAATTGCAAAAAAAATAAAAAAAACCTTGAGAATCCTCAATAACCTCAGTCTGAGCTCGTCAAGATGTGAGAGAAAGAGGTTAAGGTAACCTTCATATTCCATTAAGATGTCTTGAGTTTTTCTGCTATCTCATTTTTAAGCGTCGCATCATCCTTATTTGCTGTGTCTATACCAAGCGCCTTCGCTGCATCAGCAACGTTTTTATTTGATGATGATGCCGAGGCAGAGGCTGAGGCTCTAAGCTCACGCTCTACGTCCATTTTCCCCCGGGTGAACTCGCCTGTGGCCCTTCCGATGTTTCTGGCAAATTCCGGCAGTTTTTTCGTACCAAAAAGGACCAGAATCACAAGGACAATTATTGCCCACTCGATTGGTGAATCAAACATGTTTAACTAATCAAACAGTAGTATTTAAGTTTTAAAGGCGGCATTTAATTTAGGATAAATAATGCTCATTTTGCGCTATGAATAAAGTAATTTATAGAAAATAAAAATACTTTCACCTGGCATTTTATTCATAATACTATCATTTCGCGGATTTCAGTTTTGATCGTCTTGAAATTATGAGAGCGGTCACAGAACCAACAATGACAATCGCAGCAACAATCGATCCCAGAATAATTATGAAAGCAATATTGCTCGATGGGTGCCCAGGTAATTCAACAATAGATAATATTCCAAATAATCCTGAAGACACAACAAGAACATTATAGCCTGGAACATAGATGAGGTCAGTAGGATCTAAAGCAACGGTGATTGTGCCCAATAAAGAACAGTTCTGTCCATTCAACACCAACACGTTTCCGTAATCGTATAGATAACTAGTGGAATTATATACGACCAGGTAAAAGTACCCGTTGTTTGGATTGAAATAGGACGAGGTGACTATTTCCGATATATTCTTTAATTTTACCACTGAATAATTTCTGTCATTGAGGGACTCAAAAACACCGGTGAATGAATACCCGGAACAATTGACGCCAAAAACATCTACAGTATTAGTTGATGTGTCATAGGTTATAGAAGTAGGGTAGAAATTAAGTTTGACGGCGGACAGAGAATTATTATTAATGTTTAGAACACCTAAACTGCAGGATTGCAAATATTTGATTATTACGTCACCGGACACAGGATTATACGTCATGCTTTCTACGACACCAGTGTTCGGAGTTGTTGAAGCTTTCAAAGAATCAGTAATCTTTAATGTCGTGGCGTTGAATATGCTAATGTTCCCGTTGGCTGGTGAATACGTATACAGCAAATTAGTTAACGGGTTGTATAAGAGATCATTTGTATAGAATGATAACGTTGATTGCTGAAGAATGAGATTATTGCTGGACGTGGATATTTCACCAATAATGTAACCAGCGTCGAAATATAACATGCCATTCTGTGAATCATACGCCAATGAATTAAGACAACAACTTATCTGTTCTACTGGTCTCACAACTTCAGATGATATATTAAGCGATGAAATTTCATTCCTATTATGATAGGATACAAAGTATACCAGATTATTACTTGGATCAGTAGTCATGAGGTATACTCCACCGGTGTTCGGATTGCAATAACAATTACAGTCAGTATAAAAGATACCATTCATGACACTGTTTGTATTGCTGAGTATAGTGGAACTTACATGTCCCAGGGGATTTATGGAATTCGAGAATGATACATTCAGGTTAATCCTTGACCCATAATCGACACTTATGCATCCATGTTCTGGAGAAGGCGAAAAACCAGAAGGTCCGACGACAACGAAAGAAAGATAAGTTTGGGAAAGCGGAAGCGGATAGATGAAGGCGAAGTTTATCGAATCAGATGTGGAATTGTGTGATATATTGTCGATAGTGACACTCCATCTGTCACCAGATGGCAAGCCAGTTTCCAGGAAATGAACATTAAATGCACTGTTTAGGCCGGTTAAGTCAATTGCTTTAATGATTGTAGTACCATTTATGCGTATATTTCCTGAAAAAGTTGTCGAGCGATAACTGTAGTAAATATACAAATAGTAACTATAGGTTCCATTTTGTACTATGAAAGTTATTGTATTTACAGACGAATAAATATAAAAATCATAATGATAATCAAAATAACCACTCTTATTGGTCAGTGAAAGAGAATAAATGAACGCAGAGCTTGAAAACTTTAAGTCCAAAACAAGATAATAATATCCCGGCGCCAGGTTAAATGAAACATCCTGTATGAAGGGACCATCAGTAATTAATACTTTTCCAGGAGTGGTTGCATTCCCAACGTCATCAGCCGGATAATTTGAGGATTGGTCAATTGAGGTATGAAAGATATACGAATAATTCCCCGGAAGAAGGTAATATGTGTAATTATTGAACACCGTCAGAGAAGAACCAATGAAAGCAGAATTTGAAGTATTGAACAGTTCAGACTCCCAGCAGAAATAGGAAGGCGGTCCGCTAACCTTGAATTCAAGCGGGTAGAAGTCAAGATTAACAACTGCTGACTGGTTATTTATCTCAACCCTATATGTAGTGGAAAATGACGCCTGGTTATTACTTACTGTATAGGTATAGTATCCATTCGGAATAAATACACTTATTGAGTGAGAGGACGACAGATCTAAAGACGGAAGTTGATTCAGAATTATTTTATAGGTATTTCCGCCAGGTAAACCACTTGCGTTGAATGTTAAATTATAAACTCCATGGAAGGAAACCATCTTAACTGTATTTTCAGATACATTGAGGTCAACGGAGCTAAAATTCTGATAGGATGGATAATTTAGATCCGAAGGAGAAAATAACGCGCTCTCATACTGATATGAACCGGACGGAAGATATGCCGATATTTTTGAAAGTGATGAATTGACCTGAAAAGTAAAATACGACCCAATAGAAAAATTGTATAAACTAATGCCCCAGTACGAACCATATGGCAAGTCAGTGGAAGTGAACACAACATTTTTAAAGATAAAAGTTGGAACAACTGAACTAATAGAGGTATTAATATAACCCCTGGCAAAGTAAGAATAACTTGAGATATAGAATTCCGCTTCATCAACGCTCGCACTGTATGAATAATTTCCGGACGGCAGGTAAAATGAAAGAGACGAGTTATATGTTATCAAAGATGCACTTATTCCACTTTTAGCATTATAGACGCTGACTTCCCAAGAAGCGTTAACTCCTGCAGGGAGGCCGGAGGTTGAAAATAAGACTCTGTCAAAAGCAAAAGTCTTCGTTAAACCGGAGTTATTGACTAAAAAATACCCGCTACCAGCACGATAACAATTATTATCAGTAAGGTTGTAAATTCCGAGGGAATAAGAGAAGTTTCCATCTGGTAAGTAGAGGTTCTCACTGTTTGTAATGATAGTGATTATAGATAGACCTGTTGAATTTGTAATTTCGATATATAACTCTGAGCCGGGGCCAACATCGGTTTGCAGGCTGACCTTGTAAAAATTAAAATTCAGGCTTAATGAATTCCCGGAAACTGATATAAACCCGGAATAAAGGTAATCTGAAATCCCGGACTCAAAGACGTAATAGTTATAAGATCCGTCTGGAAGTTGAATTGACAAGGATGAAGTGTTTCCGCTTACATAGAAAGAACCAACCTGAACTCCCCAGTTCATCCCGCTGGGCAATCCCGTCTCTGTAAAAGTTACTTCGTAGTTTGAAGTAGACACATAAGGAGTGTTTATTGGTGATGGATTTCCAGTATTGCCCGGTTGGTTGATACCGGCAACAATATAAAACCCAGAAAACAAAAACATCAAGACAACAAGCACTGGGAAACTTTTTTGTGAAGATTTAAGAAGGTGTTTCACACAATCCACAACATACGCATAATGACTCATTATTTAAGTCTTTACTAAAGAATATTAATGATAAGAGGAAACAAGTGTTCGCAATATGATATTTAAAAATAACGATGTAAACCCTTAAATTACCTTGGTTTCTGAATATATTCTTCCAATAAATTATTCGGGCAGATCAAGTTCTACCTTGAATCCAAGCCTCTGAATCTGGTCTTTTAAGGAGGAAATAACCGCGCTCATCTCCAAATCGAGGGAAGCGAGGGAGATCGAGAGAACTTTCTTCTGTAAATTGAAAACCACAAATCCAATTGTTTTATCGTCCGGCTTAATCTCGTCAGTCCTTGCATAATTTGATATATACTCCTGGAGACTTTCTGTTGAGGTTTCGACGTCAGTTAGAGATATGATGTCCTTCAGCGAATCATTAAATTTTGATCTTTCAACGCAGATAGTCGAGGGATGAAATTCCCCAAGTACTATATTGTACATTATGCACTCTGTCATTAGAGTGCCTTTATTGTTTGACCCTTTTCAGGTACCAGCGCTCCGCCCCTTCCTTGTCCCTCTGAAGACTATCTTCAAGGGTAAGAGGTGCACCTGCGATCCCAGCATCTCCCGGTTTCCAGTTCGCTGGCGTCGCGAGTTTTTTATCCCAGTTGAACTGAAGTGCTTTTACAACCCTAAGTATTTCATCCATATTTCTGCCGGTTTCTGCGGGATAATAAATCATCCATCTTACAACCTGATTTGGATCAATTATGAATACGCCCCTGACAGTTACACCTGACTTCTCGTCATATAGGTTATAAGCCTTTGCGACTTCTTTTTCGATATCAGCGATTACCGGGAACGGGACATTGACACCATAATGTTCATTTATATCTCTGAGCCATGCTATATGGCTGTATATGCTGTCAACGCTAAGTCCAATAAGTTCAACTCCTAATTTTTTAAAATCTTCATATCTTTCGGTAAAAGCCAAAAACTCAGTTGTGCAGACAGGAGTAAAGTCTGCTGGATGTGAGAATAGAAGTACCCATTTCCCTTTTAAGGAGGAAAAAACGAGTGGCCCTTTAGTTGTGTTCACCGTAAAGTCTGGTGCTTTCATTCCAAGATATACTGGCATTTTAAATCACTATTTTCAATATACATATCGAATAGATAATTATTTTGAAATACGCAGTATTGGGTTTATTGGGTCCATAATGCGATTGAAAATTCCCTCGGTTATTGAAATAAGCACTCAAAATTCATTTGCATATGATTCCGCAAAATATGTAATAAGAAGATCTGCTCCTGCCCGGAATGGTGCCACCAGAGACTCCTCTACTATTTCCTTCTGAACAAGGCCCATGTCCACTGCATTCTTTATCATGGTATATTCGGCACTTACGCTGTAGACGGCAAGCGGCAGGTTTGTTCTCTCCCTAACTTTTGCAACTATATCCAGATAAAACAGCGATGGCTTTACCATCAATATGTCTGCCCCCTCCTGTTCGTCTAGTTCTATTTCTTTAAGAGATTGCCTGTAATTTCTATAATCCATCTGATATCCTCTCCTATCGCCAAACTTCGGCGAGGAACTGGCAGCATCCCTGAAAGGGCCATATAAAGTAGAAGCAAACTTTGAGGAATAGGACATTATTAAGGTTTCCCTGAAGTTACCTGTATCCAGTGCAGACCTGATTGCTGAAACCTGGCCATCCATCATACCGCTAGGCGCAACGATGTCTGCCCCTGCCTCTGCATAAGAGATTGCTATCTTACCATATACTTCCAGTGTCGAGTCATTATCTACCTTGCCGTTTACCATCAAACCGCAATGACCGTGATCGGTATATTCGCAGAGACATAGATCAGCAATGCTTGTCAACCTGGAAGTTTCATCGCATATCTTCAAGGCTTTCTGAACCACACCGTTAGGATCAAAAGAGGAGGAACCTGTCGGATCCTTTTCTTTTGGTATCCCGAAAAGAAGTATTGTCCTGATCCCAAGATTTTCCAGCTTACCAAAATATTCTTCCAGGCCAGACAAGGGATACCTGAAAATCCCGGGCATACTTTCAATCTTTTGAGCTTCTTTAATATTCTCATCGACGAAAACGGGCATTACAAGCTTCTTTTTGTCGACTTTGAACTGTGCTATCATATCCCTTATATACTCAGACTTCCGGAGTCTCCTTGGACGCTCTACTGGATACACATGTTGGTAGCGCACAGCATGAATTAAATCTTATCCTGCTTTTATGTAACAATGTATTCTCTGGTCGTTCAGGGGGAACTCATGATGAGCACAGGTCTTACTGAAAAAATAAAGAAGATTCAGATCGATCAGGAAACATCTAACCCACTTCTACCTGAATCCTTCAATAGACAAAATCACAACTGTTCCATAGAAATAAACGGTAACAGGTTGATAGTTTCAATATCCTCCAAAACAGATGACTGTGATCTTGAATCTAGGATACTGCTAAAATTAACTGCAGATATACTCTTAAAAGCATATTCACTGGATATGGACAGATGTTCCTCTATAACACAGATCAAAGAAATAAAGCTGACAGCTTGTGAGAAGTTAGACCAGGATTGAAAGCTTTATTGAAGGCCAGCTATCTTCCCCAACATCGACGCTGCACAGATACATCTCAGAAGGGTCTGAGTGAACAGTCACATAACCGAAGTTATCAGACATGTGAATAATATAACTGGCAAAATGTAGTATTTTTGAATATTCCTCATCATCAGCAATTATGACTATCAGATTCCCCGTCCTGAGTGAATTTATGAGGTTTGCAAGGTCACCGTAAAATGACTCACCATAAACAAAAGAAAGGAAATCCGTTGAAAGGATATATGTATGCGGTTTCTGTGAAGATGAAAGGTAAAAGTCGACCACCTCACGTGGAAAATCTTCAAGCAACGATTTGCCACCCATGTTTATGATATATGGGCTCTGCCTGTCAGATTTCTCAGCTGTGATGTAATGATTCATCCAATCTGGGTCCAGGCACTGTACAAGTGACCTTGATGATTCATAACTTGAGGACGTGATATCTATCACTCCCCTTCCGCTAGATATGTTTTCTTTGATGAGGTTATTTTTTAAAAGGTTGACATATCTGTCGACAGAAGTGGATTTTCCCTCCCTGTGTATAATAACTACAGACCCAACTGGTATCTTGTCGTCAGGTTGTTCTAGGACCTTTGAAAAAGTGGCATTTCCAAACGGTACTTCAAGCTGACTGTTTGATATATCCTTAGGATCAGATACCTTTGAGGCAGGGTATTTGATTGAATCTCTGTTGAAAGAGTGAAACCTGCCGTCCTCAAGTGAATAAAGATAAACCGGGCTCGAGCCTATTGAAACGCCCCTCATTTTCTCAAGTCTTATAGTTCTTACAAGAAAATTGTTTACTAATTCATAACTCATCGAAACTACGCCGTCTGAATAGTAATCCAGATTATTGTCGACTGAGCTTTCCATTACGACAATGACATTCGCTCCTGTTCCTTCAACAAGATCCTTCTGTATAATCGAGAAAAGAAGACCCTGATCAAGGTCATACTTTTCACATAGAGCCTCAATTGAATCAATCACGATTAAGGGGCTTTTTCCAATATTCTGGTCAACAAAGCTATACAGGAATTCAATCTCCGGGAGCAGTTCCTCAACATTTAACACCAGTCCTGGACTAAGGGTCGGTCTGCTTCCCCTTGAGATTTTTCCCTCCTCAATCATTCTCTCCAGTGCTTCCAGACTGGATCTGGAAGAAGCTGAGATATTCTCAATCTCCTTATTCACGCTCCTCTTCCCAGAGGAAAGATTAGCGAGCCAGGGAAATCTAATTAAAAGTGGATCCTCTGATGCTCTAGTTGATATGTAATGAACAGGCACTTCAGATCTTACAGTATCAAGAAGCTCCAGGGCAAAGGATGTTTTGCCAGCACCTGGTTTACCTTTAATGATTAGGGAATTGCCATAATTCTGGCGGAAAAAGGACCTGAACATGCTTAATAGATAGTCGTTTAGCATTATAGCAACCTGCTAGTTATTAACTTATTAGTGAAATGGAAATAATATAAAAACTTATTTGAAATTTTTCAGATTTTTTTTGTATCGGACAGGAATATCAAAAAATATTTTAGGCTGGCATAATATTTGTATTTCAATATTAGAGTGGATCAATCAGAATTAAATATTACCTTTAAATTAAGGTGGCAATGACGGCCATAACAGTGGGGCAACACCCGGTCTCATTCCGAACCCGACGGTAAAGCTCACTGTGCCCTTCATGCGTACTGTCTTCCGCGAGGAGACGGGAAGTGAGGGTCGCTGTCATTATTTTATATACTTTGTTAATTCCCGTATACAGGAACGTAAAATGCCCGAAGATGATGAATTTAATGTTACGCCTTGGTCCGTGACTGGAAAAGTTGATTATACCAAACTAATGGAGAAGTTTGGTACCCAACCAATCGACCTTTCCATAATAAGCAGGATCCAGGAGTTGACAGGATCTGAACCACATTTCATGCTCAGAAGAGGGATATTCTTTACCCACAGGGACCTTGGATGGCTTCTTGATCAGTATTCTCACGGAAATCCATTTTATCTTTATACCGGGCGAGGGCCATCAGATCATACGCACATTGGTCACCTTGTTCCATGGATCTTTACCAGATGGCTGCAGGAAAAATTTCATGTTAAACTGATCTTTCAACTAACAGATGACGAGAAATTTCTTTTCAACGATAACCTTGACCTTGAAAAGACACATTCTCTTGCGCTTGACAATGCGCTTGATATAATATCATTAGGTTTTTCTGAAAAAGACACTGAAATTTTAATAGATTCAGACAATGCATACCTACTCTATCCAAATGCACTGAAGATAGCAAAGAAAATAACTCTGTCAACAGTCAAGGCATCGTTCGGGTTTGAAATGGATGCAAATATAGGCATGGCATTCTATACAAGCATTCAGGCGGTGCCAGCAATTTTAGAAAGTATCAGGCTTGGTCATAATATACCATGTCTTATCCCATACGGTATCGATCAGGACCCTCATTTCCGGATAGCCAGAGATGTGCTGCCAAAGCTTGGATACCTTAAACCTGCAAGCATAATGAGCATATTTATTCCACCTCTTTCTGGTGTAGAGGGAAAAATGAGTTCATCAGATCCAAACTATGCGATATTCGTAACTGATTCTGAGAGCCAGGTAAGAAAAAAGATCAACAAATATGCATTCTCGGGTGGAAAAACATCTGTAGAGGAGCATAAAAAATTTGGTGGGAATCCTGATATAGATGTCAGTTACCAGTGGCTCAGGATCATGTTCGAACCGGACGACAGTAAACTTAAAAAGATCAGGGAAGACTATATTTCTGGAAGCCTGTTAAGTGGCGAGTTAAAGGCAATATTGATAGAGAAAGTCAATAAATTTCTCAAGAGACATCAGGAATTAAGGGAGAAAGCAAAAGATAAACTCCACTTATACCTCACTTCATCTCATAAATAGGTCTGCGTCCATTTTTGATTTAAGTGCTTTCAGGGATGAAGGTTCAAACATACCATACTCGGTAATGAAAGCAGTGACATATCTGCTCGGGGTCACATCAAAAGCAGGGTTTTTTGATCTCGAACCAGAGTTTGCTACCCTGATGTTGCCAATCTTCAACACCTCATCCTCATGGCGTTCTTCTATGGGTATACTCTCGCCACTCTTAAGAGAAAAATCAAATGTGCTACCCGGAGCAGCCACATAGAACGGAACCTTGTTCTCCTTAGCTAGAACGGCCTTTTCATATGTTCCGATCTTATTAGCGAAGTCACCATTAGCGGCGATCCTGTCGGCACCCACTATGGCAAGATCCACCTCACCATGGCTCATGTAATAACCTGCCGCATTATCTGCAATTATATAATGCTCAATTCCCTCCTGTTCGAGTTCCCACGCTGTCAGTCTTGCCCCCTGCATACGTGGCCTCGTCTCATCCACAAGTACTACAATCTTCTTCCCTGACGAGTTCGCTATTCTCATAGGTGCAAGAGCAGTACCCCAATCAACAACGGCGAGTGCACCTGCATTGCAATGAGTCAGGATCCTGCTCTTATCCTTTATGATAGTGTTGCCAATCTCACCAATTTTCTTGCACCTTCCTGTTATTTCCTTCGAATAACGAAGTGCGGCTCCAAGATCGAAATTGTTTGCTTTCATATAGGATATTGCTTTGAATAGATCGAAGGCGGTAGGCCTTGTTTTTGATATTTTATCGACAGCTTTTTCCATGTCCTCACCGGAGAGCTTTGCCATTGCCAGCCCGTATGCGGCAGTTACTCCTATGGCAGGAGCTCCTCTTACAACCATGTCTTTAATTGCAAATGCAATATCATCGCTATTCTTTGCAGTATATATCTCCAACTCTTCAGGAATTTTTCTCTGATCGATCAATCTAACGACATTATCTTCATACCATACCGCGAAAAGGTTTCGTGTTTCATCACCCATTTTCACTTTCATAGATAGTCTCTCCAGTATCAATCAATGTTATTAAAACAGGCGGGATTAAAATCAGACTTGGCTTTGTTTACAATATGTGTCCTTTCGGCATACTCATTAGAAAACTTAATGTCAGGTTGCCTGAAATTATTATTTTAGCATATCCTCAAGCGAATCTTTTGATCCAGTGAATATACAACAGGATGACATTCTATAAACAACTATTTTCCGGAGCTGCAATTTCGAGTGGAGGGCAGAAATATTAATTAAGGATTAAATTAGATTAAACAATATTTATATCCTGATAATCAATCCAGAGCGCTATCATTTAGGGCCCGTAGCTCAGCCAGGTAGAGCATCTGGCTTTTAACCAGGTGGTCGGGGGTTCGAACCCCCCCGGGCCCGCGGTGGAAGTGGTAATATGGCAAAGTTCAACGTATTGCACCATGATATGGTGCCCGAGCATCATCTAGTTGAGAAGAATCAGGAAGAAAAAGTTTTATCCGAATTGGCGATATCGAAAGATCTGCTGCCTAAAATTGTAAAGAGTGATCCTGCTGTTAGAGCACTGGAGGAAATTCATGGCCCGATCGAGGCCGGTAGGATTATAGAAATTATCAGGAAGAGCCCAACGGCTGGTATTTCCAAGTATTACAGGGTGGTAGTTGGAGAGGTATTTAGATGAAGGAAATCGTTGATGCATTTTTTAAAACAGAAAGTATTGTAAATCACCAGATTGAATCGTATAATTATTTTGTAGCAACGAAAGAAAATACAAATAATATAATGCAGCAGATTGTAGACGAAACAAAGGTTTCAGATGATGAAGAACCTGGTGTCATGGTTCTTGATAAGACGAAGAGCGGCGGAAGGGAAATAAAGATATATTTTTCGAGGAGAAAAGAAACTGGTCGAGCCCCAGCTGAGGCCAGCATCTGGGTTGACAGACCAGAGATTAAGGAGGCTTCAGGCGCTTCAAACCAGATAACACCAAACGAAGCAAGATTAAGAGATCTGCACTATCTCGCGCCGGTAAATCTTAAATTGAGGATTTTTGAGGATGGTGTGGAAAAAGAGGCCGAAACTATTAAAATAGGCGATATTCCAGTTATGATAAGGTCAAAGGTCTGTACACTTCATGAGAACAACCTGGATAGCTACATTGAGAAGAATAACGGTCCTGTTGATGGCACCAGAAAGGAAAAGCTTCAGTACGTTGGTGAAGATCCGGATGATGCCGGTGGTTATTTTATAATAGGCGGCGGAGAAAGGGCTATCGTCTCGCTCGAGGATCTTGCACCCAACAAAATTCTAGTGGAATACGAGGAAAAATACGATTCTGTGCTTGAGGTAGCGAAGGTATTTTCCCAGAAAGGTGGATTTCGGGCGCTCACGGCGATGGAAAAGCAGTCGGATGGTTCCATTAATGTTACCATACCATCAGTGGCAGGAACAATTCCGTTAGTAATTTTGATGAAGGCACTTGGTCTCGAAAAGGATGTCAGGATTCATGATTCCATTGCGTCGGTCAAGGGAATGGAACCGATTATATATTCAAACATCGAAGATGCGCATGATCCGAAAACGTTCCCGCCATCAGGCGTGAATTCAACGGAAGATGCAATCTCATATCTGGAAAAGAGGTTTGCAGCTGGTCAGGCAAAGGAATTCAGGGAAAAGAAAGTTTCTCAGATGCTTGATAAGTCATTACTTCCACACCTGGGTGATCTTCCACAGGATAGATTGAAAAAGGCAGTATATCTCGGTAGAATGGCAAGGTCACTTCTGGAACTGCATCTCGGAATAAGGAAACCAGATGATAAAGATCATCTGGCCAACAAGAGGATAAAGCTTACAGGTGACCTTCTTGATGAATTATTCAGGTCAGCTTTCCAGAGTGTAATGAAGGATCTAAAGTACCAGCTGGAGAGAACATACAACAAGAAGAAGGGGATCAGACTAAGACCAGCAATTAGACAGGACCTGCTCACTCAAAAGATTCTACATGCAATGTCGACTGGCAATTGGAACAGTGGCAGAACTGGTATATCTCAGCTGTTGGATAGAGTCTCAAATGTCAGTACTTTGAGCCATCTCAGAAGGGTCATATCTCCACTGACAAGGTCACAGCCGCATTTTGAAGCAAGAGACCTGCATCCTACACAATGGGGAAGGATCTGCCCGAACGAAACACCCGAGGGGCAGAACTGTGGTTTAGTTAAAAATGCTGCTTTACTTATAAATGTCACGGAAGGGGTTGATCCTGCACCAGTTATGCAGCTCCTTTCAGCAAATCATCTACTCGAAGAGGCTGAAATTGGTAATAAATTCGGCAGAGTATATCTGAATGGTGATTTTGTGGGTTATCACGAAAACCCGAGCACCCTAACCAATCTGATCAGGAAAGAGAGGAGATCAGGAAGGCTTTCTGATGAGGTAAATGTTAAGTACGACACAGATACAAATGAGGTAATAATCAACTGTGACAGGGGAAGGCTCAGGAGGCCTCTTATCACTGTAAAGGATGCTGACGTAACCCTCAAGAAGGATATTTTAAGAAAACTGGAAAATGGTGATTATTCCATACAGGACCTCGTAAAGAACGGTCACATAGAATGGGTTGATGCTGAGGAGGAGGATAATCTGTTTATTGCAATTTATGCTTTCGAGATACCTGAAAAGTGTCCAAAATGCTCTACATATCTTCACAGAAGCATTGTGGACTGGGTCAACCCTGGAGATTCCGACAAGGATAAGGTACAGATCGAATGCCGTGAATGCGGTGCAAAATTCAGTTCAAAGAAGTTGTTGACAAAGGAACACACCCATCTCGAGATAGATCCATCCTTGATATTGGGTGTTGTCGCTTCAGTTATTCCATACCCTGAACATAATTCGTCTCCAAGGATTACAATGGCTGCGGCAATGACAAAGCAGAGCATTGGTCTTTATGCCACTAACTTCAGGATAAGAAGTGACACAAGAGGGCACCTGCTGCACTATCCGCAAATACCGCTGGTAAAGACAAGGGTCATGGATTACATTAAGTATGACAAAAAACCTGCGGGCCAGAATTTCGTCGTTGCAATTCTTTCATACCAGGGTTATAACATACAGGACGCAATTGTTTTCAACAAGGCTGCAATAGAGAGAGGCCTTGGCAGGAGCTCGTTTTTCAGAACTTATAGTGCAGAGGAGAGAAGATATCCAGGAGGTCAGGAAGATAAGTTCGAAATTCCTACCCACGATGTTCTTGGTGCCAGAGCCGAGGAATATTACAAGAATCTTGATGAAGAAGGGATAATATTCCCTGAATCCTATGTTCAGGGATCTGATGTCCTTGTAGGCAAGACATCGCCTCCGAGGTTCCTGGATGAGGGCGGGGATAAATTAGGCCCGCAGAGAAGGCGTGAATCCTCCATAACAATGAGGCCAAACGAGCAGGGTTATATTGACAATGTTATACTCACGGTTTCTGAAAGCAACAGCAAAGTGGTGAAGATAAAGGTAAGGAGCGAGAGAATACCAGAGCTGGGCGACAAATTTGCTTCCAGGCATGGTCAGAAGGGGGTAATAGGGGCTGTGGTACCGCAGGAGGATCTTCCATTCACAGAGGAAGGCATCATTCCTGATATTATCATCAATCCACACGCAATCCCATCAAGAATGACTGTTGGCCACATACTGGAAATGATTGGCGGCAAGGTAGCATCCAGGAAAGGCGCGGTTGTGGATGGGACGATATTTTCCGGCGAACCCGAGAGAAGTCTCAGGGACTCACTTGAAAAGTATGGTTTCCGCAGATCGTCAACAGAAGTAATGTATGATGGCATCCTCGGGGCAAAATTCAAGGCGGATATATTTACTGGCGTTATCTATTATCAGAAGTTGCATCACATGGTGGCCGGGAAGTTCCACGCCAGATCGAGAGGACCCGTGCAGATACTCACAAGGCAACCAACAGAGGGAAGATCCAGGCAGGGTGGTCTGAGATTCGGTGAAATGGAACGTGACACACTTATAGCGCATGGGGCAGCCATGGTGATCAAGGATCGTCTGCTTGACCAGAGTGATGGCACAATTCTCTACATATGTGGTAATCCGACCTGCGGGCATCTTGCAATTTTCGACAGGAGACGTGGAACTCTTAAATGTCCAGTCTGCGGTAATACCGGCAACATACATGCTGTGGAGACGAGTTATGCATTCAAGCTGATGCGGGATGAGCTTTCTTCCATGGGTGTGATGATGCGTCTTGTTTTGGGTGATTTAAAATGAATGAGGGAATTTCAAAAAGGATTTATTCGATAAACTTTGCGTTGCTTTCGCCTGATGAGATTAGGAAAATGTCGCAGATCAAGATCATTACTGCTGACACATATGACGACGATGGGTATCCGATCGAGAGAGGTTTAATGGATCTTCATCTTGGTGTCATTGAACCTGGTTTGAAGTGCGCAACATGTGGTGGAAGGGTGGATGAATGCCCTGGTCATTTTGGTCATATAGAGTTGGCGATGCCTGTCGTACATGTAGGTTTCATCAAGGAGATCAAGACATTTCTGGATGCAACCTGTGGTGTCTGTGGAAAGGTTAAACTTGTTCCTGAAAGACTTGCGGAGTTTAAGAAAAAGATGAGTGAAATCGAAGCAATTTCCAATGATACCGACTCAGTGACTCTTGCTTCCAAGAGATTCATAGATGAAGCTTCTTCCATGACAATCTGTCCGCACTGTAACGCTCACCAGAAGAAGGTTTATCTTGATAAACCGACAACCTTCAGGGAAGAAGCTATCAAGATAACGCCAAAGGAGATCAGGGAAAGACTGGAAAGAATTCCGGATGACGAGCTTTTCCTCTTTGGTATGAACCATGAGGTAGCGAGACCTGAGTGGATGGTTCTTACAGTTCTTCCTGTTCCGCCTATTAACGTCAGACCGTCTATAGTCCTGGAGACAGGGGAAAGAAGCGAGGATGACCTCACCCATAAGCTTGTTGACATTATAAGGATAAGCCAGAGGTTGCGTGAAAGCAGAGATAATGGGTCCCCTCAGTTAATTATTGAGGATCTGTGGGATCTGCTGCAGTTTCATGTAACAACATATTTTGATAACCAGACTGCTGGAATACCTCCCGCAAGGCACAGATCCGGCAGGGCACTTAAAACTCTTGTTCAGAGGCTCAAGGGAAAGGAGGGGAGATTCAGATCTAACCTTTCAGGTAAAAGAGTCAACTTCAGCGCCAGGACAGTCATCTCACCTGAACCATTCTTATCTGTGAACGAGGTTGGCGTCCCTGAGAAGGCAGCCCGAGAACTAACGGTCCCCGTTATGATAAATATATTTAACATAGAGAATATCAAAGAACTTGTAAAGCGCGGGCCGGAGCCAAGGACGGAACTTGGCCTATATCTCCCGGGTGTCAACTATATTATCCGACCGGATGGCAGAAGAATGAAGGTCACTACACAGAACGCGGAGGAAAGTTCAAAAAGAATTGAGGTCGGTTGGACAGTTGAGCGCCAGCTTATGGAGGGTGACATTGTTCTATTTAACAGGCAACCATCCCTTCATAGAATGTCGATGATGGGTCACACAGTCAGGATACTTTCTGGACAGACATTCAGATTCAATCTTGCAGTTTGCACACCCTACAACGCCGATTTCGATGGCGACGAGATGAATCTGCACATTCTACAGAAAGAGGAGGCTAGGGCTGAAGCCAGGATAATCATGAAAGTACAGGAACAGATAATGTCACCAAGATTCGGCGGTCCTATTATTGGTGGGATACATGATCATATCACTTCACTTTTCCTGCTCACTCATCTTAATCCAAAATACACTGAAGAGGAGACAATGCACATGCTCAGTTATGTCCCAGATCCAAAATATCCTGAACCTGAAATCATTGATGGAAAGAAGTACTATCGTGGCAGGGATATATTCTCCTCAATTCTTCCAGATGAACTCAACCTCAAGTTCAGGAGCAAGCTATGCTCCGGAGCAAAGGATAAATGTGAATACGAGGACAGACCTGAAGACAAGGACGTTCTCATAATTAATGGGAAGATGCTTACCGGCACAATAGACGAGTCGGCGATCGGGCCGTTCTCTGGAAGTATTGTCGACAGGATATTCAGAAAGTTCGGACCGGAGGAGGGCGCAAGGTTTGTTGACAGGATGACGAGGCTCGCTGTAGGTTTTATCAGCAGCAGGGGTTTTTCGACTGGAATCAGCGATTATGACATTCCAGAAAACGCTGTCTCGCAGATTGAAGAGATATCAACTGAGGTCGTTCAGAAAATCAACAAGGTAATTGAAAGCTATAACAAAGGTCTGCTTGAACCCATGCCTGGGCGTTCCCTGGAAGAAACTTTAGAGATGGAGATTCTTGGATTAACAGGGCAGGTCAGGGACGAATCAGGTAAGATTGCAAGTTCATATCTTGGTTTGAACAACCCGTCTGTTATAATGGCTAGATCTGGCGCGAGGGCAAAGATGCTTAACATATCTGAGGTGGCCGGAATGGTTGGTCAGCAGTCTGTAAGGGGCGGAAGGATCAACAGGGGATACAGCGGCAGAACTTTACCTCATTTCCAGAGGGGAGATATAGGAGCAGATGCCAGAGGATTCGTTAAATCATCTTACAAGAAGGGACTTGAGCCACTTGAATACTTCCTGCACAGTATAGGAGGCAGGGAAGGTCTTGTCGATATTGCTGTAAGAACATCCAGGTCTGGTTATATGCAGAGAAGACTGATCAATGCATTCGAAGATCTGAAGGTTGATGAAAAGATGAGGGTCGAGGATACCGTGGGTGCGATTATACAGTTTAAATATGGTGAGGATGGCGTTGACCCGACAAAGAGTGACCATGGAAAAACACTGGATCTGGACTCTGTCATCATGGATGAAGAAAATGAGGTGAAGCAGTGAAAGTCATAATATGGAAGGATACTAAAAAGAATGTAGAGACGCTTTTCACCAAGGTTCCATGCCTGTATGCTGTTGATTTTGATCTTCCGGACGAGGTACCAAAGGAGGGTTATATCGCCACTGATTTAAAATCGGTGAGATTCAAGGTATCAATCAGCTCAGCCGAACCCTTGAAGAAGCAGAAAAATCTGGTAAACAAGAAAAAGGAGGGCCTAAAAGCGGTTCTGAAGTTAGATACGATCTCTGAGATATCTCCTGTGCCGTTTTCAGAGTTTTCACTTGAGGACCAAACACTGAAGACATTTTCCATTGTTGACCGGCTTTCCATGAAGATCACAGAAAAGGACTCCATCAGGAACCTCATCAATGAAGAGGAGTCCATCCTGCTGAAAAAGGCAGAAGAACTTGGTATTGTATTGCCGTATTCTGTTATCAAAAGCCTGACTGACAAGATTAAGGGCATGAAGCCAAAGGAAATAGAAAAGACAATCAAGAGAATAGCACTGGAACTCGAGAAAAAACAGATTGATCCATACGAGGCTGTTGGCATAATTGCCGCCCAGAGTATAGGTGAACCTGGAACTCAGATGACCATGAGGACTTTCCACTTTGCTGGCGTAAGGGAAATGAATGTAACGCTCGGCCTCCCGCGACTCATAGAAATAGTGGATGCCCGGAGAACACCCAGCACTCCATCTATGACTGTTTATCTTAAACCTGATTCTCAGAGGGACAGGGAGGTTGTTGAAAGAGTCATAAAGAAGATTGAGAATACAGCTGTGATCGATGTATGCGACGTCGAGACGGATACTGTGGATATGACCATCACAATTGTAACGCACAAGAACAGGCTAGCTGAGAGACAGATAACGGAAGATGACATACTCAACGCGCTTTCAAGGTTTAAAGGAAAGACACTTAACGTAGAAGAGGGAAAAAAATCAGCTGGAATCGTAATTAAGCCTGTTATGGAATCATTCAAGAAATTATACCAGCTTCAGGAGCAGATCAAAACACTCACAATAAAGGGTATATCTGGAATTAAGAGGGCAATGGCCCGTCTGGAGGGTTCAGACTGGGTAATCTATACTCAGGGATCAAACCTGGCAGGCGTTCTTGACATAGACGAGGTTGACGCAAACAGGACTTATACAAATGATATCAGCGAGATTTACAGCGTTCTAGGGGTTGAAGCTGCACGTAATGCGGTCTTCCAGGAAGCTCTCAGGACATTGCAGGAACAGGGTCTTGAAGTCGATCAGCGTCATCTCATGCTCGTTGCGGACATGATGACATTTACCGGCCAGGTAAGGGCTGTCGGGAGACAGGGTATTTCAGGAAAGAAGAGCAGCGTTCTAGCCAGAGCAGCTTTTGAAATCACAACAAAACACCTTCTACATGCCGGTATATCAGGAGAAGTTGATCCGCTTACTGGTGTTGCAGAAAACATTATCGTTGGTCAACCCATCACACTTGGAACAGGGTCTGTCAATCTGGTATATAAAAAAGGAAAATGAAATAATCGATGAAAGACATCGTTGTTGACAACAAGATAATGGGTTATATCGCAATATTCGAAAAGATAACACATACACATCTGGAGGATTGCCTTGAGAATGAGGACATGATCATCTTTCTTGTTGGCGAGAAGAGGATGGCTGAAATGTTCAAGAGAACACCCAACTTTGTTGCAGATCTCAGGCAGAAGACGAACAAGCACATCCTTGTCGCCGAAACATCCAGGGATCTGATCAATTTTGTTAGGAACTTATTTTTCAGGCTGGGAATAAAAGAGATACAGGTCAACTGGAAGGAAGGATCAATCGATATCCTGGTAACTGTGGAACCCATGGAAATAGGGAAGGCAATAGGCAAGGAAGGCAGGAACATTAAATTGTTCAGGGATACAGTTCAAAGATTCTTCAATATTAGAAACCTTGCGATTAAGCAATAGATAGTTCAGACCAATTTATTTCTTCTTAATGGAATCAAGCCTTTTTATACCCTATGGTAATAACCTGATTCTGATACAATGAGCTTTAACGATTCCGAACCAGGGGAAGAGAACGATTCCAATATTAGGGTGATACTGCCCAATAGAAAGAAAGGAGAGATGTTCGGTCTCGTTGAGAAGCTTTCCGGAGCCTCAAGATTAAATGTCATGTGTGAAGATGGTTTTACGCGAAATTCCCGGATACCTGGAAAGATGAAAAAGAGAATGTGGATACGCGAAGGCGATCTAGTAATAGTCAAGCCATGGGAATTTCAGAAGGACAGGGCAGATGTCGTATACAGGTACACACAGACACAGGCTGGTTATCTTAGCAGAAACAGGATATTGCCTGAAGTTATCAATATGTTCAAATGATTCCTGAAAGCAGATCAGCACTGGAACAGCTTATATTTTCAAAGGAATTCCTGAGGACCCGGGATCCAGGCAGGAAGACACAGGATATAGTTTTCGATCTCCGTACTTTGACAGCTGTTTTTGAGTCGATGAAAAAATTTAACATAGATTATCTGGACTATCCAATAATGTCTGGGAAGGAAAGCATTGTTTTCAAGGCTTATTCCGAATCCAGGCCGATAGTTGTGAAGATATTCAAGATGTCCACTCTCAGGTTTTCAAATCTTTACCTTTACATACAGGGCGACAGGAGATTCGAGAACGAAAAAAAGGATCGATCAAGGATCGTATTCCTTTGGGCACGGAAGGAATTCGTAAACCTCAGAGAGGCGAAACTATCCGGTGTTACTGTACCGAAACCAATCGGTTTCAACAAGAACATTGTTTTGATGCAATATCTGGGAACAAAAGCATCACCAGCGCCAGAACTCAGAAAATCTGAAGTGGATTTTGAGATTGCTTTCGACTCTGTTCGGCAAAACATGCAAATCCTCTACCAGAAAGCAAAGCTCGTGCATGCTGACTTAAGCGAATATAATATGCTCGTTTATCGGAAAAAGGTATATTTCATCGATTTTGGACAGGCAGTTGATTCGATGCATCCATCGGCTGATGCCTTTCTCGAAAGAGATGTCAGGAATGTGACTAATTTCTTCAGAAAGAAAGGTGTTAAATGTGATGCTGGTGATCTCCTCGCCTACATCAGGAGAGATGCTTCATGATTATCGGTACAAGGAAAATACCAAAGGACAGAGTAGCTGCATTAATTGGTAAGAACGGAGAAACGAGGAGACTGATCGAAAAAACCAGTGAAACCAAAATAATCGTTAACTCTCAGGAGGGTGAGGTCTCGGTGCAGCAGCATGGAGACCCGCTGAAGGCAACAATCACCCTTTCTGTTGTGACTGCAATAGGTCGTGGCTTCAGCCCTGAAAAAGCTATGCTTCTTTTCAACGAGGATTTTACCATATATGTTATCTCACTTAGAGAATTTGCGAAACCAGGCAGTCACAGGATATCTGAAATAAAGGGAAGATTGATTGGGAGAAACGGAAGAACGAGGGAAATTATAGAGGAGATGACAATGACTCACATATCTATCTACGGTGATACGGTTTCAATAATCGGCGATTATATCTCGATTGAATACGGTAAAGAGGCAGTGGTAAGATTGATCTCCGGCAGCAAACAGAGAACCGTTTATCAGTACCTTGAGAAACAGGTCAAGAACATAAAATTGAAAAAGCTCGAAGAAACCTTCAAGTAGGAAATCATATTACTTCCTTACCTGTATTTTAAGTCGTCTCTGATTTAAAGTGTGTTAAGTAATTCTTCAAAATAATTTTGAATAGAATTAAATCTTTGTTCCATATACGGCAGGACGACCCAGCAGTTGAAGGCCAGAGAGGGATAATAGAAATTGGCAATTCTGCAATCAATGCTTGTTAAAATGATCTCGCAGATCGAAACTATAGGAAAACCAGAAAATCTTTCATATTAATGGGTGGATTAGTGGTGATATCTCGCCAGATATGATAATTATCCAATATTTGTCCATTGTACCGGCTCTATTTTACCATATTTGACTTTATCCGCACCCAAAAAATCCGCGAAATCTTCTACTCTACAGGCAAGCTTTTCTCCAATAATAGTCTCATTCTCGAAACCTGGTTCTGCATACACCCTAAGGATATTAAGTGTTTTCTGTTCTTTTTCAAATTTCGCATCTATTCTCCCAACGAGGTTGCTGCCCCACAAAATGGGAAGCACGTAGGTGCCATACTTTCTCTTTTCCTTTGGTACAAACTGTTCCAGAATATAATTGAAATTAAAGATTTTTTGAGCCCTATCTCTGAGTGTAATCACATTGTCGAATGGTGAAATCAGGCTTAGCCGAGGCTCCCATTTATCTGAGATGATGGCGTCAAGTGTCTTAATATCTTCAGATAAAATGTAATATTCCTTTGCTTTGTGTTCTCCCTCAATCTTAACCTTCACAGCCTTTCTATCTTCAACTAATTTTCTGATGGTCCCTTTTACATTAGAATATCTTCCTCTGACAAAATAGCGGTAAATGTCGTGCTCCGCAGAGACCCCAAGAGCTCTCATAGCCCTAATAGCGGTGGACTCTTCCAATTCAACTACAGGGAAAATTTTCCTTTCAACCGATTGCGGAAGAAAATTATCCGTCAGGTCCCAGAGGTTCTGGTTCCCAGAATGACCCACAACCATGACTTCACCGGTCATCTGGAGATGGAAAAGCATTTCGGTGACTTCATTTCCCGAACCCCAACCGTCTGAGTTTTTCTTCTTGATGCTATAATCTTTGAATTGTCCAGTTTCTGCCGGGCCTTCTTTAAGCCTGTTCAATACCTTCAGTTTCATCTCATGATGAGATTTCAGGAATTTACTTGCGGATTCAGCATGGGAAGCCCATCCCTTTCTCATGGAATTAGGATAACTGGTCATCAAACTGTAGAATATGGGGTAGTCCTCGGCAAGCACTAACCATGCAATTGGTGTCCAATGAAACAATACTTCTTTATCTTTCCACATCATCTTATCCAGTTCAGACCAGTCAAATTTACCAATCCTGCTCCAAATGGAGATTAGATGAGAAGGTGCCACTATTGTGACCGGATCCCACTGAATGTAACCGATATTCCTGATTATTGATTTCAGTTTATCATTAAATGAACCTGTAGGAGTATTACCAGCAAGAAACTGTTTGCGGACAGTCAACCTTTTTACTGCTTCCAACGGTGTTGTAATTGTTTCTATTTCCATTTTTTTTTCACAATTGATCCTGTTCTGAGGTATATATATTTAGACGCAATATAACAATTCTGATTGTGTAAAGTGTGTTGTGTAATAAACCATAACCACTGAATCATTTCCCAGATAATTGTAATACAGCAGCGGTCACAGTAACATGAAGCTTTATACTACCTTTATCTTCCTTATAAGGAGATATATGGCGGAATATGTGAGCTTAGCTATTCAAAGCAAGTCACTTATTTTTCTCGTACGGATTCCAGAATCCTGAATTTTGCATTGAATAGATTATCTATTCTTGAAAATATTCTCCAAAAGTAAAAAATGCAAATCAACACATCCTTTGCGTAACATCCAATCAACAATCTCGTTACCAACGAGAAAAGTGAATTGAATAAAATATTGTAGTTTAGAGGGATAAATGGATATCATAGATGGAAGGATCAGATCAAGGACATGCTCAGGGAAAGGTACACTTCATCTTACAGAGAATTCCGGCAACTACACAAACCAAATGATAGATCCCCTCAGTATCCGAACTGCGGTTGGTTGCGTTTAATTATTATATCTCTGTGGGATTCCGTTAGAAAGCGGGGTAGGGTAGTTAGGAAATCCCGACGGGCTCATAACCCGTAGATCAATGGTTCAAATCCATTCCCCGCTACTACAGTATTTTTTTGTAATCTCATTTAAAAGTTCTTCAAAATTTGATTCTGACTCCATAGTTTCAGTCTTAATTTTATATTTTTTCAAAGTATTCGAAGTCATTTTTCCTATTGAGAACACTTTTTTATGGTTTAGAACATCCGATTTGTGTTTCTTCAGCAAAAACTCGTTCACTACCTTTGCTTCCAGAGATGAGGTGAACAGTATCCCCATGCAATTCCTCATTTCAATATAATTGATTATACTATCAAATGGAATCGCGGTCAGGGAATAGAGTGTGAAATTCTTAAAGACATATCCATTTTTTGTTAGAAAAGTGTCGATATAATTATCGTGCTGTTCACTTCTGCATAGTGCAATTTTATCTGATTTATTTACACATCTTTCTATATAATCTGCGAGACCATAGGAATTTTTCTCTTCAGGTATCTGTACATCAAGACCAGAATCTATAAGGGGCAAGGCGGTTTTTTCACCTATGCATATAAATTTAAAATTCCCGCTTATTCCAAGACTCATTAAAATTTTACTTCCTGTAAAGCTTGTTAATACAATTACATCGGGATTAAACTGAATCAGTTCTTCCTTTACTTCTTCAACTCTGCTTGAAATATGCACTTCAGTGACAGGAATATTCACAACTTCAAAACAGTCTCCAGAAACAGATGTATATTTCTTCTCTGGTCTGGTTGTAATTATGAAGGGACGAACTATCTCCATTTGTAACCGTAACTCTCCGGAATTGAATTTCTTATCTCATCAATTAATTTTTCCAGATCCTTTAGATCTTTAACCACCGCTGATCTCTCTATGTAATCATGACCCTTAAGTGAGTAAACCCTGATGAATGCATTCTTCTCTTCAGTTCCAGAAATATAGATGGAAACAGGATCATTACATGAAAGATGCATTTTCTCCAGGACAGTCCTTTCCAAGGACATTATTAAATTTGTATTTCTGTCTGTTGTCTTTTTAAGAATCCTTGCCGCCTCGCCATTCTTTTTCGCCGTAGTCGCAATTATACCCTGATTTGCAGCAGGCGGAAAAGTGGAAAGATCAAGATCAAAATAATTTCCTTTATACTGCATTCGTTCAATGGCAGCTTTAGCGACTATTACTCCTGCATAATCGCCTTTCAGTACCTTGGATATCCTTGTATCTATGTTTCCCCTGATGCTTGAAACCTTAAGATCCGGTCTGATATTTCTCAATTCATACTCCCTCCTGACACTTGAGGTCCCAATTACCTGCCCGGATTCGATTTGATTCAGCGGATGTTCTGCAACCAGGGCATCGGTAACATCCCCCCTTTTTAAGACAGAGGCTATCTCAATGCTTTCGGGAAGAAAGGTGGGTATGTCTTTAGCACTGTGCACTGCAGCATCTATTTCTCCAGATAAAATTCTATCGTTGAGTTCTGAGACAAATACGCCAACAGATTTCATCCTGCTTATTGGTGTCGTTTTGTCGATATCACCCATCGTTTCAATCGTCACGATTGTGCAATCTATACCTGACGATGCAAGATGATCCTTCAACATATTTGCCTGAATCAAAGCAAGCTTGCTGCCTCTGCTTCCAATTCTAAGATTTTTCATTTTTTAAAAACATCTCCAGAACCTCAGAGAACATTTCAAGTTGTTCTTCCTTATGCACGAAGCTTACAAAATTCGTTTCGAACGTGCTTGGTGGGATATATAATCCATGATCGAGTGCAAAATTAAAAAATCTATTAAATTTCCTAGAGTCGGCCTTTAAAGCATCAGAATATTTTTCGACTGTTCTGTTGCCAAAGAAGATCTGGAACATTGAACCGCAGGAGTTAATGGTACCAGAATCATATATTGAAAGTATATCTGTGATCCTCTTCGTTAGATTATCCACTTTTTTGTTGAGAGAATGATAATCCAATTTCTTCAATTCCATCAGCGTATTAAAGCCCCCCATCATCGAAAGCCTGTTTCCTGAAAATGTACCTGCAAGGTAGGTTTTCCCTTCAGGTGCAACAAGATTCATTATATCATCTCTTCCTCCAATGGCACCGATTGGTAGGCCCCCACCAATAATTTTTCCAAGTGTTGTGATGTCAGGCTTGACACCGGCAATCGAGCTATAGCATCCAAATTTGAACCTGAATCCTGTTATAACCTCATCAAATATCAGGAGAATATCGTCTTTGATCAAAAGTTCCGCCAATTCTTTTAGAAAAGCTCCCCTTGGTGGAATGACACCTGTGTTTCCCAGGACAGGTTCCATAATCACAGCTGAAATTCCTTCTTTTCTATGCTCATTGATGATGCGCCTGAAACTTTCTATATTGTTGTATTCTGCGATCATGACAGTTTTTCCCACCTCTTCAGGTATACCAGGAGAAGAGGGTATACCGTGTGTTAAAGCACCGCTGCCCGCCTTTATAAGTGCGTAATCGTGAGAACCATGAAAACCACCTTCTACCTTTATTATAATTTTCTTCCTGTTATATGATCTGGATAGTCTTATCGCATGCATTGTTGCCTCTGTTCCGCTGGAGGCAAATCTTATCTTTTCAATGGCAGGAACATTATCTACTATCATCTTACCGAGATTATTTTCAACATTTGTGGGTGCACCAAAATTTATGCCGGTTTTAGATGCTTCAATTAAAGCATCCTCCATAGAAGGATGGCTGTGTCCTAAGACAAGGGGGCCATAGGCAAGGCAGTAATCAACATACCTTCTTCCGTCAACATCCCATATTTCAGATCCACTGCCACGTTCGATAAATCTTGGGTATGGCTCATAATATCTGACCGGCGAGTTAACGCCGCCCGGAAAAATAAACCTGGCATCATTGTAGAGATCGGAAGATTTTGACATAGTCCTGAAATTACCGTGATACATTTAAGGTTTAAATGACATTTTATTAAAATTGAAAGCAATTCCGTAATTGAAATGAACTGGTGGTACCTGTAATGCGTGCTGTCATAATAGAAAGAGATGATGCAGATAAAATCCTTAAAAGATTATTTGCGCAAAAAGTGATCGACAAAACCCACAAAATTATATCTGATTCATCACACATATATGCGCCGCTTGCAGCAGACCGAACTGTTCCGGGTCTTGAAATAGTTGATATTGATTTCCCTGAAAGACGAATTATTGAAAGTCCAATTAAGCCAATAATTCCAGAAATCCTCAAGCTCGGAATTCCAGCAGGAGAAATACCAAGGAAGTGGGTTAAACTTGGGGATTGTGCCATAATAAATTATAGTGGAAACCACGAAACTGATGTTGGATTTCTTTTCGCTAATGCTCTGAGGGTAAGGACAATATACGCATTAACCGGTAGAATAGAAGGTAAGATGAGAAAACCTTCTCTTAAGATCCTCTATGGTCCAGGTGGAGATATTACACATCTGGAAAACGGAGTTTATTTTACATTCGATCCTTCGAGAATCATGTTTTCTCCGGGGAATGTAAATGTCAGGACATCTATGAGAGGCATAGATGCGTCAGGGAAAATCGTATTCGATATGTTTGCTGGAATAGGTTACTTCTCTATACCTATTGCCAAATATGGGCATCCAGACATTATATTTGCCTCTGAAATAAACCCGGACTCTTTCCATTATCTCAGGATGAACATACAGAATAACAAAGTGCTTGGAAAATTCAAGATCTTCAATATGGATTGCAGAGATGTTCTATTGGATAGAAAAGCAGATATCGTAATAATGGGCCACTTTGATTCACAAGATTATATTGGACATGCTATCTTAAATATTAGAGACCCCGGGAAGATAATCATGCATCACCTTGTTAAAAGAGAAAACATTAAAAGTTACACCAATAATTTACTTGAAACACTCAGTAAATACGGGGTTTATGGTAAGGTGCTTGCCAGTGAGCGAGTTAAGTCATATTCCCCGAACATATGGCATTATCAAACCACCTTCTGGGTTTCTCGAAGTCCATTAGTTTCTGAGTAAAGGCTGAAACTCTTTATATTCATTTCAGCGATTATAGTCCATGGATTCTACTGTGCGGAGAATCTACGATTTTTCAAAAAAGATCTCTTCCCTCAATAAAACGGAAATAAAGGATGAGCTTAAAAAGAGGATTGTTGATTCATTCTTTGTCTCCTATGCCGCAAGGAATTCTGATCCCGTTTCAAGGGAGTTAAATGCGCTTTCTCCTTCCCATGGCAAATATAATTCTACCATTTACTTTACGAATAAGAAAGCCGAGATATCTGTATCCACGATGTTAAATGGTTCTATGACAAGATATCTTGACTACAATGACACTTATCTTTCAAAGGAGGCCCTCCATCCTTCTGATAATATTCCACCCCTGATTGCAGCTGCAGAGGCTCTTCAGGCCAGCGGAAGTAAACTGCTTGATTCACTGGCATTATCATATTCTGTGGTATGCGGACTTTCTGATGCTGTCTCAATCAGGGACAGAGGCTGGGATCATGTTACTTACATATCATTATCAAGCTCTGCAGGGTTGGCTAATCTTGCTGACCTTGACGAAAGTTCATTTGAAAATTGTATAAGTCTCGCCATAAACAACAATATTAGTCTCAGACAGACCAGGGCTGGTGAATTAAGCATGTGGAAGGGTCTTACTGCATCCAATGCCGCGAGGAATTCAGTCTTTGCGCTGGAACTCGCCATGTCTGGGGTGTCAGGTCCCTCTAACATATTTGATGGTGAATTCGGTTTTTTCAAACAGGTTTCAGGTATTTTTGATCTCCACCTGGAAGTCGAAAGGATCAAAAAGACCATGATAAAAAATTATCCGGTTGAATACCATGCAATGAGCGCTGTTGAGACATGTTCCAGGATCAGAGGAAAGTTGAATGGAAATATAAAAAGAATCCATGTGGATACGTTTTCAGTTGCTGACAGAATCATAATAAAGGATCCAGAAAAGAAACGCCCTAAGACAAAAGAAACAGCGGATCACAGTATGCCTTATCTTATTGCGTATACACTGCTGTATGGAGAACCAACCCCGGATTCATACAGTCAGGCATACCTGAATGATCCATCAATAATTTCTCTTATCGATAAAATTGATTTTACAGTCTCGAAGGATATCGATGAAAAATACCCGGAGCATCTTCCATTCAGGATAAAAATAGATACAGATAAAGGCGGGATCGAAGACTATCTCCTTGATCCAAAGGGTTATTTCAGCAGGCCATTTTCATGGGATGATTTGCGTGCAAAAGGCCTTAAATTAATGCCAGAAGACGATTGTGATAATATAATCAAGACAGTAAGGAGCATCGACAACAGACAGATTGGTGAAATTATGGAGATTCTTTCTGATGTCAATAATTAGGGACAACCGCAACCTGGGTCCGGACGAATTAAGGAAGCAGCTTAAAAGTGGTTTTATAACAGCTGCCGGTGTTTACAGTGGAATAACGGGGATCCAGGCCGAAAGGGCTGGTTTTAAGACACTTTACCTTTCAGGCTCTGGCGTGGCGGGTGTAATGGGCATTCCAGATCTTTCATTCACAACACTTTCTGAACTGGCTGATGAAACGAGAAAGATTATATCTGTTACAAGAAGTCCACTCATTGTTGACGCAGATACTGGATTTGGTGAGCCCCTGAATGTTTCCAGGACGGTCCGGGTTCTGGAAGCGGCTGGGGCATCTGCTATCCACATAGAGGATCAGCAGTTACCAAAGAAATGTGGTCATCTATCCGGGAAGAAACTTGTAGATGAGGTCGAAATGATTCATAAATTAAAGGCTGCCGTGAAATCGAGGGTTAGCGAGTCATTCTGTATTATCGCAAGAACTGATGCCAGATCGGTAAATGGAATAGAGGATGCAATAAGCAGGGCAGCCCTTTATGCTGACAATGGGGCCGACGTGATATTCACCGAAGCCCTGGAAAGCAGGGAGGAATTCTTGAAATTCCGTCGTGAAATCAAAACACCGCTGCTTGCAAATATGACAGAATTTGGGCGAAGCCCTCTTCTCTCGGTTAAAGATTTAAAAGAGATAGGTTACAATGCCGTAATATTTCCACTCACTGCATTCCGGACTGCCCTTAGGAGTACAAAAAATGCTTACGAAAGGTTGTATTCTGAAGGCACCCAGAAAGATATTTTAAATGATATGATGAGCCGTGAAGAATACTACGATCTCATTGGCTATTACGATTATGAAAGAGAAGATAAAGAAATATATGGTGAAAAACATGAGTGAAATGGAAGTTCCTAAAGGGTTAACCGGTGTTATAGTAGATTCGACTTCAATAGCAACAACAGATCCAGAAGGGAATCTCGTATACAGGGGATACAGGGCAGTCGACCTAGCACGGCATAGGTCTTTCGCTGAGATAGCATATCTTGTAGTATATGGTGAATTGCCTGACAAACACTTATTATCTGAGTTTGAAGATAAGTTATTTTCAAACTCGAAACCGATTCCTGAACTCAGGAGGGTAATTGAAATATTAAAGGAAGAGAATGTAATGGTTTCTTTGAGGACACTTACATCTGCATTCCAGGTTCATTCTGAAAATGTTCTTGACACGCTTCTGGCAATAGCTGCACAGATTCCTGTAATGGCTTCCGATAGTTATAGAAACGCAAACGGACTCACCTATTTGAACCAGAATCATAATAATCTGTCAAAAAGGATGTATTATCTCTTCACCGGAGAAGAAAACGAGATAAGGGCTGCAATGCTTGAAAAAATAATGATAATGTATATGGAGCATGAGTTCAATGCTTCTACCTTTGCATTAAGGGTTGCTGCTTCAACTGCAACCGATCCGGCATCTGCGATAAACGCGGCCATATCAACATTGAAGGGACCGCTTCATGGTGGAGCAAACGCGGAGATACTTTCATATCTCCTTAAATTTAAGGATGAAGAGGAGGGTATTTCATTTGTAAAGGAAAGACTCGACAGGAAACAGTTAATAATGGGATTTGGCCACAGGGTTTACAAAACAAAGGATCCGAGAGCGCAATTCATTAAGGAGGAACTTCGAAAGATAATTGGAAGCACAGAGAGATTCAAGATAGCAACCGCTATTGAAGATTATCTTTGGGACACAAAAAAGTTGCCTGCCAATCTTGATTATTACGGTGCTTTTTACCTGCATGAAATAGGAATTGTTGAGCCTTTATACACCCCACTCTTCGCATCTTCAAGAGTGTTTGGATGGATTGCGCATTATCTTGAGCAGACTTCAAACAACAAGCTGATCAGACCTCTTGCTAAATACATTGGGCCAACAGACCGGAAATTATGATTTTTTGTGAATCCACTTTGCTTCATTAAAAGGCGAAAAAATCATGGGCACACTTGATTGAAAGTTCTGCCGAACGTTTTACGGATAAATTCTCGGCGAAGTTACCCTTGAGAATAGGCTAACTAAGGCAATAAAAACTGAACAATACGCTTCAACAAAAGTATGGGAAACACAAACTAAGGGCCGGAACACTTTATTATTGAAAGCCAGATGATATTGGTACAAAATGACTCCGTTGCCGAATATACTATATTTTCCACTCACCCATTGTATCAAAATCTTTTTAAACTGATTCTGTCTTGACGCTTAAATATGCAATCTGATTACACACAGGTCTACCTGGATTACTGTATTACATTATCTACCAAACCAGCAACTAAACTTGCTCAGTACTCAGAGAAGTTCTCAGTTTCAGGACATATTGGGGCATTTATAGAAGACGGATCTATCAACCTCATTTATTATTTCCCGCTCAGAGTTTCTGAAACACGTGAAGGGAGTATATTCCTGCAGGAGTTCAACGCTGAGAAGAATGGCGACATGTGGACAATAAAGAGGATCGTGGATGAAGGAACCCAAAAATTTGCCGAGGCATGTTTAAAGATTATTAGAATGAAATCCTCCGTTCTTGACATTATAATGCTGCAGAATGGGACGTTTTACGTTAACATAATCTTCAATCACTCGATTTTACAGACTGTTTCAGACGTTATATTGAATGAAATTTCCCATTTACCCGCGAAGATAGAATATTTTGGGCCAAGAAATGTCGACAGCTCGATAACTGAATTGTTGAAAAATATTATGCCTCTCAGTTATGTGATGCTGAGTGTCAGGCCACCAGTTGAAACGTCTCAGGAGATTAATAAGCTGCTCGGAAACAAATGGTTTAAGAGACTTAAGATGCCACTCTCCCTGATGGATCTATCTGGGTTTGTGGTAAAAAATGATGGCGTATCCGTTCGGGAAATAAAGGATCCAGTTCCGGATGATCATGCATTCGAAACAACATATGCAACTGAAATTATAAAGGAAATACTTAATGGGTGCGTCAGGGAAAGAATAGTTGCAACAGGCATAAGTGAAATGATGGAAAGTGATATTATATCGATGGAATTCTATCTTCCGGAATTCATGATTAACCCATTCATAGGTATTGTTTCAAAGGTGTCTGAATCAAATCCAGAATGGAATCTTTCAATTTCTTCAGTTAAATCTGGAGCAAAAGCCCCCTGAATATCTGATTGCTGAATTCAAGCCATTTGCATGGAACATATATTCAAATAAAAAGGGAAGACTCGTCAGACGCTCTGTTTTCCAAGTATGCGGAGATCTATCTTTTCAGACTTCCTGTTATAAGCTGAGAAATCAGTCAATCTATAGGGATAACCTGTTATAATGTGTATCTGACCTGTATTCGAGAACATGCTTATATCTGCTTCCGAAGGACGGGTATTACCTGATGGATGCGAATGAACGGACCCAACAATCTGAAAATCTATTGGTCTGTTATACAGGATGAAACTGGTATGTGTTTTTCCCTGTATGGTTCCAGGAAGCATAGCTATCTCGTAAATGACACCATTTTCTGCTCTCAGGAATGCACCAAATTCGTTTGGAAGCGATGATTTTGATGCTTCCATAATCATCATCAGTGTTCTTGCTCTAATTGACCACGTTTTTAACAAGTTTCTCGTGCACCCTGTCAAAGAAAGACCTTTTGAGCAGGACGAAATTGGCATAGTTATCTGAACATTTGATCACAATTTCATCGCTGCTCTTGACCCGGTACTGCTCCTGACCATCAAGTATGAGAAGGCAATCATCATATTTATCCATTATTTTTACGTGTATCTCATCCGTGATAGGAAGAACGGTAGGCCTGGATCTTGATGCAAAGGGTGCAATATATGAAATCACCATGGCATCCAGTGAAGGCAGGATAATCGGGCCTCCAGCGCTAAATGAATACGACGTGGAACCCACAGGAGTTGCTATTATAACGGCATCAGCCGCAAGCCTGTCGATGAAGCTTTTCTGTGTGGATATCATAAATTTACGAATCTTGGCTATCTTACTGGAATGGATTATGACTTCATTAGTGCAATCCTGCAGGCGCTGGCCATTCAAATACACACTGAGCTTCCTCGAACGTTCGATAGTGAATTCTCCTCTTGAGAGATCATAGATGCTTGACTCGACCTCTCCAATCTCAACTTCAGAGAGAAACCCCAGGCCACCCATGTTTATACCCAATATAGGGCAGTTTTTATTCTGCAGGGTCCATAGAACTGTACCGTCTCCACCAACGGTGATTATCAGGTCAACATCCATTCTCGTGATATCGCGTCCACGAACAGGTAGATACTTGCTTACCTCCTTTTCATACTGAATTTCCCAATCTTGCGGAGCAATTGCTGTTATCCTTTCAACAATCCTGGCGCACCTGGGGCAATTCTTTCTTATCACAAAGCCAACGCGTTTTATTGGAAAACCCTTCATGTTAACGTTGGAGTCCACCATTTCAGTTCATGATATGACAGATTGAATCTTAATCTTGCGCCTGATTGGGTAATAATGACAAACAGACAGCTGGTCACTATCAATGCGCTTATTCAGAATCAACCAGACTCTCGAGGAGTGTGTTAAGTCTCTGTGGTATTCTCTTAAGTGCATAATCCAGGACTTCAAGAGCTGTGAGTGAACCGTCAGTTTCAAACTGGAAGATATATGTGCTGTTATCCTCCTCTATCTTTACATCCTTTATTTCGAATAGGGGTGTAAGAGATGTGCAGGGAGAATCATCGGTGAAGGTAATTGATGATGCGTTCTCAGAGACAACTGAATGAGGACAGCTTTTCTTTATCGACTCAAAATCTACTGAACTATCTTTTGGGGCTATGAATTTTCTGCTGTATTTATAGGAAACCCCGGTGGCAACCTGCCACTTTGAGTGTGTTGCAGCTGTACCCATTATAGCCTCTGCGCTTACCAGTATCGCCTGTTTTGGGCCGAGTTTGACTATTGGGATATCCAAATCTGTTGGCTTTGATATAGTCCCTGAAACCGATATCAGATCGCCAGAAAGCAGAGTTGCAGGCCCAAGCTTGTTAATCGAGAATGTAGCTGTGCATAATGAACAACCTGCACCACCGCACGTGCATTGATCCCTGAAGTTCATTTTAAGATCGCTCTTTAGCGGTATCATTGAGAGCCTCTGTGCGACAACTTCGTCAAAAAGTGGCAGCGAAGAATCGTATTCATTACCCTGTTCATCCCTTATCTGTCCATGGTGGAAAATAACCTTGTCTATTGCGAGTTTTGGGACATCGGACAGAATAGTCCTCCTTAGAGCATTTGCCTGTGACGGGGTCAAGCCCGTGATTTTAAACCGGATAAAATTATCCTCGTTCTCAAGAATGGTAAGTGTCATCAAACCCTCCTTCCTCTTTTACCGCCTTTCTTTTTTGTTCCATCATGCGGTATCGGGGTTACCTCTTCTATCCTGACAATCTTGAAACCAGCCCTTGAAAGTGATCTTATAGCGGACTGGGCACCTGGGCCTGGTATTTTTGATTTATTTCCACCTGGAGCTCTGACCTTGATGATCAGATCGGTGATCTCAAATTCTTTCAATTTTTCAGATACAAGGTCTGCGGCCTTCATGGCTGCATACGGACTCGATTCATCCCTGTCATTCTTAACGACCATCCCGCCGGTTGCTTTAGCGATTGTTTCGGCGCCTGTCGAATCTGTAACAAGGATGAGTGTGTTATTGTGGGAGGCAAAAATATGTGCAATGCCTGTTCTGCTCATGCCTTTACCTCCTTGTCCTGATCCTGTGGTTCTTTTTCCTTGTCAACATTCTCATCTTCGGTCTCTTCTGCTCTTTCTTCCTTTGGCTCTTCCTTTATCTTTGCAATTGCCTGTCTAATTGGATGGAGTTCATCCTTCAGTGGAGATGACTCATCATATTCAAGTGTTGGCTCAAGAGAAGCCTCAACCATAAGTCCAGGCAGGTTTGTTCTCCTTCCACCCAGCGAAATCTGGCCGTGGGTGATCAACTGCCTTGCCTGCTTAACCGTTCCGGCAAGTTTCTTTTTGTATACAAGGGTCTGGAGTCTTCTTTCCAAAATATCTTCTATCTTTAAAGACAGGACATCATCGAGTGTTGCACCCTCCCTCAATATATTGAAACGCTGCAACCTCTGAATCATGTTTTTAAACTGGACCATTGAAGCCTCGTCCTGATATCGCATCTTCCCCTCCAGAGTTCTGGCCTGAGCCCTGAATGAATCAAGTATTGAAAGAGACTTCCATAACTCTCTTTTGTTTTTTAAGCCATACCTCTGGACAATTTCCCTCTCTTCCGCTATTCTTACCGCTTCCCACGGATGCCTTGGTGTTGAATATTTCTTATGCTGAAATTTTTGATCGCCCATTCATTCACTCCTTCTTCTTTACGACTCCAATCGCAAGTCCGTGCCTTCCATTTGCGCGGGTCCTCTGACCACGCACCTTGTGACCGGTCTCGTGCCTGATGCCTTTATACGACTTCATCTTCTTCATGAAATTTAAATCATCCTGCAGCTGGATTGTAAGATCATTTGAAACAAGGTTAATGTCTTCTCCTGTAATTGTTTCATTCCTGTGATTCAGAGCCCAGTCTGGAAGACCATCATAAGTCTTTGACTCCACAAATTCCCTTATTTTTTCAATCTGGTCCTCTTTCAACTCGCCAATCTTCTTATCCTGATCCAGGTTGAGCTTCGTGATAATCATGCCAGCCAGCCTGTCTCCAATACCCTTAAGATCAGCAAGAGCTTGCCTTACGTTTCTCTCGCCATTAAGGTCTTTGCTGCCTATCCTGACTATATACAGGAAATCCTCATTTTTTTTCGCAGTCTTTGTTTCATCAGCCATTATTAAACCTCATTTTAATGTTAAATGCTCCAACGAGATTGCTATCATGCTTAAAACATCTCGCTCGAAAAGCTCACAGGTATTTTATGTAAACACATAAATATTTCGTCTTTCAGTATCTTAAAAGCAACGACTAATCCCAGTATCTCCTGTTTCTTGAATATTCCATTTCCGCATTCAGGATTGCCTTCAGAAGATCCTCCTCGCTTGAATAAGATGTCTCAAGCAACCTGTTTGCAGTTTCGGTACCGACGCCGCGTGCCGCAAGTGTAATCAGTGCGGTCATCCCTTTTTCTTTTATGAGATGTGCGTTTTTAATTATTCTTCTTTCGGTGTTCTTGTCATTTCCGTTCATTATTGCATCTGAGATCCTGTCTCTTTCATATTCGGAGAAGGCGGCAACCAAAGTGCTTCCACAAACATTGCATCTTAAGGATTCAAACGAATTGATTTTACCAGTCCTGATATTCCTGCATTTTGTGCAGATCAACATCATTGATTCATTCATAAGTCTGTTCTTGACAGCCTCCAATATTACCTTTGTGGGCTTTATCGGCATTACCCTTTCAAGATAGTGTGTCAGGAACGATCTGGAAGATTCAGAAAGATCTTCATTCATTATGATTTCTGTATCGCTTGAATCCAGCATCCTAAGCAGTGACTTCAGGCTTTCAATATCCATGTAATCGGAAACCATTTTCCTGATGGCGTCCTTGAAAAGCACAGTGTTTTCATAGGCAGATATGATCTTATCCAGTCTTATTCTGCTCAGATCAGACTTATTTGATACAACCCCGAATTTTCTCGCTTCATAAAGGAAGACGCCGTTGAAGAATCTGCTTCTCCGGGCAAGCCCCGTAATATAAGACATTATTTTGTCCGGTTCTATCCTTTTCGCAAGACCAACAACGTCTCTCGATGAGATATGCCTGGAAAGCCTGAAATAAACATGGTAAGGCGAATAATCCATTTCAGCACTCTCTCCGGTTATCGCTGTAAAAAGGCTGGCCATAATCTCGCCAAAAGCGAAATTCCCCTTTGTTCCAAGAAGACTCTGGAAAACTATCTCCCCACCCCTGCTCTCCACAATTATTCTGTTTCTTGTTGCCAGTAACCCGTTATGCCATTCCTCCAGTTTTCTCCTGGAATCCGGTTTCACGATCTTGTGATAATCGAAACCCTCACGAAGATCAGACACCCGTGTAACCACATCCGGCAGCACTGGAATGTCCTCGCCAGACCACTTTGGAGCGATCGCGGGCGTTGGAAACGGTTCCACTAATATCCTATCATCGTCAATCCTTATAGTTCTCCATGTGGATCCCTTCATTACGAAATAAGAACCGGGCTCAACCTCGTTTACGACATATCTCTCATCCAAAGTTCCTATGAATTTCTTGTTAACTGTATCAATGACCCTAAAGTTTTTTTCACCAGGTATCATTGATATGTTTTCAATGAAATAGTAAAGTATGCTGCCCTTCTTACCTATTGTATTATTATCTATCCATATTTTCTTTATGTCAGAAAGGAACTGCAGCATCTCCAGAAACTGATCCTTTGTTACATCTCTATAAGGATATGCCGCGCATAGCGTTTTGTAAATATCGTCAATTTCAGCCTTCCTGACGTAATTAAGATCAAGCATGACCTGATTTGCCAGTGTAGCCATGGAACCGTCTCTTATTGTTATGTTTTCGAAATGCGACTCGTCAGCGAGAGTAGCAATCGCAACAGCTTCCTCAAGTTCTATTGAGTCATTGCATATTATATTTCCTCTGGAAATCTTACTGAGTGAATGCCCGGATCTACCGATTCGCTGGGCCATCTTGTTCACCTGCCTCGGTGAATTGAACTGTACAACAAGATCAGCTATCCCAATGTCTATACCCAGCTCGAGCGACGATGTGCAGACGAGTGCCTTCACCTTCCCGGACTTGAAGTCATTTTCTGCAGTCTCCCTTGATTCCCGGGATAATGAGCCATGATGAACTAAAACAGGTACTTCCCCCAGCCACATCCTCAGACGAAACACAATGTCTTCAGCAGTGCTTCTTGTATTGACGAAAACAAGCGTTCCTGCATGTGTATTGATCAAATTCCAAATTCTTACAACAGAACCCGCATACTGCGGATCGCAACCCATTTTATTGACAATTTCCTCATCACCAATCTCTGGTATCTCGCATTCTATCTGAATCTGCTTCTTCAAAGCAGCATTCACTATTTCCGTTTCACCAGACGGGTTAATGAATCTTGCAAGCTGGTGAGGATTGCCGACTGTAGCGGATAAACCCACAATCTGGAAACCCCCGGATAGTTTCTTGAGCCTTTCAAGTGCGATGGAAAACTGTGAACCCCTTTCATTCTGGGCTAGTTCATGTACTTCGTCAATAACTACAAATTTTACGTTCTTTATTATCTCCCTCAATCTTCTCCCGTTGAGCATGATCTGAAGGGATTCAGGTGTTGTGATGAGGACGTCGGGTGGTTGTAAAACTATTTCCCGTCTCGCACTGGCAGAGATGTCACTGTGTTTCACTTTTACACTTAAACCGGATGCATTGCCATATTCCAGTAGCCTGGCAAGCATATCACGGTTTAATGCCCTCAGAGGTGTTATGTAAAGTAGTGAGATTTTCTGAAAGTTACCATCGACAATCCTGCTGAAGATAGGAAGAACGGCAGCCTCTGTTTTTCCGCTCCCGGTTGGAGCCAGAAGAAGAACATTCTTTCCTTTTAGGACAATCGGTATAATTTTTTCCTGTGGTAGAGTGGCACTCAGCAAACCTCTCTGTTTGACTGCATCTCTAACCCTTATATTTAAAAGATCAAAAATCTCTGTCATTTCATTTCTGTGCCTATTTTTATCAAATAACAAAATAGAAGTGTCTTCTCAAAAGAGAAGGCTTAAATTTTTGATTGATGATTAAAAGTCATCATCATCGTCGTCGTCATCGTCGTCATCGTCGCCATAACAAAACGGAACGAACATTCACTATACCTCCCGATACCGAAGTTTGTTCCTCTATATAATTGTAAGTGGTTTCCCAATCCATTCAGGGAATTTAAATCATGTCGGGTTGTGAGCGGACTGTTTTGCCTTCAGGGTCGTATAAGCTTTCTCGTATGATGAATTAATAGAATGCGCGATAGAATCGTATGAAGTACCATTTTTCATTGAGAAAACAACCTTAATTGTATTAACACCTGAGTTTTTTGCAAAGAAATACGAACTGAACTGAGTTATCCCGCTTCCATCAGAAATAGCCCGTAAAACATTATCACCTTCCTTTATCAGATCATCTATCGGTACATCAACTGGAAAACCAAGAATTATATTGTTTCCCTGCGGAGTCATATTTTTCATCTCCCAGTATGCAAATTCGTATGAGCGATTAATAAGGTCAGTTATTGGGTTAAACATTAAAATATCGTTGAACTCAAATATAACTTTTATAACGTTTGAATTGAAATTCTTGGTGAAAAAGTAACTCTCAAACTTCGTAACGCCAAGATCTTTCATTGCTGATTCTATCTTCTGCCTGGCAAGATCCATTATGTTTCCGATATTCGCATCAACAGGAATGGCCACATTCTGTACAGTGCGGATCTTTCCGTTTACTGTTAGATTCGTAAACTGGGACGATCCAAGGAGTCCAGTGTTCGGGAGTTCGGTGGTATTTCCATCAATTGTCTCAACAGAAACAGTTAGCAGTTTGACATCTTTTACTTCACCTATAACAGGATTATCAAATAGCCATGAATAGAAGGATATGTTATCCTTTGGTTTTATAATTCCCGCAGAAGCAAGAAGCAATCCAGACAGAAGATTGGATATCGTATTTTGTAGTGCAAAGGATATGACCAAGCCTCCAACTGTCCCTCCTATAAGGGCCCCCTCAAGGCTGATTCCTAAGTAAGCTAGAAATGCGGCTATTGCCGAGCCATAAATTATCGCTCTGAATATTGTGTAGAGGCCCCGATAATTCCTCCTGCTGCTTTTTTGAGATGCAACCTCTATCGTGCGATGAACGATTCTTACTATTATGACTGCAAATCCAAATATAATAACAGCCGCAAAAGCATCTTTGAGATATCTGTCATAGTTTACAAGTATAGGGAAAGTCTTCTCGAGGAAAGGAAAAACAAGCAGCTGGACCAGATATATGACCACAACCCCTATTGCAACAATTCCCAAAACCCCTAATATCTCGTTAGATTTGCGCGGTACTCCTTTTTGCACAGTGGCGTATTATTGGATTTTTAAAATACTTTTTCAATTTATAAAAATTATAAATTTATGGATAAAGAGCTTATAAGGAGGGATAAAGTTAAATCAGTTCTGAAATATCCTTAGAAAAAAATAGTTAAACATTAATATAAGATATGGGAATACTCTAGTATGGCAGACGAAGAAGAGTCTATAATGGAAAGCTTTGTTAAGGCAATTGAGGGAACTAAAAGTACTGCGGAATTTGCTTTCGACAATCTTACAATCAAATTACCAGGTATGAATGCAAACATCGTTATAAATGGGAAAGTAAGCCTTACTGCGCGACCAGTACATGAGCGACAGTAAGATTAGCGCTGTAACCTCTAAATTACTTTCTAACGTTTCCGGCAGCGTGGAAATCAGGGTTAACTCTGCTGATTTTGGAAATCTCCAAATCAATGGCACACGACTGAATTTTGTAGTTAGTGACCCGGATAGGATTAAGGGGTTGATCCATTTATTTCCAAGGAAAGCCAGAAAACTTTCCTTTCTAAATAGGGTATCCACATTGCTGAAGAACATAGGGTTAACAGTAGAACTTTCGGACAAAAAGGGCGAGATTATGCTTATTGGTTCTGAAGCGCACTCAATTTTTGGCGGCGTTAAGATCAAAATATTAAGGATAAGGAAGTACCTCTGATAATTCATTTTTGTATATATTTAACCCAAAGGAAAGTCTAAATCAAGCCATTCCTCGATTCCCCCGGCATATACGAGGCATTGGTATCCATTATCAGCAAGTAAATCGCCAATCAGCTTCGCGGACATACAACTTCTATTTTTACAGTATAATATTTGTGTCTTTGACTTATCAAGTAACCTAAAGTCGAGTTTCTCAAGTTGATTAAATGGCACCCAGATAGAATTTTTGATTCTCTTTTTCTCAAATGATTCTTTTGAAGAAATATGAATTATCTGAACATCGCTGCTATCTAGTTTTTTCAGTAATTCAGGCGCTGAAATTTCACCGGCTTTCACATATTAGAATAATAAAGGGGATCATATAATTTGTGTGATTAAATCTGATAAGATCTCTATTTCAGAATCAGCATTTTCCTTCTTCTATTTTGTCATTAAAGAGAGAAACATAAGTTCCAGCACAAGTAAAGAGGGCAACAGTAAAATTACTTGGATTTGGAGAGTAGCCTGACAACGAAGTTCCAGTTTGATTATCCCAATCCGTAACCTGGCTTTCTGCATATTTGATACAAAACTCATCGGTGCTCTGATATACTGCTTCAAGCAACTGGAATCCACTTGGCGGAGTGGATGTGGAAAAAC
>JAKBLT010000035.1:0-10385 GCA_021831925.1 Thermoplasmata archaeon
TACCTGCAGTGCCTGTTATGTCAACATTTACTGTCATTGAACAGACCCTCTGCTTGCTTCCCGGTTGTGGGCAAATAACCTCGCAATGAATAATAAGAGTAAAGAGAATACTATCATAACAGCAGAGGCAGTTATTGCCCCCTGAGGGCCATAGAAACTGTAATACTGAAAGATAAGGACTGATGCATTGCTTACTCCGTTGAAAGGATATTGAGTCACATAATAGGCAAGTATCGCGATGGAACCGAATTCACTCATACCCCTGCTCATTGCTGTGAGCGATGAATATACAGCTTCTCTTTTAACAGCAGGAAGTGCACTTCTATACAGTACCCGAAGACGAGATGCTCCAAGGCTTTCCGCATATAAATCCGGAAATGCATTCCTGGCCGCAAATACAGACTGCATTGATCGCACGTATATAGGTGTGGCAACGAACGTAAGGGCTATAATTATCCCCTGGATGCTGTCAAAAAGGTTCAGGCCTATTGAATTTAGAAACCTGCCAGTTGGTGTTATCGGGCTGTCCATAATGAGAAATGCTATTCCGACAACAGGATGAGGTATACTTGCCGGTATATCTGATATGGTTTCCATCGCCCTGTGAGCTCTGCCAGCAAGCTCGTATGCAAGCGGGGTGAAGACAATAAATATTATTATTGCAGACAAACCGGATGTTAGAATAGTGAGAGCTATCGATCTGAATACTGCAATGCCAAATCCCGTAGCTGACCTGTAGATATAGAAACCGTAAATCAGGATCAGGGCAATTGGTATTACAAGAATCCATGCCGTAATTGATGCTATCAGCCAGAGGGCGTCCCTGGGTCTTATTCTGTTCGAGGTTTTCAAATGCGATGCCTCACAGGTTTCCACCGTATAACAGACTGTCATTTTTAATGTACTGTGACAGGAAAGATGGTGCAGTATTATTATAGAAAATCATCGGCTTATTCATAGTTATCATTCCGAAATATGCGAGCAGATATCTGTTTTCCATTGAATATTCAACAAATTTTTGTGATTCCGAAACAAGAGACTCGTTTGCTGGAATAGATACATAAAGATAAACAGGAAATCCATGGATCAGGCCAGTCTGTGTTTGATAGGAAAAATTGGAATAAAATGATGCCAAAGAGTAATTCCCAAAATTCAATTGATCGGGCAGTGTGATAAAGTTGAGTCCCTTTGAAATTGCAGCCGACCTGTAAATATATAGAAATGAAACCTGGCCCGTTTCGAGTGGTGCTACAAGATCTGCTGCGCTTGAAGCAGAAACAAGATCGTCATTCGAGATCAGTCTGTGTATGTAATATGACTCGTTTCCATCAGAATACAGGTAACCCGCTATTTCGAGCGAAATATACGCCCTCAGACCCGCAGGATCGCTGCTTGCATTGGAGATCCCGACCTTAAAAGTTCCAGATGTAAGGTAATCAAAAGCGTCTGCGAATAGACTTGTGTTATTACTGCTGTATGCAGCACTAAAATTGTTTATAAGGGATGCATCGGCAGCTTTCATGTTGTTCCCGGAATATGCCAGAACGAGGGAATCGCCTGCAAGAGCAACGGCCCATCCACTGTAATATTTTGAGCCAAGATACTGGTGGCTGTAGGCAGATCTCGAGACGGAGAAGAAGAGATTTGCCGGAACCCCATTTCCAATTTCATGTCCAATCGTGAATGAGCCGCCGCCAATAGAAGTATCACCAGCCAATCCTGTAGCATTATGAAAACCTGAGATCAATGCGTTGACCTCTCCAACATATGCATCTGCAGAATATACGACGAGGCTCTGTTTTTGATCCGGTATCAGGAAGTAGACGGATACAATGAGAACTATGACTACAATTGCAGCTGCTACAACCCTATATTTCCTCATTCATCACTGTATAGGCCTTGGTAATAATAACTTTTACTAAGAAGAATAAGTAAACATTTTTATTTACCTGTATGTTACCATTATAGTGGACTATTCAAACACATTTCTGACGCGCAGACAGGCTGAAATTATCAGTCTTAGGGCATCCGGCCTATCCACAAAACAGATAGCTTCAAGGATTGGCACCGGTGAAAAGAATGTAATAATAATTGAATCCAGAATACACAGGAAGATCGAGGAAGCTGTCAACACGATCAGGTATCTTCAATCCCTCAAGGATTCCTTAACACTTAAGGTAGAGGCTGGTACCGATCTGTTAGATGCAGTCCGTGAAATCTTGAACTTCTGTGACAAAAGAGGAATAAAAATAAAGGGAAACATCATCGATGTATTGTCATCGTTACGTTCAGGCACATTTGGAAGGATAGATGGCGGGAAGATTCTGGATCCGTTAAACGTAATCATACTTCATACTGGAAGATGGTTTGTCCTTAACGGTGGATGAAAACATAATAATTGAATGAAAACCTGTGTCCGACAGATAACATTAATTACCTGCTCGACCCTATAACATGTGTCTGCAGATGACAAATGTTCAGAGATCGAACCAATTTCGGTTGCTGCAAAAATGGCAGAAATTATACCGATCTGGCTGGTACTTAAAATCATCTGTGGCAAAATGATGCAGGTCACTCACAATGATGCTCGAAGAAAAGATGGCAGGGGAAATCACAATATCAGAAGATCCTGGAGCTGCAATAAGGAAATGGAGGGAGGAGTTCGGGGTAAGCAAGCATGAGCTCGCCATACATCTCGATATTTCCCCATCAGTAATTAGCGATTATGAATCCGGAAGGCGAAGGTCACCCGGAGTGTCTTCGATAAGGAAGATTGTCAATGCACTCATTGAAATAGACATAGCACGTGGTGGAAACCTGATCCGGAGATATACGTCCGGGGTGCCTTCTGACGCACTTCTTGACATACGTGATTACGATCATGAGGTTGCGCTTGATGAAGTCATCAAAGCGATCAGGGGTACCAATGTTTCAAACGTGCCGACGTCCAGGCATGTTATGGGATATACTATTGTGGATGGAATCAAGGCAATTCTTTCTTTCTCCTATTCTGAATATTCGGTATTGTATGGTTGGTCAAGCCAGCGCGTGATATGCTTCACCGAGGTCAAAATGGGTAGGAGTCCCATGATTGCAATACGTGTACACCCGCTTAAGCCTGCAGCTGTCGTCTATATACAGGCAGGGCGTATCGATGAACTCGCAGTCAAGCTCGCAGAGATCGAAAATATTCCGCTCATAACGACGGAACTTGATCACAAGGCTGTATCAAGAATGTTATCAGGTATTGCTTGATAGAGGAAGTATCTTATCTGCATACCATTGCGGATCGAAGGGAATGATGTCGTCAAGATCCTGCCCTGTACAGACAAAGTATACCGGCTTACCAATTTCACTTACCAGTGATATGAGCAGACCGCCGCGGGCATCGGTATCAAGTTTAGTCACAATGAGGCCGTCTAATCCCACATGCTCAAGAAAGGTCCTTCCCTGCTCGACTGCATCCTGACCTATCATTGCGTCAAGTATCAGAAGAGTCAGGTCAGGCTTTGCCACCCTTTTTATCTTTTTCATTTCTTCAATGAGGTTTTTGTTGTTCTGCATCCTCCCGGCTGTATCTATCAAAACAAAATCCAGTTTTCTTGCGATTGCATGGTTTATCGCGTCAAATGCAACTGCTGACGGGTCTGATCCCTGCTCATGTTTGATAATTTCAATGCCAGTTCTGATGCTCCATGTTGAAAGCTGCTCTATGGCGCCAGCCCTGAATGTGTCAGATGCAGACAGCACTGCTCTGAAACCATTCTTCTTTAGGTAGCTGGCAAGTTTGGCGATTGTCGTCGTCTTACCGCCGCCATTTACCCCAAGAAAGAGTATTATATACGGTCTCTTCTTTACAGAGAGAATATCTGGTGCCCGGCCGCTTGCAGTAAGGATCTCTATCAATTCCCTTCTAATCATAATCTGCATCTGATTCACTGAGATCTTTCCTTTCAGTTTTTCCGCCTTCATTAGAATAGAATCAGATATTTTTTCAGCAAGGTCCACTGATACATCGGATTCAACAAGTGCCTCAAACATTCTGTCTCTCAGCTCGACTTTACGTACGACCTCACCATCCACGGATCCGGAGAAAAGCCTGGATATCCTGTTCGCGAGACCCTCGAACATTTTTCTACTTCTGTTCCTGATTTCCTATATTTTGTGCTATTGCGAGAAGATCGTCATGCCTGATTCTGAGCTCGGCCTGTCTATCCAGCAAACCTTCCAGAGACTTCCTGAGATTATCCAGATTAGTTTCTATTCGTTTTACTGCTTCCTCAGTTGTTGCCTCTATATAGATATCAGACCCGATTGGTATAATTATGTTTCCGGATACATCAAGGTTTCCCTTTAGAAACATGCCAGACCCGATCGAAATCCTTGTTTCACTAGCCGCGATGGAACCCCTTTCCTTTATTACTGCCAGTGTTGTTGACATGTCCTGATATGCCTTGTCAGCTGCCGTAATCTGCCGTTCCAGTGAGTCCAGGAGAGATCGTGTGAGGTTAATCTCATCCACCAGATTCTGTTGATTATATGTGTCCATTTTCTCTACCTGAAAATATCTTTTTGCTCTCTCTCAGAGCATCAAGCACTGGCATCTTATCACCGGATAAATAGCTTATCAGGGCGCCACCTCCGGTTGAGGCATGCGATATTCTGCCCACAAGATCCATCTTCTCGAGCGCACTCAGTGTGTGACCGCCACCGGCTATTGAAAGTGCACCGGATTTTGCGACTGAACTGAAGACCTCCCTGGTTCCGGTTGAATATTTCTCGACCTCATACATACCCATAGGACCGTTCATGAATATCGCTGATGCCTTATCAATAAATTCTCCAAACCTGACTATTGTATCAACACCTATGTCAGCTATCATTTCACCATCTGGTATCTGAGAACCCGCTATTGCCCTCTTACCGGAAGGATTCAGTATAAAATCTGTGGGTGTAATTATTCTGTCAGGATATTTTTTCAAAAGATCCCTGCAGATCTGCAAAAGTTCGGTGTGATCCTTGTTGTTCTTGGCAATGAAATCTGCAGATCTCTTTCCAATGTTTGTTCCGGAAGCACTGAGAAACGCATTTCCAACTACACCCCCAGTCAAAACAAAGTCCACCATTTTCGTCTCAAGAAAGCTTTTTGCAACCCTTATTGATTCGGAAATCTTTGCCCCAGACAGAATAGCTATCTTATTGCCCCCTGTGATGCTGTTGAATCTGCTGATTGCCTTTATCTCCTTTTCAATAAGTCTACCCGCTATGTTTGGTTTGGAACTCCTAAATCCGGTCAGTGTAATCTGTGGTCTGTGAATGGCAGGAAAAGCGTCAATTACAAAATAATCAAAAAGTGGTGCCAGGTTCTTTACGATGTTTGATGCTACCATGACATCAAGGTCTGAGCCGTCAAGACTTACCTCCTCCGAGTAAAACCTTGAATTTTCAAGCATTATGATATCTCCAGGCTTCATCGCAATAATCGCCTCAGATACTTCATTTCCAAAAAGTTGATCTATAAACGTAATCTTCTTCTTGAGCATGGTCGAAAGGTGGAACGCATGCCACCTAAGGCTCAGAAAGTCATCCTTTCCAGGCCTGCTCTGGTGTGCCACAATTACAAGCTTGGAGTTCCTTAATTCGTTGATAGTCTCAAGATGAGCACTGAACCTGGAGAAATCCATGATCTCGCCAGTTGCCGGATTTATTGGCGAGTTCAGGTCCAGTCTGAGATAAACGGTTCTTCCATCGAAGTCAAAATCGTCCATGGTGAAGAATTCGCTAGGCATCTGACCCATGCAGGAATATGTGCATTAGATATTATTTGTTTTTCCATCACCGGTTATGGAGAACAAATTTTGTTAGTTCACTGTGTAAACGGTTTAAATAGTGGTGTTATGCGGGTCAACATATTTAACTTAAACAGGCATTAAGTGTACAGTGAAAGGTCTCATTACGGCCGCAGGTCTTGGTACCAGATCAGGACTGGACGGCCGACTCAGGAAGGAGCTTCTGCCTATCTATCTGAAAATCGATGGCAGGGTTGTTCTGCGGCCACTTTTAGATGCCATATATTCAAGAATCATATCATTGGGAATAGATGAAATCGGTATAGTTATTGGGAAAAGCGATATCATGACAAGGGCATTTATAGAGGAAAACATACCAGATGCCTCAATTATTTACCAGGATTCACCGAATGGCTTTGGCGATGCAGTCAGAAAAGCATCCGGATTCATCGAAGATGAGCCATTTATCCTTAATGCGGGAGATGGAATGATCATGGATATCAGGCACGTAAAATCTGGAATCGATCTGTTCAATCAAAATGGATCTCAGGTATTATATCTGATGCGTGTCGATAACCCGCAAAGATACGGTATAGCTGAAGTAATCGATGCAATCGGGCATTCGAAGAACATCAAGAAAGTTAGTTCTCTTGAGGAGAAGCCTGCCAGGCCAAAATCAAACCTTGCACTGTGTGCCTGTTACATTCTTTCACCATGGGTTATCGCTAATCTATTGGAATCCACTTTAAAACCGCTTGAACTGACCCCATCAATCAACGCTTCCATAGCAGCGGGCATGAATACGATGGGTATTGAGATAGGAAGGGAAGAATGGATAAGCGTAGGCTATTCCCACGACTATCTTCAGGTCCTGAAGAGAACTTATGAATCATCGGTATCAGATCCCTGAGCTCTTGGACCAGAATGTTTTAGGCATAATACATGCCTTCAGTCTGTCTATCCTGCGCCTGTGCTTTGAAAGATCCGACAGGATCTTTAGTATTTCAGTTTCGAGTGATCTTGATGGCCTGTAACCAAGATTACGAAGTTTTATCATATCTGGCTTGTAATAATGTGATTCCTTCTCTATTCTCGGATTCTCAACATGCTCTATTTTGGCTGGTTTCCATGTTAGATGTTCATAACTTTTCTTGACCCTTTCTGCGAGATCATTGACAGAGTAATATTCATCAAACTGGTTAAAAACCCTGTATTCACCTTTTTCAGGTGGTTTCTCAGCGGCAATCGTCAGGCATTCAATACTGTCAGTCAATGATAGAAACCCTCTCGTCTGTCCGCCCTTGCCATACGGTGTTATTGGCATACCACATACAGCTTGGGCACAGAAACGATTCAGTGCGGTTCCCCACACCTCATCTATGTCGAATCTAGTTGGCGCCGAGAATCTGTCTGTTTCTTCAGTACTGGTACCATACACAACTCCCTGCATCACATCTGTAACTGGTATCTTCCAGACGTTGTTTGCAAACATGAGGTTGTTTGAATCATGTACCTTTGACCAGTGGTACCAGGAACCGGCATTTCTTGGAAAAGGTAGTGTATCTCTCCTACCACGGTACTCCACTTCAAAAAATCCCTCAGGAATGTCAATATTAGGGGTGCCATATTCTCCCATTGTCCCAAGCTTCAGTATATGGCAATTTGGGACCACATCCTTGATTGCATATGCAAGGTTCACAGTGCCAATCATGTTTTTTTGCAGCGTCTCTGTAGCCTGTTTGAGGCCAATCATTGAATATGGGGCGGATCTCTGCTCTGCTAGATGCACCGTGCATTCAGGTTTGAACTTCTTTATTGCATCATATATAATCCTGGGATTACTGACATCTCCTCGAAGAAAATTTAGCCTGTGATCAGAAACTTCCTTAAGCGACTCGATCCTGCGTTCCATGGACTTTATTGGGATAGCTGAATCGGATCCAACCTCTCTGACCCTCCTTCTTGTGTAAAAGCTGTCAATTCCGGATACTTCATGGCCGCGTTCAAGTAAATGCAGGGCGAGTGGCCAGCCAATGTATCCATCGATCCCAAGGATTAGTATTCGCATTGCCTCATTATACAAATTGGAATTATAATGCTTATTCTATCTTGTCAATCATTTTAATCAGGAATTTGTGAAAACAAATGGAACATATGATCTTTTGAATCAAGTACCAAAGATCAAAGTTCAATATTTCAAGACGATTTAAAATAAGGTTAATATATTTAATAAGGAGTTATTATTGTATAGAGAAATGAACATTGCACTTTTCAGGTTGGACAACGTGAGGCCAAAATTCACCTCTCTTGACGATTTAAAGGAAAAGACAAACCTGAGATTCCTCCTTCTAATAAACGACAATGAAAAATGGATATCAGGGGAGCCATTAAAACGCGATATTGTAGCCAACCGCAGAGAAGGGTTGAAGGATCGTCTAAACGCTGCAGGTATATTTGATTATAAAATTGAAAATAATATACTTTGGGCTGCAGTTCATGATGCAAACTCAACTTTTTACGACAAATTGACTGAAATCAAGGGCTGCAGGGTGGAACCAAACAACATATGGTTTAATGGCGGGATATATTTTGCTATTGAATATGATGAAGAAAACAATGTTCAAGTCAGCAATGTAGTTTTAGATTATCTCAAAGAAAAGGCAAATTTCGGCAAAGAGCTTCTTTTCATGGGACCATATAATGAAGACTTTCCATTCATGCTGGATCTCTATCATAAATTTGGTGGTTCTCTTAATGAGTTTACACACCTGAGGTCAAAGTTTTCACTGCTGGAGGACGCTAGAGATCTGAATCATTCTGAAGCCATGTCGAATAAACGTGAAATCAGTATCAAAAAATTAAGTCCGGATAATAAGGCTACCATAATTATTCATAAATTCGCTGGATCGTCTGTAAAGAATAGCCAGGCAGAATTGCGTGAGGTTAATGAAGAGTTTATAGCTGATTCTCCAACTTTTGCTGCACTGCATCAATATATAGTTAATTTCGGTCTCGTACCTGTTTTCTTTAAGGCTACATTCGAGGGCGATTCAATTGTAGCTGATTTCATAGTGAGAAAAGATCATTCCAATCGCTTGCTATCGAATCTGGACAGCATGGTTTTATCTGAGCATAGGATAGAACCCAAAACCTGCCTTGAGTCGGTTCAGAGCTTATAAGCTTTAAAATATCGCTGGAAGAGTACAATTTCATCAAGGCTAAATATACAGTTAATATGCTTTCCGCGTGACCTCAGGTTTGCTCTATTCTTTCCTGGCTGTGTTTATGCCGCTTTTTGTTGTCATCGATCCATTTGGTGCTCTGGTATTATTTATAGGTATGACATCTGAAATGACAGAAAAAGAGAGGCGTATAGTAACAAAGGATGCATCCATCTATGGACTCGCAATAATGATATTCTTCGCGATAGTTGGAAGATATATTCTTCTTTTCTTCGGTATAAGTGTTGAAGCCTTAGAAATTGCAGGTGGATTGATCCTGCTCATTATGGGAATACAGATGGTGCGGGAGGGTGACCGCCCTAAATCACAGGGTGGAAATGTAGAGCATGATGCCGGGATTGTGCCATTTGCAACCCCGCTATTAGCTGGGCCTGGAGCGATTTCGCTAATTATAATTCTGATGAATGGGCCGTTTGTTCCAGTTGGCCTCCTGACCATAATTTCTGTGTCCATACTTTTTGCAATAGTTTTCATATTTTTCACTTTTTCATCGACAATCCTCAGGTTTCTGGGTGCAAAGAGTATGAAGGCCATAACCCGCATATTCGGGCTGCTTGTTGCAGGTTTTGCCATCCAGTATATGTTGCTTGCTCTTCAGAGCCTTGGAATCATTGTGCTCTCTTAGCTGATAAAAGAAGAAATCTTCCCAGATCGAATGCAAAGCATCCAGATAAAAATGCTGAAAAAGATAAATCTATAATTAATGCTGGATATTACACCCCGCTAAAATGATCTGGAAAAGGAAGGCAAATCATGAGGAAACTGTGCCTCAGCCTAGAAAAGTATGCCCTTTATGTCTGAGAATATACACAGACGATTCTCTGTTCTGCAAGGTTGATGGGCAGAAACTCCAGCTTGATGAACCAGCCAAAACAGAAGGCAGTGAGAGGATCATCTGCCCGAACTGTGGATTCAGGATGACAGCAATAAGATCAAGGTGCCCGGTATGTGGTCATGTATTCTCTAAGGTTAAACCTGAGGAGGTATCATCTTTTTTCAATTTAATTCCGGAATCTGGCCTTCCGATACGGATTGCTTACTTTCCATACACATTCGGAAGGAAGGACGTCATCAGACACAGATTTTCAGAGTATGTTAACACAGAACATCTTGTTTTCACAAAGGACAGCACTCATTTCTACATACGTGAAAAGAAGAGCCTGAATGGTTCTTCCCTTAATGGGCACGCAATCGGAGGCAAGAGATTCGAGAGCCTCAAGAAATTGCAGCTTGCTGATGGTGATGAAATCGGTCTCGCACTTGACAAAAATATGACTCCACTTATACGCTTCAGGGTCGAGCTTCCACAGGCACAGACTACCGCGCAGATAAATGCTGCTTCAAGGAAGGGTAC
>JAKBLT010000036.1:0-10267 GCA_021831925.1 Thermoplasmata archaeon
TGGAATCCTACAAAGACAGGAAAGTTACTCAGGATGTTGCCAGATTAATGAATATAAAGCCACTTAAATGCTCAGAATTTGGTCTGGAAGTCATGAAAAGGATGACAAGACCTCAGGAGTAAAGCAGCCCACTGAAATTTGTGGACATGAATTGTGTCAATGATCTGACCCACCTGACGGGTAGACCGTTCACTGCCAGATTTGTTATGCTTTCCTCCGTCCCGGTTGGGAATCCATTTACCGTCAACAGCGATGATTTAACAGAAGAAATTTCATGCTGGATAAGATCTGCATCTGATGTCCAGACAGACGAATACATGCGGTTTTGTGATTTGGCCTGAAGCGCAAGGGCATCTTCCAGTGAATTTACCTCATGCATTGCCAGGACGGGGAGATCCATTTCTGTGCTTAAAGAATCATTCTGCTTTGATACTGGAGATATCAGGGCTGGGGAAAATACACCAGATTCATATCCCTTCCAGAAATGAATATCTATCTCAGACATTTTCCCCTTTGTCAAAAATGAAGCAAAATCTTCTGCCTGTGGCTGATTGTGCACAACCCATGGTTCAACGGTCTTTTCCAGTTCCGTTATTATACGGTTGCGCAGATATTCCGCATTATCTGCCATAACAATGATGTCCGCAGGTCTCAGAAATTTTGCCAGCGACCTGTCCTGAAATACAACAGCCAAAGTTTCTGCAAGTCTGTCAAGATCTGAGCCCTGTGAGGCGAAAACACTGTAACCAAATTGGCTTTCAGCTGAAAATGGTACTGTTCCGGAAAAATGTTGAATTTTTTGAAACAAATCGGTTGAACCTGAAAACAGTATATTGAGTGGGTGATATCTTGAGATATACCACCTCATTGACCTTATTTCTGGATCTCTGACCAGGTAAGCAGGGAAACCACGAATATTTATGAAAAAATCGCCAAAGAGACGATTAAGAGTAATTGAAGTGGTATCTGTTAAAAAAACCAGTGCCTGCTTCCTTGTCATAATTGAAGGAACAAGTTTCTCGATCAGCGATAGCACCGGTACAGACATGTCTGGAATTATAACACTGCTACCAATTCTCATTGAACCTGAAAGGAACTGCATTTTTCCAAATCCAACATGACCGGTTCCTATTGTTTCATGGACACCGCTGTCAACGGCGGATTGTATTGCCGATATTGACCTTGATATTTCGTTCAGCGCGGCCCGTTCTGATTTCCCGGTATCAGTCCTGATGCAATTAGCAATGGACTGTTTGTTGGTTTGAAGTATGCTTATGATTTCCTTAAGGGTGTCAGGTATGAAAGATTGATCATTATCCGATATACCTGAATGATCCAGCCAGCCCCTGATCGAGGAGAGGGGAGTTGGTTTATCTATGACTTTATTGCGGGAGAGTTCTTCAGAAACATCCGGTCTCTGTTCAGTCATCTGAAGCTGCCTCCCGGTCTAAATAACACTTGTATAGATCAGAGAAACTCTTCAACCGACTCTTCTGTCAGATGAACAGGTTCCGATTCAACTAGTGAAATTTTCGCCGCAACGGGATCTCTGTCTATATATGTTGGTTCCTGCTTCTGATAGAATATTCCGATCGGTATCTTTTCTCCCCATTCCTGAACTGCATTATATGCAGCTGAGAAGTCGGTCAGATCCTTTGCCTCGTATTTGTATACTCTTTTCCTGAAATAATCGTATGTGTTATATTTGTTAAAGGTCACGCACGGGCTGAACACGTCTATGAAGGAAAACCCTCTGTGCTGTATTCCTTTCTTGATTATTTCATTCAGGTGCTTAGGATCGCCTGAAAATCCTCTTGCAACAAAAGTTGCGCCTGCCGCAAGACCAAATGCCAGCGGGTTTATTGGCTTCTCGATATTCCCCTCCGGTGTGGTCTTGGACTTGAACCCCAATTCAGAAGTTGGTGAGGCCTGTCCGGTTGTTAGACCAAAAATCTGATTGTCTGATACTATATACGTTATGTCCACGTTCCTTTTCGCAGTATGGAAAAAGTGCTGAGTACCTTCGAAAAACCCGTCACCGTCACCTCCATATCCAATCACCGTAAGCTTTGGGTTTGCCCACTTAATTGCAGAAGCCACAGGAAGAAGCCTGCCATGTAGCCCGTGGAATCCATATGCGTTTATGAATTCTGGCAGGTTACTTGAACATCCTATTCCTGAAACTACGACTGTGTTGTGCGGCTCTATTCCAAGCTCTGCCAGAACTGCCTTTAAGGCAGAAAGTTGAGCAAAATTGCCGCACGCCGGGCACCAGTCCGGCTTAACCTTTCCATTAAAATCTGCTACTGTCACCATTTTAATCACCTCTTTTTATTTCCATTTGAATTTCCTCCGCAAGCTGGCCTGGGTAGAACGCCTCTCCATCAAATTTACGAACGAGTGAAGTCTTGATAAGGAATTCTGTTTTTAACAACCTGTTGAACTGGCCAGTATAATTATTCTCTACAACGATCACCTTCTTTTTTCCGCTGAGTAGATTTTTGATATCCGGATTGAGAGGGAATACCCTGTTAACTTCAACTGCTCCAACCTTTATATTTTTAGCTCTCAGAATATCTATTGCCTCTTCCACCACTCCTCTGGTGGAACCCCACTGGACAATAGCGTAATCCGCATCATTGAGCAAATAGGCCCTGGTAGGAGGCATATTTTTAATGTAAGTTTGCACCTTTCTCATTCTCTTTTCCATTATCGCTACTCTCAGTTTAGGATCGGTTTCTGCATCTGAAACAACATCACCAGTCTCTCCATGCTCATCCGAGTCCTCATTGTGAATCAATCCAGGCTGCCCTGGTATAGCCCTGTACGATATTCCATCAGAAGTGTATTCATACCTCTTGAATCCGGGCTGGTTGTCCTTTGCCCTCTTCCCATGATCGATCTTGAAATTGAAATCAAACCCGTTAAGTGTCTCGTAATGTTCAGATAAATATAGATCAGACATCACAATTACTGGTGTTTGATATTCCTCCGCAAGATTCATTGCCTCCCTTGTCAGATAAAAGCATTCTTCTACATTTCCTGGGGCCAGAATTATCCTTGGAAAGTCGCCCTGAGATGCTCCGTAGACAAGGTTTAGATCGCCCTGCTCCATTTTGGTAGGAAGCCCCGTTGATGGTCCCGGTCGCTGAGCTTCATAGACCACAAGCGGAATTTCCATCATTCCAGCCATTCCAAGTGCTTCCACCATGAGGGAAAAACCTCCTCCTGATGAGCCCGTCATAGCACGAACGCCCGCATAGTTGGCGCCAATTGCCATGTTTATTGCAGATATCTCATCCTCAGGTACCTTTACCAATAGCCCAAACTTTACCGCATGTGAAGCAAGGTAGTCGAGAGCCGAAGAGGCCGGAGTCATAGGATAGCCAATATACATTTTAAGACCGCCACTAACAGCGCCAAGCCCGATTGCTTCTCCTCCGCCAACAAGATACTTTCTCTGATTTGAAAATTTGAGGTTCTTGTCTATTTTCTTGAAATTGGAAGTATAATAGTCATATCCATCCCTTGCAGCACTTACGTTCTGCTCAGCCACTTCTCCCTTTTTGCCGAATGTATCCCTGATAACGCCTGCGAGTGTTTCGAAATCGACGCCTAATGCAGCCATTGCACCGCCGATTGCAACAGTATTTTTCATCAGTGAGACTTTGCTGTGCTTTGATGCAATTTCAGAAAGAGGCATGGCACAATAATTGACACCCGACTGCTGTTTATATCCGGTTATAGATTTATCAAAAATTGCGACTCCCTGTAATGGGGATGCACCGCCTTCATTTATCTCGGGATTTGTATGCCTCACAAGACCATCGATGTTCATGGTTATCAGAAGATCTAACCCATCACCCTGACTCAATACCTTTTCATGTGAAGCACGGATCTGATACCAGCTCTGCCCTCCCCTCACAATATCCTGATAATAATTATAAGTCACAACATTTAGTCCGGACCTAGCAAACGTTTTGGCCACAATTAAACCGGCAGACTGAACGCCTTCCCCGGCTGCGCCAGCTACTCTTACAACTACTTCACTTTTTGTCATACTCTGTCAGGATAGCGTATTTTAAGACAATATTAATACATGATGTATACAATTAAAGCTAAAACATACTATATGAGAAAAATGTTTTTTTATAATGAATTTCGCGATGTTTTCAATGTGCCTTTTAAATTATCTGTAGTAAAATAAAAAGATTTTATTACACCTTACTCATGATGTGGGAGTATTATGAATAAATGGATGAGTGTTGCCAGAAGGGTTTTATACGCGGTCATCGAGCTGATTGGCCTGCTGGTATTTCTCTTCATAATTCTATATGCTGCGGAATTACAGAACAGTTCGATCATTTTTTCACAGTATGTTTCCAGTTCAGGAAAAAGTATTTTTGAAAGCGGCCAGAATGTTCTGGTTCAATTTGGTTTATTCGTCGCAAGCACGTTTACCGGTAACTGGGGGATGGCTCCACCTGTCGTTGGGTCGTTTAAGAGTTTTACCGCGTCTGCGGTGATATCATACACTCTGCCAAACACAATATTTCTGCTTGGTTTGTCGATTGTAGTTTCGGTTCCAATTGTAATATTGCTGGGAATTTCCTACGGTAACAAACCGCATTCATCGAGAAGTTCTCCAGTTTCAGCTTACACTGCATTAGGGACTGTTATTCCTGTGTTCGTGTTAGCAGCATTTGCCAGGTTTCTGTTTTACGGAACAGCAATTGGTATAACTGGAACGTATTCACTGTCAGGAGCAACATTTCCAACCCATGTGCCACTAATCGATGGTCTTATTCATGACAACCTTTCCATTGCCTATTCAGCATTTATGCATTTTATACTTCCATTTCTGCTGCTTGTTTTCTTTATCTCAACCCTCCTACTCCAGACATACCGATCAGGTATTATCAAATCAATAAAGGAAGGATACGTGAGACTGGCGAGGGCGACTGGAACTCCTCAATGGCTGATCACAAAGAAGTACCTTCTGGATAAAGGCGGATATGAAGTTTTAAAGCATATAAGAGTTATAATGATGACTGTACTGACATATCTAATAATAATCGAGGCAGTCTTTAATTATCAGGGAATTGGGTGGGCATTTTACCAGTCTGTGACAACTACCAGAAATTATCCACTGGCAATTTACTCGCTTTATATATTCGGACTGCTGATAATTTTAGCTGGACTGATCTCTGGGATTGCCATGGACCGTATAAATCCATCTGGTGAGGTGGATTAAGATGGTCGAACCAAATATAACAGAGGAACGCCTTGAACCACCAACAGTCACCATGGTACTTAAATCAAAACAGGCCACAAAATCTGTTAAAATGTCACTTACAAATAAAGCTGCGATCGCAGGGTTAATAATAACAGTATTTTACTTCTTAATTGGCCTTTTGGATTTGATTTATCCAGGATATCTTGGTGTTTCCGGATCTATGAGCAATGCTGTTACAACCTTTCATGGTAATTATTCGCTCACAACACCGCAGGGTCTTTTTTCTGGGGGATGGTTTTTATTTGGAGGGACTTCATACGGTTTACCCGTTTTGCCAGTGGCTTTTGCGGCGGTAAAGTTTGATCTCGGTTTTTCACTGTTTGTTGTTCTGGTTGGAGCTGGGATTGGCATGGTTGCTGGATTATATGCCGGGGTTTCAAATGGAATTATTGACAAAATAATATCCAAATTCTCTGATTTCTTTGTTCAGATCCCGGTAATAGGCTTAGCAGTGATCATTGCCGCAGTTCTTAACCTGGGTTATGAGGGCTTTGCTTTTGCTCTTGCAATTACCTGGTGGCCCCTTTATGCCGGTAGAACTAGAAACATGGTCAGGTCAACAAAGAAGAAAATGTACATAATGTCATCAGTTGCTTCGGGAGATTCAAGGACTAAGATTGCGTTTTACCATGTTTTCCCAAATATTTTACCTGATATTGCGATCAGAATAATCCTCGACCTGGGTCTGGTTTTCGAGTTGCTGGCCACTGTCGATTTCCTAAACATTGGAGGAGTTAATCCATACCTTCCTGAAATAGGAAACATGATGAGGTGGGGGAATGCTTATATTGGAACCGGTTACTGGTGGCCCCTGGTTATTCCTGGCATTTTTATCATCGGGTTTGGTGTTGGAGTATATCTCCTTGGAACCGGATTGAAATCTTCTTTGAACAGGAAAAAATGGAGGTTTGAGAGATAGATGATGAATACTAACATTGATGGTACGACAGAAGTCCCACTGTCAGTCAGCAACCTTAAGGTCTATTTTCTTACACAAGATGGGGTCTCAAAAGTAATAACAAGACTTAATTTTTCGTTGAGAGAAAGCGAAATTCTTGGTATTTTTGGAGAGAGCGGCAGCGGAAAAACAGTTGTATCCAATTCAATAATTGACCTTCTTATGGAGCCTGGTTATGTGGTCGGAGGCTCTGTCAAAATAAATGGCTTCAATGTATACAGGGATGTTAAGAGCCTGGCAAAATTTGAAGCTTCGATTGCATCCGGTAAGAAAAGAAAAATTGGAGAAACACTGATCAGGGAACAGGAAAGAATAATGCAAAAGATCAGGGGCCATTCAATTACGCTTGTGCCAGAGAATGCGTTCCGTTCACTTAATCCCGGGTTGAAGCTTAAAGATCATATGGTATATACGGTTCTATCAAGAAATGCAACCGGTATTTGCGGTTCCATAATAAAAAGGGAAAAGGCATCACTCCAGGATGTTGAGGCCCTGATTGAACTTGTTCAGCAACAACCTGACATTGCTGGCAGAAACAGGTTGATAGGTGTCTGGTTAACAGAAAACGCCATTTTCAACAATAGGTCTCTAATATTCAATGTGTTTGAAAACTCGACCGACCAGGAGAACCTCCATGAGCAGATTTTTGAAATTATTTCAAAGGAAAAGAAAGGCACTGATGTTTCAGAGATTGAGAATGTAAGAAACACCCTGTTACTTGAATTGCAGAAAAACAAGCTTTCACTTGACATTATAATGGCAAACGACGAGAAGGATACTGAACTGAAAGCTGACCTTGAGAGGGAATTGCAGTCTGTTGAACTGAAGTTGAAGTCATCAACCTCACCCAAAGACCTGGTCAGATCAATTCTCAATTCAACGAAATACGAACATATCAGAGAGGTAGCCCTCTCATATTGCTACCAGATACTGCGCGAACTTGGTATAGACGACCCTGAAAAGATAGCTGATCTTTATCCGGATGATGTTCCGGTAGTGATCAGACAGAAGATGGTCATAGCTATGGCGTTTTCAGTTGACTCTGGAATTATAGTTCTTGACGAACCGACCAGCAGTTATGACGTCAGCACTAAGCTCAAGATACTGTCATTTATACGGGAGCAGCACAGACGGAAGAAGGAGTTAAGCATCGTCATTTTTTCAAAGGATCTGACTGTGCTGAATTCTATTTCGGACCGCCTATTGGTCATGTATGCAGGCAACATCGTCGAGGAAGGTACGCCTGAAACAATTGTATCAGATTCGAAACATCCGTTCACGAGCAGTGTGATAAATACATTCTCTGCAGCTGAAAGGGTAACTGAGAAGTCAGACAAGCTTGAATTCACTCTTGGATTTTCGCCTGACCTGACTGATCCACCAAAGGGGTGCCGCTTTCACCCAAGGTGCAAATTCAGGATGGATATCTGTAGCCTTAAAAAACCATTACTTGCTCCGCTGACGGAAGGTCATAACGTGGCTTGCTTCCTGTATTCTGAACAGGTCGAGGAGGATTAAAATGACGGATGTGGATGAATCAACGCTGCTGCTTGTTGCAAACCTTAGAGTTGACTCAGATTCTGATAAAAGCTCAAGAAAAGTAAGTCTTTTAGATGGTATAACTTTTAAATTACAGGAGGGAGAAACTGTAGGCATTATAGGGGAATCAGGCAGCGGGAAAAGCCTGCTGCTTAAGGCTATTCTTGGTATGGTAAACACGAGCGCAGGAGCGGCATATTTCGCAGCTCCACTAGACGCAATGAAAAAGGCAGCATCACTTGAAGAAAAATATAATGGTGAGCTTCCGGAAAATGGTGATGACCGATCTGAGTTGTTACAACTTAGATCCAATTACTCTATTTCTGGCAGGCAAACAGGCACGATTAGAAAGATAAAGAAAAACATTCAGGTTGTATTTCAGGACCCAAGAACATCACTTGATCCAAAGAAGACTGTTTGGGAGGCTATTGCTGAATCATTCAAGAGGGCAACTGATCTCACGGATTCAGAGATTGAGGCAAGAGTAAAGGAGGCATCATCAGCAGCCGGCTTAAGGGAGAGCGATCTTGTAAAGTATCCACAGGAGCTGGGGGTTGAACAGATGCAGATAGTCAACATTATCCGCACGATATCAGTTGAACCAAGAATTGCAATACTTGACGATCCGACTTCAGCAATGGATACCTCGGCGCAGGCGCAGATACTTAACACCCTGAGGGACTATCAGTACGCGAGAGGGGTTTCCTATCTGGTTGCCTCAAATGACCTGAATGCAATTCGGGTACTGTCAGATAGGGTAATAGTACTTTACAATGGGAGAGTAATGGAATACTCTTCAACACTGAACATATACACGGGGATGCTCCATCCTTTCACCAAGATGCTGATTGCTAATTCTTTATCTCTCCAGACTCCCAGAAGTTCCCTGGATAATGCATTAAGCGATCATGTCCCGTTAAATACATCACTGCCGAGGGGATGCATCTTTCATACCCGGTGCCCGGTTGCATTCAAAGACTGCGGCTGGTCTCCGTCAGAGCTGAAGGATCTTATACTTGAGGTGCTGATTGTAAACAGGAAAGCTACGCTGAGCCTGTTCCCTCCTTATAAGGATGTACGTTCGGTGGACGACGCGGATGAGATACACATAACATTTGAGGGGAATTCAAGGGTTTCATACGAATTTGTTGAGGAACTGAACAGGCTGATAGAAGCCAGATCTATGCTGGAAGGCGGAAAGAGGCTGGAAGCCGTTAAAGGCATTGAATTGTCTCCGACCGGGGATGACGTTATTATAAAGGTCAGGAAATCCCAGACTCCACCACTTATGGAGGTCAGACCAGGACATTTTGCTGCGTGCTTCCAGTATGGGGGTATTGAAGAGGAACCAAAAGATGAGCCTGGAAAGCCGCAGGAAGAAAAGGCACCTGAAGCATCTAACGATCAGTCTTAAAGAAGCACCGACCTTAAACAATTGAGCAGGTTGCTCTTTTCAGGAAGAAATTAGATCACATTTATCCTGAATTGCTGCATTAGCTTCATTTCCCAGGCACGTTCAAAGTATTTCTGAATTGCTTTTCTCCCTTTTTCGCCAAAATCAGGTGTAAGTTCGTTGACATACATTTTGACAAACTTTCTTTCGAGTTCGAGATCACTGTACCTGGCATACTTCATTGAATATCTGAGTGCGTCATTCTCATTTTCTAACCCATACTTGATTGATCTTCTGAAATCATCCATGAAACCATTGATTTCTTTTTCTGAAAGCTTGGATGAAGCTGCATTGAAACCCAAAGGAATTGGTAATCCCGGTGCGTAAGAACTCCATTGGCTGTAAAGATCGCCAACTTTTATCAACCCCCTATTCTGATATGTTAATTGCTCATCGTGAATGATTATCCCGGCGTCAGCCTGGCCATCCAGCACGGCAGTAACTATCTGATCAAATCTAATAACCTTAAACTGTCTCGGGGGTGGCATAAACATCCTGTAAAGGTTGTGGGAGGAGGTCAATTCACCGGGAGTGGCTATAACAGCTTCTTTAAGGTCAATCTCTTTTTTTGCAACAACTATTGGTCCATAAGAGATACCGAAGCTAGCACCAGCTGAAGTCAGGTGATATGCATTACTCGTACGGGCATAAGCCGGTGCAGACATGGCTGTAATTTCATATTTTGCAGACAAAGCATCCTGGTTGAGTGCTTCTATATCTTTTATTACCTGATCGTAATCAAAATGCGTCGGTATCTTTTTCTCGAACATGCCATAGAACATGAACGAATCATCCGGATCTGGAGTATGTGCAACTTTCATGAACCATAATCTCTTGATCAGATAGTAATTTATCCATTCTTGAACAGTTTAAATATTCGGGGTTGATACACTCAACCTTGATTTTATGGAAAGGATCTTAATTGCGCTTGGTGGTAATGCACTCCTTCAGAAGGGGGATTCCCCTACTTTCGATTCACAGGTTAAGAGAGCAACGGAGGCGTTTGAAAAACTCTCTCTGG
>JAKBLT010000037.1:0-10045 GCA_021831925.1 Thermoplasmata archaeon
ATGTGGAAAAGATGGTTAGATCATATCCGGTGAAGAAAGGTTTTAAGATAGATAATGCGTCATTACTTGCTGTGACTAAGGAGGTAACCAGGTCAGGCACAATTTCAAATGGACACGTTATCGCAAAAATTAATGGGCTTGAGAAAGTCGAGATTTGGCCTGAGGGGAAAAACCTGATGTGCGAAACTGTTACGGACAAGAATGCAAAGAACTATGACGAAGCAATAAAGAAATTCAATGAACTCATTGAAAAGGTCACAGGCTACAACGCAAAGGAAAGAAAGAAGATCGCCAGCAAGGTTGAGAAAAAATAGTTCAAACCGGGATTGAATTTTTGAAATGATTCGGGGTTGCGAGGCTCTTTCTTATCCAACGATTGGCATTGTATTGCTTGGCGGATTAAGTGACCCTGATCGCAGGATACCGGGACATCCGTCGGCTGGTTTTGCCTACACATCAGGAAACTTCGGTATCTATACCAAGACAAGGATCTTTTTTAAAAACGAGCCATCTTCAATTATCATAAATGGAAAGGAGATAGATGTTAATTCAGCAAGGTCACCGCTTAATGTGATAAACAGATACCTGAAAGATACTGGCATTCAAAAGGGAAATCTGTCGATAGTTTCAACTAATACGGGAATAATAAGCGGCAGTTCGGACTCGGGTGCTGCGGCCCTGGCTATCGCCGCAGGGAAAATATTCGGTGTAACCGAGTTACATAAGCTTGAGGCAGATTTCAGGGAGATTTCAGAAAGCATTGGCAGGAGTTTATTTGGTGGTCTCACAGTGACTGGTCTAAAGAATGGAAAATATCTTACTGAAATGGTTGCACCATGGAATTCGTTCGAAGGCTTCAGGATAGTTGCATTTAAGTTCAGTTCCTCCAGAAACCCGTCTGATGTAATCCATTCAAATATAATCCGGAGTCCCCGCTACCTGGATAGGATAGAATCAGCCAGTAGAAAATGTGAGACCGTTAAGAAGCTTGCTTCAGTAAATGATATAAGGGGCATATTTGATCTTTCCATGTATGATACAGAAGAGTATCATGAATTGATAGAATCTGTTGGAGTAAGAGTTATTTCTGGAGAGATGAGGCAGCTAATTACCAACGTTTCTAAAATGCGGGATGATTTCTGGTGTTCTTACATAGTAACTGGCGGTACAAATGTTTTTGTACCGGTAGAGCGGGAAAACGCTGACAAAATTGTAAAATTAGCTGTTGGATTTAATTGCGGGGTTGAAATTTTGAGGGTAGCTCCGGGCGCGAGAGCATTTCTAGAATTCTGATTTCTCTGAATATTTTGTAAGATATTGTATTAAGGGGGAGTTGGAATCATAATTACTGTGCAACCTGTCTTTATTGATCATGATTTGTAGAGAGTGAATTCTTGAATATCTAATGATATAAAAGCAATTTTTTGTCCTAATGTTCAACAAACCTTAAATTTATTATTTCATTCAGGTTATGAATGGCTGAGAAAAAAGACTCTGGATTTCAATCTGGGGCAGGTCTGATAAGATATTTTGACGAGGAGGAAATTAATGGCCCATCCATTGATCCAAAGCTCGTTATTTACATAGCCATATCTATTGCAATCGTAGTTGAACTTGTAAAGGTCTTCTGGCCGGTGTAATATTCCTTATTGTGTAGAAGCAAAATAATAAATCATTTACTTAAATCCCGATGGGAGCTCCGGTGGTGTAGCACGGTCAAGCATTAGGGACTCTCAATCCCCCGACTCGGGTCCAAATCCCGACCGGAGCATAAAACCATTAGGTTCATATTACCCTATCTCTTACCAAATGCATGGAACCGATCTATAGCGTAAAGCAAAACCTAGAAAGTGCTAAGCAGAGATTGAGAAATTCTACTTTGCCGGAGAATGTAAAGGATAAGATTTTTGAATTTGTGGATGTGCTAAGAGAAGGCTCTGGAATAAAGGAACACAGGCAGTATTTCTACTATGAACGCTTGATCATTCTATCTGATGTATTAGGCGGAAAGATTCTGAATCCATCCAAACAGGATGTTCTTAAGGCCATTTCTGAATTGAGAGATCGCACAACCATAAGGCATACTGCCTGAACTCCCGAATTTTTACCACCATTAATTTCTGATTTATCCATAATCTATTCGCTCATGAATAAAGGCAAAGCTTATTTAGAATGGTGGTATTTCCCACCATTACGTCAAGGAATCAGACAATCGAGAAGGTTGTGAAAGGAAAAACATACGTGTATGAGAGAGTTCCATACTACAATCCAAAGATAAAGAACACAAGCTACCACTACAGGTATGTCGGCAGAAAGGATCACGGAGAGACAAGAAAGATCAGGAGCGTTCTTCCAAGGAGGAGCCTGGTACATGGACCATTCATCCCAATAATGAAGATTGTAAACGACATGGGCATTGAAGAGATGCTGAGGAAGCACCTCACTGAAGCTGAATCAAGGGAGATCATTGCCATTGCAGTATCAAAGATTGTCCGCCCACTTCCACTGGCATCCATCGATACATGGTTCGAGGGCATATCTCTTTCCCGAACAATGAATGCTGATCTGAAATCGCAGCGTATATCAGAACTTCTTGATAGGATAGGTAAATCTGATCTCTACAGGCAGTTCTCCAGGGACCTCATATCAAGGATCAATCCAGGGAATTCACTGCTATATGACATAACATCCCTGCCCTCATACGGTTCAGCGGAGATACTGGAATACGGCCATGCAAAGGATCACCCTGAGCTAGAGCAGATAAACTTTGGCATGGTCATGGAGAGATCCAGAAACATACCGCTGTTCTTCGAGATATACAGCGGGAGCATTCCAGATGTCGTTACACTGAAGAGAACTGTTGAAGGCATCAGGAAACTCATTCCGAAGATGGAGATCGTACTTGACAGGGGATTCTTCTCCTATGAGAATATCAGGTTGCTGAAGGATGACTCATTCATCATAGCAGCATCCCTTGTATCCAGAACGATAAAGAATGTTTTCTCTTCAGCATCAAGAAACGTGGATCGTGCCGACAATGTAATTATGTATGAGAATGAACCGATATTCTGCAAACAGGTATCATTCACCATGGATGATCTGGATCTTAAGGGATACTTCTATCATGACAGGAAGAGAGAAGCTGACGAACTGTCTGATTTCCACAGGAAACTATCTGAGAAGAGATCCGCAATTGAAAAATTACAGATCAGGCCAAACGTGAGAGAAACGATAGAATCAATTGCATCGCATTACGGGAAATACTTCACCTGGAGGATTGAGGATGGCAGAATCAAAACAAGGGCGAAGAACAACGCCATCTCCGCTGCAGAGAACAGGATGGGAAGATTCCTGCTCGTATATAATGGTGAATACACACCACTGGAATGCCTTTCCATATACCGCAATCGGGACAGCATTGAGAAGGCATTCCGCATACTGAAGACCGATCTGGATATATTCCCTATGAGGGTCAGGAAGGAATCAACCATCAGGGGGATGCTGTTCATATTCTTCATATCGCTCATCATACGATCAGCTCTCATGAGGGGTATGATTTCATCAGGCCTCATGAATAAATACTCACTGGAGAAAATGCTGCTGGAACTTGAGAAGCTGCATGTAGTGGAAGATGCAAATGGCAGTATGAGAGAACTGGAAAGGACAAGAAAGCAGAAAGACATCCTTGATGCACTTGAAAAGGTATCGTGGTGGTAAAAGCGGGGAGATCAGGATACTGCCTACTCTCCATCCACGATATCAGATTTCAAAAAGGTTCTAAAGAAATTTGTGAAATATGCTAACGATGGTGAACTGCCTAAGTTCTGGAATGATATCCATAGTGAGAAGATAAGGAGCAGGTATAGTGCAGCAGATCAGATGATAACCTACGATGAACTCCAATCCTTATTGAATGCATGTAAGAATTTGAGAGATAAGGCATTGATTTCTATCCTGTGGGACTCTGGAATAAGAGCATCGGAATTATTGCAGTTGAAGGTTAAGGATTTCCAAAAGAGTTCAGATGGATTGTATGCCGTATTGAACATTCAGCAGGGTTCTAAGAACTACAAACAGAGAACTGTTATCCTTACTGGCGATTCTGTGGTGCTGGTTCCTCAGTATATCGAATTCCTGAAAGATTTCCTTAAGGATAAATTCTCAGATGATGGATTTCTCTTTATCGGCATAGGCAAAGAAAAGCCTGGAGAGAACCTGAACTACGATGATCTGAGATCACTGGTTCAGAAAATTGCTAAGAGATCAGGAATTCAAAAGCAGATATCTCCTCATCTGTTCCGGCATTCTGCTGCAACACGGATGGCATCGGAGAGCCTGCCTGTTCAGGTATTCACGAAGCAGATGGGTTGGAGCTCAAACAAAATGGCAGATAACTATACGCACCTGGATTCAAAATCACAGATTAAGGCTATCCTGAAAGCTCAGGGAATTCCTATAACAGATGAGGAATTGAAAAAACCACTATCCAAAGTGAACAGGAGATGCCCTCGATGCCATGTTGTGAACACTGGTTCAGCTCGGTTCTGTTCCAACTGTGGTTCGCCAATGAGATCAGAGGATTTCCTTAAGGTTGAAGAACAGAGGCTTAAGGTGATGGATAGCTTGAGAGAAAGCAACATTATAAGCGCTGATCTGCAGGCCACGATGGATAATTTGCCTAACGATGCGAAATTGGATTTACTGGCTTCCTTGTTAATTAAACTTGAGAAAGAAGGCCGACTGGATCAGATCAAAAAAAGAGTAAAAGGATGAACACGATGAACCTGCAAATTACAGGTTCTTTCTATCTCTCAATACTTTAAATACTTTTTAATCGATCGATAATTATTAAATACTTTTCAGGTTTGTTTAATTTTATGAAGGAGAAGATTCAGAATTTAGGCGGCTCCGTGTATATCAGATTGCCATTGGACTGGATAAGAGAACACAGAATCCGTGAGATAGGAATTATTCAGATTAGAGAATCGGATGATGGTTCATTGGTTATTTCACCTGGGAAGGTGCATTAAATGGAGCATTCTGAACTGATGCGGGAATTGAACCGGATCTTGGCATACTTGTTCGATGACAATCCACAACCTAAACCGCAGAAAACAAAGGAGATGAAGCCATGACAAAGGATGAAGTGGGCCCGGAAAGCCCAAATCAACCAAACCGTCAAGAGAATAAAGAAGAACAGGTTTTTAAAGTTTACCATCCAAAACCAATCTGTTCCAGATGTGGCAAGAAATCAGTTATATTCTACATCAGGGGCAACAACAGAGAATATATCTCTCAGGGTTTCTATTGTAAGAGATGCCAAGAACCAGTCAAAACAATGTCAGCAGTCCCTCCCAGAGTATTCCGGATGGGAATTGAAGAGTTCCTTCGAACTACATCAGAGAGATACGATGTCATATTGGCAGATCCAGCGTGGACATATGACGTTGAAGCAGTAAGGCATGAAGACAGAATTTCCTCTCACTACCATCAGATGAGCACTCAGGAAATATGCGATCTGCCAGTTCAGAATATAACCAGAAAGGATGCTTATGCCTTCATTTGGACAACGACACCCAAGGCAGATGATGGAATGAGAGTACTCAACTCCTGGGGCTTCACTTATCTGACCCAGATGGTATGGGACAAGGAGTTAATGGGCTTAGGACACGTTGTGAGACAGCAACATGAAATTTTATTGATTGGTAGGAAAGGAAAGCCTAAGCCTCCTGCCATCAAGTTCCGATCCGTAATTAGAGAAAAGAGAACTGATCATTCAAGAAAGCCTGAAAAATCCTATGAAATCATAAATTCGATGTTTCCAGAAGCAAAGAAGATCGAGCTTTTTGCCCGATGGGTTCACCAAGGATGGACAGGAGTTGGCTTTGAAGCGGTGGTGAAACCTGAGATAGTGCATGCAAAAAATCAGAAAATGTGCATGCAAAAATTCGAAGTCGAGGTGGTCTGAGATGCAATTCTTTGATGAAAATGATGACAACGAGTTCGAAGAACTTCAACTGTACCTTAACATGGAAGTGATGGACTTTGAAGAACTGAGCCACAAAGTCACCGAACTGGAATACGACATGCCTGTTAATGTGCAAATAAATCATAAGATATTCAAGGTAACACATGTTCCTGCCACGCCAGACATGGGTGAAACCATAATATTCGGAGATTATACCAACAGTACTTTCTGCGATGACTTCAGTGATATCAATTCCCTGATGCAGGGTAAAGGATACGAACTCTTGGAGATACTGTATAAAACACACGAACTAGTTTACGCAAGGATAAATAGACGCAACACAGTGAACTTAGATTTTTACGAGGAGGATGAGTGATGATGGATACCGATCAGAAAACATGGATCTGCTCAAAGCACAACACACCGATGGTATCCACTCTTTTAGGAGGCAGGATGGTTCCCATACTCGATGAAGAAGGCTATGAAATTGGTGAAAAAGAAGAGGATGTATTTGCAGTGGTTTGTCCAGAATGCGAGTACGAACGTGATACAGGGCGATCCGCATTACCAGATCCACTCGATCAGACTGAGAATGATCCCAATGACAATATGGCAGAAAACAGACAAAATCAAGTGGAACGAGTAACAGCAGGCAGAATTGACATCATTAAGGATTACGTGAAACTTGGCTCCCAGGCTTCTGATGGAGCATGTTATTCAGCTGCCCAGTTCATTATAGGGAACGCTCTGCACAATTGCTATTTTGAGGATAACATGGGCAAAGTGCATACAAACCTATCATTCGTGTGGACTTCCCCTTCCTCAACATTCAAAACTCCCCTCCTGAAGATACTTTATGAGATATACAAGAGAGAACTTAAGGATCAGGGAATCCACTTCAAGAGCAAGTTCACAACAGAAGGCCTCATGGAATCTCTGCACCAGTACAGAAAGAAATATGAGGATAAAGGAGAAGAATCACCAGTTTACCGATGCATTGTTCTGAGGGACGAAGCCTCCAACCTTGCAAAGGAATCAAAAGCAGGTAGATCGGCCAACATATGGGAATTTCTGTCAGAGACATATGATGGCTCAATTTACCCCTATGATACAGTACGGGGAAAAGCTCAGCAATACCCGGAGGTATGGTTCTCCTTCTGGTTCAGTTCTACACTCTCCCTTTACCAGCATTTATCCGATGACTTCTGGGAGCAGGGATTCGCTTTCAGGTGCCTTTTTGTAAAGCCGGAGAAGAAGAACTATGAGCCCATGGGAGGCGATGTGGAGAGGGAAACAGCCATTTTAGGGATAACAACAGAAATAAGGGAACTGTACCGGATAGAAGGGGCAATTGCCTCCCAGGAATGGTGGAACCGTTACAACGAGTACGTAAGGCCCATAATAGAAAGGGGCAATGACGAGATAGATAAACTTCAGATGGCAGAAGATATAGACATGGACGAGAAAGCAGAGAAGAAATATCCTGAAATGGTGATCAAATTATCCATGATCCACTGTGCCTCCAGAGATGGCTGGAGAGAAGAGAAAGGTGCTAAATATCTATGGCTGGAACTCCAGGACATCGAGAAAGCCATATCAGACCTCCAGAGATATAAAGAAAATTTCATACAGGCCTACAATTCCTATGAATTTAAGAAGCGTGAAAAGGCAAAGACAGAAAAGATCTCTGACGAGGATCGAAAGAAGGTACTCAAAATGATAAGAGAGGCCCCTCCAGAGAGCAGGTTCGACTACAGGGAAGAATACGGTGACGACAAGAAGCTCCACATGATAGCGTTCCAAAGCGTCAAGGGAAAATATGTGACGAAATCTTATATATACAAAAAAACACACTGGAACAGAAAGACGCTAATCGAAGTCATTGCTGCTATGGCTCTGTCAGAGGAATTGGAGGCTTTTGAGGTTGAAAGCGAAGGTACAAATAAAAAAACCACGCTTATCGGAGAGCCTTAAAAATAGCATAAATACCTTAAATTTCATGATAAATTCCTTTTTGGTACCCTCCGTAGATATAGTGTTTTCCTTATTCCTCTGATAAATACGATAAATATGATAAATTCCCATAGTTAGTATTGACATTCATGATCTCATGGACGTGTAAACACATGTTAGGTACACAATACTAAAAAAAGAAATTTATCATATTTATTCATTTTATCATTTTTGTACTCACCCATATAGGAAAATACGGGGTTTGATAAATTCCCATTTTCTTGTGTATTTGTCCACAAAGCCAGAAATTTATGCTTTTATACGGCTTTCCTGACAATCTGATAGCAGTCTATATCTATTTTCGATCCATGCATAATCCTTACAGGATCATTGCAGAACCCATGCATAGTCAGGTGAGAATTCCCATATTAATCATGTAGTAATCATCGATGTATCGATACCACTCTGAAGAATAGGCAGGAAAATCTAAAGACCAATCCATGACAATCCATCAAGCGAAAGGCAAACGCATTTTCTCCTGCATTTTAAAGGGTTTTACCAATAAACTTTTATGACAAAATGTGTACACAGGCTGAGCTAATATGAACAATAAAAACTCCGAAGTAGGCCTTGAATCTGATCTTCCAAGACACCTTTCATTCAGAGATGTCTTCTTTCTTTCCTTTGGCGGGATGTCACCGTTACTGAGCCTGTTAACTTACGGGGCGGTCGCACTTTTCTATGGGGGCCAGCTTTCTCCAATAATTATGATAATTGGCACCATGCTTGTGTTGATCAACGGTCTTGTAGTAATGCGGCTGTCCAAAAGGTTCAGGACATCTGGAGGATACTATACTTATGCTTTTCAGGTCCTTTCAGAGAGGGTCGGTTTCAGTACCGGATGGGTTTACCTATTCTATTCCCTGCTATTTGGCCTGGCATATGTGATTGGGGCAGTATATGTGGTTTCGGCGATTTTCGGTTTCCCAGTTTACATCACACTTTTTGCTATTGTTTTGCCAGCCTCTTTTTTCCTTATTGTGGGCATTAAGCCGTCGGCAAAATATGCGATCTATACAGGTATAATCGAAATAGGAATTATTCTGTTCATCATAGTTCTATCATTTCACCTGACAGGAGGTTCTGCCTATATACCAAACCCGGGTACAATGCACATTACCGGAGGAGCCTTTGCACTGGGCATTCTTTTCGCCATGGGAATCCCCACCGGCTACGGGGCCATTGCACCAATTTCCGGAGAAGTAAAGAATGCAGAGAAAGTTGTGGGACTTTCTGCCATTTCAGTAGTACTTACCGGCGGATTGTTGGCAACTTTCTTCATATACGCCATATCCAACCTGCTTCTCCAGAATAACATAACAATTCCCTTCGGCAGTTCCGAGCTGCCTATCCTTTCCATCCTTTCATCGCACTTCTCCGTATACAGCAGGTACATAATTTATGCGGTGTCTATAGCAGCGATAAATGACGGGATCCTTGCAATCCTGTCCTTCGGCTCTGCAGCTTCTAGAACCATATTCAGAATGGGTGTTGACAGGGCTTTCCCTGCATTTTTTTCCAGGAAGCTTAAGGAACAACCCATAAATGCAAATTTAACGGTCTCAGTTGTCATAATAGGAATTCCTTCCATTATGCTGGTTTTTCTTCCCGCCTATGCCACCTTCATAATTCTTGGAACAATTGCTTCCCTCGCAGGTCTTTTCATCCATATTATGGCGGGAGCGGCACTGATGAGGATTGGCATTCGCAGGGGGAGAAGACTCATACTTAGGGGATCAAAAGGACTGCTGCAATTCCTGGTTGACTATAAGGAAGCCCTCCTGGCCGGGACAGCAGCCTTTATCACTTCAGTGGAACTAGTATATTCGGCTTATTCCACTCTGATCATATATTCGACTTTCTTCCTGGTCTGGATAGTTGCAGGCTACATAATCATGGACATAAGGGATATTGTGATGAGGACACCGTATTTGGCCAAGCTAACCAGAGGAGAAATTTCGGTAGCTGAAAGATTCAAGGATCTTACAAGTTTGAAAATAAGAAGTGCTCTTCCTGATATGGTGGTAGGTATGGATGATTCAGTAAAGACAGCAATGGAAAAAT
>JAKBLT010000038.1:0-9954 GCA_021831925.1 Thermoplasmata archaeon
ACCTGATCCCTGTCCAGAATGTGAAATTCAATCTTAACCCAAAAACCTGGGAAACATAGGATCCATTTCCTATGTTCAAATTCAACTCCGGTTTGCCGGTGTCGACAAAAACAGTGAAATTGTAAACCGAGGAGAAACCGGAGAAGGCCTGCAGTTTTAAGGATGCATTATACATCCCATTCTTTAATACGGTCAAATTTACAACAAATGTTCCCCCCTCATTTACAAAGGAGAGATTTCCAATCCTGAGTTTTGCTATTAACGGATTATTCTGACCAATTTTGAAGTTCAGAAGGTTCTCGCCTGTCAGAATATAACTCGCATTTACAATCGCTGTTGGTACTGACCCAAAGAATTCGTTTTCGTCAAGGTTGTAATAATACGATAGCGAAGTCTGGTTGAAGCCAATGAACCCTTCGTTTCCCGCTGGCAGATAAAACCGGTAGGATGCAAAAGGATTGCTGTATTCAGTTAGGCCGCTTGAATTGGAGTAAAGAATTATGCCAGAAGAGTTAACCAGAAAGTCAGACGGGGATAATGAAGATATGCTGACTGGCGACGCTAAATCAGCGCCCACTGGAATCAGGGAACCATCAGAAAAAAGAACCAGCCCTGAATTAAAGTTGTAGGATATAATTGATGAAACAACTCCGCTCGATGAAACCAGACGGATGCTGTCAATATAAGATGAATTGATATTAATCAGCAGTGAGCTCTGAGTGCTAACAGCGCCCGTCGAGTCGCAAAAATTAATTGAAAACAGTCTTTGATCCAGCAACCAGAACGATGCAGTCTGGTTGCCGGCTTGCGCTGCAGACAACAGAATTGCTCCCCGGATCGGTCCAAGCTCACCTTCGGTGATTGAGGATGAACCTCTTTTGATCAGGCCGAATGTTCCGCCATCTCCGAAGATAATGTAATCCCCGTTATTGGCTAGCATTCCGACAGGACTGTTTATGCTACCTGTTATCTTCATGGATGTTGTGGAAAAGTTGTCCAATTGTATGTTGACTATGCAGGATTCTGTTCCATTTTCAATATAATACGATAACATAGAACTGCTATTCGCGTAAATAGCTGATATATTGCCATTCAGATTTGTCGGCCCGGTCAGGTTGAAATAGCTCTGGTTGTAAAGATTAAACGCACTGACCACGTTTCCCGAGGCCAAATCAATAATTGAATTAGTCTGTCTGCTGTAAAACGAAGCGCCGTAATGCGTTCCGAAGTCATTGCTATACCCTTCAATTCCCAGAGATTGCGGTCTGTGATCAATCTCTTGCGGGTGAAAGGATGAAACGGGCGAGATCGAAATCGAATAGAGCGCTATGTAAGAAACTTCGCCTCCGACGAGGACCGATAAATTGGATCCTGTATCGTTAACAGAAGGATAGAAAAAAGGAAATACCAATCTTGAACCAGTGCTGGAAAACGAAATAAAACTCCCATTTAAAGCTGGATTAAAGCAAATGCTCATGTTACACAAATGGTTCATTTCCGGGTCTTCTGAAATTTTCTGCTTTTCGTTGTTATAGGAAAATACGTAATATCCAAGTTCAGGACCAAATGAGACATTCATTATTAACATGTTTCCGTATGATATCTCTATATCATTTTCAGCAAGTCCGCAGTTAATTGAATTATTCCACGAGAATGACATGTTGAACGTATAGTTTGGGTGATAATCTGGAGATTTTATGTCAACAAAACCTGGTGCGCTTAAATTACATGTAGTTATCCCCAGGCCATTTCCAAACTGCTGATTTCCTATATTTGCCGACACCGCTCTGATATTCCCGGACTCTGAAAAGAAAAATACGCTCGAATTTGCAGGAAAGGAACCGGGTTCCTGTGAACTGAATGAATAGCTTTGCGATTGACCAGCCTGGGCACCAGTCTGACCATATACCGTTATCGGGAATAGTGTAATAAGAAATATAATTACAATAATTACACTTATTCGCATTTTTCTTGAAATGTTATTGATCCTATAATTCTTCTGGAGTAATAATCGGTCGGATACCCATACAGGTAAATTATTCTGTGATGTCAGACAAAAGATCAAATTTTATAAAAACTTATAACATCCTCTTCAATATATACCACCCTAAAGTTATATGGAAGAAAAATCAGATAATCAGGAACTTCCTGAGAACAGATTGCCAGAAGAAGGTGCCAGGAAAATCGAAAAATGGCGTCTGGCCTACATAGCAATGGCTATATTTCTGATAAATTTCTCCTTCCTGATTTGGTACCTCGCTGGTTATCTGAATATAGTTGCGCTTGTCTCAGTCTGGGCGCTTATTATAATGAGCGGGATACTCCTTCTCTACGCCCTCTCAATAAAAGAACAGGTAAAGCACTTCACCCTCATGGTAGATCTTGCTTTTATTCTGTCGATTATAGCATTAATAGCAATCTATCTTCAATATTTTCCGACATCCAATTCAGATGAGATACTGATAGATACCTATGCGGGCTATCTTTCCCTGCATGGCATAGATCCATACATAAACGCCAACATGCTTGGCGTGGTGCCGACACTGCTTGCAAATAAGGTTTTCACCACTCCTCTTCTGTCTGGAGGTGTTGCCAATTATTTTGAATACCCGGCCCTTGCGGCCATTGTATTCATTCCAGCGATTCTTCTCGGGGTACCCTCTTATACCATTGTACTGGCATTTGATGTTGCCACTTACTTTCTTTTATATGGAACATTCAGGAAATACAAGATTGAATCAAGGAACGCTGTTGTCTTAATAGTGTTTGCAACAATTTTTGAATACGCATTTTTCTCGGTCAACGGTGTGACTGGTATAATCTGGGTCTTCTTTTTGGGAATGTCATTTGCAATGAGAAAGAAACCCATGGTTTCGGGCTCCTTCTATGGGCTTGCACTTGCATTCAAGCAGATACCAGCATTGATATTGCCCTTCTACCTATATTTCCTCTACAGGGAAAGTGGAGGCAACAAGAAATACATATCGTATTTCATGTTATTCGCAGCCGTGCTGTTTTTAGGCGTAAATCTACCTTACATTTTAGTTAACGCACATGACTGGATTGTCAATGTATTATCAATACAGTTCCAGAGTGTTGTCGGTACAGGGATCGGCCCGTCAATCCTGGATTTCACCGGTATAATACATGTGAGCACGATATTCTTCTCGATAGCACTCGCGCTCCTTACAGTCATGTTTCTCGCAATATACATCATATACTATGACAACCTGAAATATGCGTTCTTTGCGTTTCCTGTTATAATATTCCTGCTTGAATTCAGGTCTCTGATAACCTATATAATTTACTGGCCCGTTCTAATTATTCTGGTTCTACCTGATTTCATCACATCAAGGCGGTCGTCAGGACTGACATCAGTGAAAAAACATGTATTTCTCAGTGCGAGCCGCTTTTTCAGTTATTTTTCCAGAAACAGGAAACTGGCCGCAACAGCTGTAGTTGCGATCGTCTTTGCTGGTATTGCTGTGTCAGCCGGGGTATATTCCTATTCACCCAATACGCTGCCACTGAGGATCAACGGTATTGAGGCAGTAGGCAATCCCTTTGAGATAAAGGGAAATGTAACAATGATAAGGCTCAACATATCATATAATCCTGCAAATGGCGATCCCCAGACGGTTGAGATGAACTACAGGATTTTCGCTTCTGGTGAGTTACAGGTTTCAAGCTCCGGTGCAAACGGCTTTCCCTGGTATGCATCAGATCCATACATACATGCAGGATATAACAGCGTTAATATTTTCCCGGAAAACGTAACCTCACTTTTGCCCGCAACCTCAAAGACGATCACTATCCAGGCATACAACACTTTAGCCTGCACAGAATATTCCGTCAGGAACATTTCAACCAGTCGCTCTTTTCCACTTTACAATCCGGATCTGAGCTATCCTATTACGGATCAGAATTCAGTGCTGCAATTTCCAGACTGGAATTTCTATTCCTCACAACCAGGTGGATTGAAAATGCAATCGATAAGTGACGGGTTCATCTTTTCCAAATTAACAAATAGCGCGGTATTCGGTGCTCTGAACACATCCATTAATTTTGATATGCTTGTAAAGGACTCATTCACGCTTCATTACAATCTTTCCGTGCAGGGTGCAAAATTAAATTATAGCATGACCAACCCATCCAGCTCATTCTTTGGTCCTGTAATAGTTTTTGACAGCACATATTATTACTATTTTATCGATAATAGCTCGTTGCCACCAAACACGATCCTTGGCACATCATCGCAGACAACCTTTGTATATAATTCAAACACCAGTGGGATCAATTTCAGTTTATTTAACCAGAGCCTCGTAAAACAGATGTCAGCAGACCCGGCAATAAGCATAAACCCCAATTACGCAGTTTTCTCATACCTTTTATCTGTACATATTCCTTCTGTGTTCTCAGTCGAGGTAAACGGGATATCTCTGCAATCTGAATAAACACTGATTCACTTTCTAAAATTTATGGACATTAAATTTCTGCATGGTGTCCACATCGGATTCATGTTGATATAATGCAAGCGAGTATATTTTATATCATCACATGTGATCAAGACGCATGATTCATGTCGCCATAAATGGTTATGGAACTATTGGACGAAGGGTTGCCGATGCCGTAATGCTGCAGGAGGACATGAATGTGGTCGGAATATCAAAAACCAGGCCTGATTACGTTGCAAAGATTGCCTCGAGGAATTACAGGATATTTGTTCCTGACAGGAAGGCAATGGAAACATTTTCGGCCGCGGGAATCAGTGCTGCTGGAACAGTAGATGACATGATACAGGATTGTGACATCGTTGTAGATGCCACTCCGGAAGGAATGGGCGAAACAAACTTAAAAAAATACAAACAGGCTGGAGTTCGCGCAATTTTTCAGGGAGGGGAGGAGGCAGAAATTGCAGAGGCCAGTTTCAATGCTTATTCTAATTTTAACTCGTCTGTTGGAAAGAAATATGTCAGGGTGGTATCCTGCAATACCACAGGTCTCGCAAGAACATTATCCACAATCAGGGACAAGGCAGGAATAGAATCGGCATATGCCACTCTTATCAGAAGAGCAACGGATCAGAATGACAGCACCAAAGGGCCAATAAATGCACTTGAGCCAAGTTTATCATTTCCGTCGCATCACGGCCCGGATCTGGTGACAGTAATGCCCGGACTGAATGTGCAAACAGTTGCGGTTAAGGCGCCAACCACACTGATGCATGTTCATGTTGTCAACGCTGATCTTTCCAGGCCTGCTAAAGCAGAAGATATAATTGCAGCCCTTTCTGCAAAGAAAAGAATAATAGTTTCAACCGGAAAGGATGGAAAATCATCGACTGCTCAGGTAATGGATTATGCCCGTGAGATGGGGAGGAAGAGGGGTGACCTTTTCGAGATTTTCGTATGGAAGGAGAGCATCAAGGTCACTGGAACCCGGATTAACTTCATACAGGCAGTTCACCAGGAAAGTGACGTTGTTCCTGAAAACATAGATGCCATAAGGGCGATGTTCGATCTTTGTGACAGAGAAGATTCTATATCGAGAACAGATAGCGCTCTCAGAATTGGAGGAGAATGATTTGGCTAAGGATGACAAGACTGACAAGACAGAAAATACAGAGAAAAAAATAGAGATAGAGGATCTCCCCGGGGTAGGAGAGGCAACCGCCGAGAAGTTACGGGAAACCGGGTATGACGATATTATGATGCTTGCTGTTGCTTCACCAAAAGATCTTTCAGAGGTGGCGGGTATTGGGGAAGGGGCCGCAATAAAGATCATAGCAGCTGCCAGAAAATTCGCAGATGTTGGCAACTTCGAAACTGGTGAAGAGATTATGAAGAGACGGGAGCAGGTCAAGAAACTTACTACCGGCTCGCACGGTCTTGATCAGTTACTCGGAGGCGGTCTGGAAACGCAATCAATTACAGAATTTTTTGGCGAATTTGGATCTGGGAAGACACAGATAATGCAGCAGCTGGCTGTCAATGCAACAGCCCCGGAGGATATGAACGGCTTCAACTCTGATGTTTTGATCATAGACACAGAAAATACCTTCCGTCCGGAAAGAATAATTCAGATGGCCAAGGCACGCGGCCTGGACCCTGATGAAACACTCAGAAGAATACAGGTGGCCAGGGCCTATAATTCACACCACCAGATCCTTCTAGCAGAAAAGGCCCTTGATGAAGCTAAGGGCAAGAACATAAGGCTGTTGATAGTTGATTCACTGACATCCCATTTCAGGGCTGAATATATGGGAAGGGGGTCGCTCGCTGAAAGACAGCAGCTTCTCAACAGGCACATGCATGATCTCCTTAAATTCGGTCTTCTCAACAACGCTGTTATCGCTGTCACAAACCAGGTTTCCGCCAGACCGGATGTATTCTTTGGTGACCCGACGGCACCAATAGGCGGTAATATCGTTGGTCATACAGCAACTTTCAGGATATACCTGAGAAAGTCGAAAGCGGGTAGAAGGATAGCGCGGCTTATTGACTCACCCAGCCTGCCAGAAGGTGAAGTGGTCATACAGGTATCAGAAGACGGTATAACAGATCCGCCATCATAGTCATCATGTGGCCTATACTTAAGGAAAAATTTAAGGGGCTTCCTTCTCAGCTGAAGGTAGCCCAGACACTTCTCCAGCTCGGCCTCAGTATAAGGAAGGGACTGGACGGCGCCTATCAGATCCACTGCGGAGACATAGAGATGTCAGCCGGTCAGGTCTCCAGGGCGGTAAATGTTGACAGGAGAGTTGTGATAGGTGCTGTCAACCATATAGCGGGGGATCCACAGCTTCTTGCTTTTTTTTCAGATCTTGTGCCGGTGGCAAACCTCGGCGTATCATCATCCAAAATGGGCCTTGGGGTAATACAGATTATACCTGAACTCCAGGATCGCCCCGGCATAATTGCATCTGCACTCTCCATAGTTGCGATGAGGGGCATTAACGTAAGACAGGTCATTGCCGATGATCCTGAAATGACTGATAAACCAACAGCCATCATAGTGACAGACAGACCTATACCGGCCGAGCTCCTGCCGGAGATGAGGAAGATAAATGGTGTCGCGGCCGTTCAGCTGATGTAAGATCTATTTTGCAAGAAGGATATCAAGATATTTTGCAGCCTCCGGGGATGGTTTCTTGTCTTCCTGCATCTCGTAGCTGTCATTGGGTGGTGATGTTGTCTTAATACTAACAGACAAAAGCGAGTTTCTCCTGAATAAGATCACATCAACTAAAGATCCGGGGTTGACAATCAGCGCGTCATACAGTAACCATGAATTTTTACCTGGCGCTTTTGTGTTTGCATCCGTAAATCTTTTACCGTTGACAGCAACGATCTCATCACCGGCATTGATTCCACTTTCATAGGATGGCCAGCCCCTGAGAACTGAATACACACGGAAAGCACCATTTTCCTTTTTTATGAGCATGCCCGTAGTGGACAAATCTGAACCCGATTTGTTCCATGTTGACTTTCTGGTGATTGAGAGACCAACCTTGGATAATTCACTGTCAAAGTCGACCTTCCCGGTCCCTCTAATATATTTCTGGAAGAAATCCCTGAAATCCGCAGATGTGAGATCATTTGCCACGTTTATTATGTCTTTTTCTGTGATGCCTTTTCCATCCCTTCGAAATCTATCATATAAAGCCTTCATAAGTGAGTCTATAGTTACTGACCCGGATGTCGATGCAATCATGTTTATATTCAGCAATAAGCCGGCAGCATTTCCCTTGAGATAATATGAGATATAACTGTTCAGATCATCCGGGGATGGCTTGTAGAGCCTGATCCATGTGTCAAAAGAGGAATCCGCAAGCGAAGTCTCAAGTGCTCCTGGAAGTGATTCTATGTCATGAATCATGTCAGATATGAGTTCAAAGTATCTTTTCCTGTCAATCAGGCCTGAACGATAAAGTATAAGGTTGCCGAAATACTCCGTAAATCCCTCAGAAAACCACAACAGGGTAGTGTAATTTTCCTCGCGGTAATTGAAAGGGCCCAGCTCAACCGGCCGTATTCGCTTTACGTTCCAGGCATGAAAATACTCGTGTGATACAACAGAAAGGAAACGATCATATTTTTCACCAGGTATTGCGTTATATATATCTGTTGATATGACACATGAATTGCTGTGCTCCAGACCCCCTCCCTGTGCTCCCGGATAGGCATGTATGATGAATACATATCTCTTGAATGGTACATGCTCGAACACCTTTATGGCGGTCTCGGCAATCTTTTTCATGTCTGCAACCTGTCTTTCAAAATTAATGCCCTTTAAACCGTAGAGAGCAATGACATGTTCTTTTCCATCGACCGTGAATGAGTAATCTTCATGGGTACCGGCTTCGATTGGTGAATCCACAAGTATGTCGTAATTTGTCGCCCTGTATCTGTCATTTCCTATTTTATCAAGGGCGGTTGTTGCATGCCAGCCTTCAGGAAGATGAAGATCGACCTCAACTGTCTGATCCTTGTAGCCTTCCATGTACATGAAAAGGCTTGTACCGAGGATAAAGGCATGCGATGCATCCATGTGGGAAGTCCTCACACTGAGCTCGTCCGCGTAAACGCTGTATGATATGCGCAGCTCTGTTCTGCCTCCTGTGGAAACTTTCCAGCTGAGCTTATCCTTTTTCTTACTTTCCAGTGGCTCTCCATCCTTCCCATAGGCTGCAAATTTCCTGACGTTTTTGGAAAAGTCACGGATTAGATAACTGCCAGGGGTCCATGCCGGCAGGGTAAGTGTAATCTCACTTTCAGTTATCTCCTCAATCACCATTTCAACATGGAACATCTGCAGATGTGGTTTTTCGACCCTTACGAAATAAGTCATCTTCATTGCTTTGTCGAAAGAATAAAATACAGATCAATTTAAAACTTGTCTTCGTTTTCAGAATCTGCCGGAGGCAAGGACCGCAGTCAATCCAGAAGATATAAGAAGTGTGGTGAAGGCGAGTGAAACTCCAAAAGAACTCCCTGTCCCTGAAGCACCGAAGCCAAACAGGTAGGCAATCGCATTGATTGAACTGGTCTTGTATTCAGAAACTGGAAGACCCAAAAGTGCATCTGCCACCATGGCAACTGTTCCCAACGCTGAAAAAAAGCCAATGTATCTGGTCATAACATTTTTTCTCGTCAGGAGAAGAAAGGATAATAGAATAAGATCCAGGACCAGGTAGCCAATCAGTGCAAGCCAGTGAATATAACCGAAAGACTTGAGAATTGAATCAAAAAATGTAAGGTATAGGCCTGCTGAGATCTGAATGGCAAGCATCAAGGTAAACACCCCTAATTTAAAGCGTCTCACAATCAGATATCGAAAGATTGAGAATAAACATTTTTAGACGAAAGCAGAAAGTTGTTCCTATATCATGATAATAGAAGCAAAAGGGTAATATGTCTGATTTGATAATTAAGTTAAATGTCAGATTCCAGAGAGCAATCAAGTGGCCGGATCCAGTCACCATACGATCTGAAACTATCCAAAATTAATTACGGCCTCGAGTTTCTTGACAGGCTCCGTCTCGACACGATCGTTTTTGCTGGAATCAGCGGGTCCGTCTCTTACCTGCCAAAGGAAAATGATGACGTAGATATTTTCCTCATTACTGAAGATGATGCCTTATGGAGTGTTATTGCACGTGCTTTCCTACTAAGACGATCACTTAGGATGCACGACATATGTATCTCCCTATGTATGTCAAGGTCATATGCCATGCAGTATTTTTCAAATATAGAAGAAGAACTCATAATATCAGACGCCAATCATGTAATACCTGTCCACGGTCATGATTTTTACAGATATTTGCTTTCGATAATGGGAAAAAAGGGAAACGTTCTTAACGAAAGATACCAGAAAAGCAGAATTAGCCTGCGCAGGGCAGTTCTTTTCTCGGCAATGTCATCATTTTTGCTCTTAAAGGGATATTTCGTGAAT